>SXWI01000126.1 GCA_005791465.1 Bacteroidota bacterium | reverse complement strand
TTTGGCAACTGTGAAGCTTCTTCAATAACCGTTCCGCGAAAAGTACCCGCCTCTGTTAACTCTACCACTTCAATCGCCTCTTTAAAAAGTGGCAATTGTTGGTGCAGGTTAGCATGCTTATCCATGACCAGTGATCCTCCATCAAAAACTAATTCAGTTTGACTACCTACCGCATTACAATAAAGTATAGGGATATGATAACGTAAAACATTTTGCTTGAGAATAGCCTTACGATCCTCCACATGTGTATAATCAAAAGGCGAAGCGGAAAGATTCAGCATGAGATCAGGTTGCTGACTAATCAACTGATCCATGGGGCAATGTGTATAGAGCGGATTGTCTCCTAAATTCCAAATATCCTCACAGATAGTAACTGCCAATTTTTTCCCTTTGAAAGGAATCAGCTGCCATTGTTTGGCTGGTTCAAAATAGCGATACTCATCAAATACATCATAAGTAGGGAGACAGGTTTTATGAACCACTGCCCTCACTTCGCCTTCATATAAAAAATACGCTGCATTAAACAGATCTTTTCCTTTAGGATCTGGATTTCGATCCGGCGCGCCAACCAATACGGCAATATCACTGGTATGCGCTTTGATTTGATCGATGGCGTCTTTACACTTATCGATAAAATCATTGAACTCTAAAAAATCACGAGGAGGATAACCACAGACCGCTAACTCAGAAAATAAGATCAAGTCTGCCCCTTTGGACCGGGCAATAGCAATGGCCTCCACAATTTTGTGCACATTCGCTGAAAAATTTCCAATGTGATAATTCTGTTGCGCCAGCGCGATCCTCATAGCGCAAAAGTAAGCCAATTTTCCAGCGTACCTTCGCACCACAACAATCCCCAAATTTTACACGTAAGTAACCCTATGCGTCTGATTTTAATTAGTATATCCGTTTTACTGATCAGTAGTTGTAAGCAGGGACCTCAAGCACCCTCTGTAGATCATATACCCATGGAGTTAAGTTTCCATCGTTTTGATCAAACTTTCTTTGCCCTGGATACCCAACAACTTGAAAAAGGTCTAACCAAATTAGAAAAAGAATTCCCCGGATTTTATTACGATTATATGAATTATATCTTGGGTACTTCGGGCAATCCTTCCGATACCACCACACAACAAGCCAGTGCCCTTTTCTTGCAGACCTATCGCTCCGTTTATGATTCCCTACAGTCTGGTTTTGAAAACATTGAATCCCTTAAAAAAGAAATAAAAAAAGCACACCAATATCTGAACTACTATTTTGCTGGATTCAAACCAGGACCCATTTGGTTTTATATGGGCCCTTTTGATGCACCGGGTGTGGCCGTATTAAAAGAAGGGGTAGCCATTGGGATACATCAATATGCAGGACGCAATTTTTTTGCTTACCAAAATCCCGATATTCAAAATCTATACCCCACTTATATTTCACGTCGTTTTGAGCCAGCTTATATAGTTCCGAATCTTGTAAAAGCCATTACAGAGGATCTGTTTCCCGATCAAAGCAGTGGCAAGCCACTGATTGATCAAATGATAGAAAAGGGGAAATATTGGTACCTCTCCAGATTGATCTTACCCACCTCAGCAGATTCGCTCATTACCGGCTTTACCACTGCACAGTTGGAGTGGTGTGCAGAAAGCGAAGGGCTGATTTGGACACACTTGATCCGCTCCGATGAACTGCAAACCTTAAGTCCAGTATTGATACAAAATTATTTGGGAGAAGCCCCTTTCACCCAGGGGCTGTCTCAGGAATATTCACCGGGGAATATTGGTCAGTGGATTGGATGGCGGATTGTTGAAACCTATGTCAATAAGAACCCAGACATCACCCCTGTGCAACTCATGCAAAAATCAGCCGCTGAAATTTTGGAAAAAGCAAAGTACAAGCCGAGATAAAAAAATAGATTACTGGCTAAAGAATTAATTGTTCTTGTAGGGAACAATCATCTCAAAAGAAGGGATCTGTACCGTGAACTGTTCGCGGGTGTCTAAATTTTCCATTTCATAAGTACCCACCATTCGTCCCATTTCTGTTTTTAAATTACAGCCACTCACATAGCGATAGGTTTCCCCAGGAAGAATAACAGGCTGCACTCCCACAACCCCTTCTCCTTCCACTTCCCTGCGTGTGGCGTTACTATCAAAAATGAACCAATGTCTACGATGAAGTTGTACAGGAAAGGAATTATAATTTTCAATTTCCACTCGATAGGCAAACATATATTCACCCTGGAGTGGATTGCTGTAATCCTCCTGATAAAATGTTTCGACCGAAACCTGAACACCCTCTGTAATCATCGATGTCATGCGCCAAATTTAACCTTATATCCCAATTTGGAAAGAAATTGTGCAAGCTTTTGCCGGTGATCGCCCTGTACCAATATTTCTCCGTTTTTTACAGACCCGCCAGAACCGCAATGATTCTTGAGCTTTTTACCCAATTCTTCCAAATCTGCTGATTTTCCCACAAAACCTGTCACAAGTGTAACAGCCTTTCCGGCACGTTGCTTGGTATCCAGGTATAAACGCAATTGCTGTGATCCCGGTGCCAGAGTTTCCTGTTCTTCGAATGAGTCAGGCTCAAAGGAAAAGTTAGGATCTGTGCTGTAAACAAACCCCCTTGTATCGGATTGATGCTTTTTTGACATAGCCCTTATTCTTTAATTGCTTTGAGGCTCAAATCCAGACTTTTGGCCTGGTGAATGAGTGCTCCCACGCTAATATAATCAACTCCACTAGCAGCATAATCACGGATATTTTGGAGATTGATTCCACCGCTAGCCTCCGTTTCAAAGCCACCTTCACTTTTAATCAAGATCACTGCCTCATCCAATTCTTTCGGTGTAAAATTATCCAGCATAATGCGAAATACTTTACCCCTTGCGTTTAATAGTATTTTTTTAACATCATCTAGGCTTCTGGCCTCTACCTCAATTTTCAATAATGGGTTGACCAATTGCGTGTAGTTCCAAGCTTTTTCAATCGCCTTTTCCAATCCACCACAAAAATCTATATGATTATCCTTGAGCATGATCATATCGTACAAGCCAAACCGATGATTTGTTCCGCCTCCGATACGTACCGCTTCTTTTTCCAGTAAACGAAAATTAGGCGTTGTTTTACGCGTGTCTAAGAGTTGTGTTGGGTATCCTTTGATCTGATCAAGATATTCACGCGTTAAGGTAGCAATACCACTCATGCGTTGCATGCAATTCAACAGCACGCGTTCACATTGCAAAATAGTAGGGATATAGGATTCAATGATAAACGCACTCTGTCCTGGCTGCATTGAATCCCCATCTTGTTTATTTGCGGTAAAAATTGCTTCGGGATCCTTGTACAGAAAAATTTGATTGGCTATTTCAACACCCGCTAAGATTCCGGTGTCTTTAATTTTCAATTCCGCCTTGCCTCTTGCTGTGGCAGGAATACAGGCCAATGTCGAGTGGTCCCCTTCGCCAATATCCTCTAAAAAGGCGGCATCCAATAATCTGTACAAGGCACGTTGATCTACCATGATCCTTGTTTAGTCCATCGTTTGGATACGTAATTCACGTACTAATTCTTTTCCTCCTTTTCCTCTGAGGAATACATTGACCCGATAGTCTGCCTGTTGTGTTTTGAGTGTTCCAATAGCATAGGATCCTGCCGGTGACTTACCCTTATGCTTCAATTCAAAACTAGTAACGGGATGCTGTGTAAAAAAACGAGTCAATTGTGCTTGGCCTTGTGAGCGAGAAGTAGCACCGGTTTGATCAGGAAGTGTTAATTCAACTGTCTCTTCAAAACGTAGTGCCAAATTGTTAGCATTTCCTGTTTTTAAGGCAGCTAGCACGGCTTCCAACGCATCTTGCCTGCTGGATATAGCGCCTAAACCTAAAAAAGCAAAAAGTAAAACTCCCAACGTAGGAAAAAGAAGTAGATTTTTTTTCATTATGTCTAAGATACAAAAAATTAAAGGGCCAAAATTTGGACGTAAATTTACCACCACAATTTTAGCACATGGCGCAGCAAAAAACAATGTTGATTATCATGGACGGCTGGGGAATCGGGAAAATCCCATCCTCAGATGCGATACGCGCTGCCAATACTCCATTTACTGATTCATTATATCAAAATTACCCGCATACCACACTGGTAACCTGTGGCGAATCTGTTGGTCTGCCTGATGGACAAATGGGGAATTCTGAAGTAGGACATTTAAATCTGGGTGCTGGCAGAATTGTTTACCAAGAATTACAACGAATCAATGTGGCTATTCGGGACGGATCCTTTCACAAAAATCCAGTTTTAGAAGCAAGTATACAGCAAGCTAAGCGCAGCGATAAAGCTCTACATCTGATTGGACTAGTCAGTGATGGCGGAGTACATGCACATTTGAATCATCTGAAAGCCATCATTGATTGCTGCAAAAACGCTGGATTAACCAAGGTTTTTATACATGCCTTCACCGACGGAAGAGATTGCGATCCAAAAAGCGGATTAGGATTTATCAAAGATTTACAAGCTTATATTCAAAATCACACTGGTCAATTAGCATCTATTTGTGGCAGATACTATGCCATGGATCGTGATAATCGGTGGGAGCGTATAAAGTTGGCCTACGATGCCCTGGTCAATGGAAAAGGACAATTTGCACAAGATGCCACAGCGGCCATTGTGAAAAGTTACGCCCAAAATATTACAGACGAATTTATTCAACCGACTATCCTGACCGATGCTAATAATAAACCACTTGCTACTATACAGGACGATGATGTAGTAATCTGTTTCAACTTCAGAACAGACCGCTGCCGGGAAATCACACAAGCCCTGACGCAACGCGATTTTCCCGAGCATAATATGAAGAGACTGTCCTTGCACTATACTACCATGACTGAGTACGACAAAACATTTGAAAACGTGCATGTGATTTTTGAAAATGACAATCTTGATAATACGCTGGGAGAAGTGCTAGAGAAAAATGGTTGTACACAGATTCGCATTGCAGAGACTGAAAAATATCCACATGTCAGTTTCTTTTTCAGTGGAGGTAGAGAAAAACCATTTGAGGGTGAACGAAGAATATTAATCCCTTCTCCTAAAGTGGCTACCTATGACTTGCAACCTGAGATGAATGCAGCAGCGCTTACAACTGCGATTGTAAATGAGATAGAAAATAATCCACCTGACTTTATTTGCCTAAACTATGCCAATGCTGATATGGTTGGACATACCGGTATCTGGGAAGCCGCTATCAAAGCTGCAGAAACAGTGGATCAATGTGTAGCACAGGTAGTAGAAGCCGGGTTGGCGAAAGACTATACAATTTTTCTAACAGCCGATCACGGAAATTCTGATTACCTGATCAATGAAGACGGTACACCGAACACTGCCCACACTTTAAACCCCGTTCCCTTATTTGTGATCGATAAAAATTGGAAGCCAGTACTTCAGTCTGGTAAATTAGGAGATCTTGCTCCCACTATTTTAAATCGTATGCAAATTTCGATACCTGCAGAAATGACCGGAACATTATTAACTAACTAACAAGTGCTATGAAAAAAATAAAAGTTATCGGTTGGGTTGCCCTTTGCACATTAGTGGTCATTCAGTTTATCAAACCCGCCCCCAATCAGTCAGCCGGACCACAAGTAAATTATATCGGCAATAAACATGAAGTGCCTGCCAATGTGAAAACTATTTTGGACAAAGCCTGCATGGACTGTCATAGCAATAATACACGCTACCCCTGGTACGCTTCTATACAACCCCTAGCCTGGTGGCTAGCTGATCATGTAAAAGACGGAAAGAAACATTTGAATTTTGACGAATACACCCAGCGCTCTCTTCGTTACCAATACCATAAAATGGAAGAAACCGTAGAAATGGTTAAGGAAGAAGAAATGCCACTCCCCTCCTATACCTGGACACATATGGATGCGCGTTTAAGCAATGAAGAACGCGTAGCGATAACTGGCTGGGCGCAATCAGTAATGAAAAATATGGAAGCCCAATATCCAATGGATAGCTTGGTGAAAAAATCGAAATAACAGATCCAATTGTCAAATATTTTTTTCAACTCTGCCCGTGTACTCACTGTATTAGCATTCAGTAGTTTTACCGCCATTGCACAAACGCAAAAAGACAGTACTACGTTGGATTTAGAGGAAGCCATCATCTACTCCAATAAATTCAAGGAGAACAGAAAAAATATTGCACAGCAAATTGATGTAATCACGGCTCGAAAGATTGCTCAGGTGAACGCGCAGAATACTGGAGACCTGCTGATCAATACCGGTACACTCTTTGTACAGAAAAGTCAGCAAGGAGGAAGTAGTCCTGTGATTCGCGGTTTTGAAGCCAGCCGCGTATTGCTGGTGGTCGATGGAATACGGATGAACAATGCCATCTATCGAGCTGGCCACTTACAAAATGTAATTACGGTTGATCAGAATATGCTAGAGCGTATAGAAGTGCTGTACGGACCTACTTCTACACTCTACGGCAGTGATGCGTTGGGAGGTGTAGTTCATTTACGAACTAAACAACCACGCTTCTCCAGTAGTGGAAAAACAGAATTTGCCACCAGTACACTTACCCGTATCAGTTCAGCCAACCAAGAGCGTACCATTCATCTATCAGAAGAAGTAAGTGGTAAAAAATGGGCCTGGATCCAATCTATTACCTACAGCAATTTTGGAGACATGAAAATGGGTTCTCATTACCCAAAAAAATATCCTGATTTTGGACGCCGCTCTCAATACATTCAAATTGGAAATAATGCAGATCAAGTTGTAGTAAACGACGATGACCGTGTGCAACGTCACTCCGGGTATAAACAATGGGACATATTTCAAAAAGTCCGATTTAAACCAAATGCGGACAATCAACACATTTTAAATATTCAACATTCTAACTCCACCAATATACCCCGCTACGACAGATTACAGGATGAAAAAGTATTTCCCGGCATTGGAAACACCTTACGTTGGGCAGAGTGGTACTATGGACCTCAGACTCGTTGGCTTTCCTCCTATGAGTGGAGTAATACTAAAAATAAAATAGCAGATGAGTTACGCCTTATAGCAAGCTATCAGGATGTCAAAGAAAGTCGTCAACAAAGAGAGTACTTAGCCTATACAAGATTTGACAGCAGAAGAGAACATATTAAGATAGCTGCGCTGAATTTTGATCTCAAAGAAAAATGGGGTAACCATGAGCTGATTCTGGGTGCAGACGGGCAATTTAATTTTTTACGTTCGAGAGCAGACCGAACAAATCTGCTTACAAGGGCGATCACCCCATTGGATACACGCTATCCTAATGGAAAAAATGAAATGCATCTATTCGGTATCTATGCTCAACATTTGGTGAAAATCAACAATGGAAAATGGATCATTAATGATGGACTACGACTGCAAAGAACCCTGCTTCGTTCTACGATCGCTGACAATAGCTTTTTTAGTTTTCCGTTCGTCCGTATAGACCAAAAAACAAATTCGCTGACTGGAAATTTCGGACTTGTACATAACGCTACTAAAAGCGTTCGCATTAGCACTAATTTTTCCTCTGGCTTTCGCGCACCCAATATTGATGATGCCGCAAGAATCTTTGAAAGCAGTACAGTACTTAGAAGGCTGGTGGTACCTAATCCTTTGCTTAAACCAGAATACACCTATAACGGCGATCTTCAACTACAATATAAAAGCCAGTCTTTAAAAATTGAGCTTACCGGATTTTATACGCTTTTTAGAAATGCCATTGTTATGGCTCCTTTCCAATTGAACGGCCAAGACTCTCTTCTTTACAACGGAATACTGGCTCAGGTAATTGCAAACCAAAATGCACGAAGCGCTTTTATTCGTGGATTCAGTTATAAATCTGTTTTAGGACTTACCAGTCAATTAAGTTGGGAGTCCACCGTTAGTTTTACCTATGGCCGTTTTAAAGCAGCGGACGGATCTGAAAAACCCCTGGACCATATCCCTCCCATTTACGGACGCAGTGCCTTGCTCTATAATAAGGGTCCCTGGCAAGGGGAATTTTTCCTTTTGTTTAATGGTTGGAAACGAAAACAGGATTATAATCTTGATGGGGAGGACAATGTGCAATATGCTACCCCGGACGGCACCCCAGCCTGGTACACCCTGAATCTTCGGACTAGCTATCAGTTAGAGAAAAACCTGCAATTGCAGGTGGGACTCGAGAATATCCTGGACCGGAACTACCGCTATTTTGCCTCCGGGTTTTCAGCACCAGGTCGGAATTTATTTGTAGCGATTCGGGCCAATTTTTAACACCGGGTGCAGCAATTTCTGCATTAAAATGTCTTACATTCAGACTACCAACGTCCCCTATGACAGAGGAAGTCATCTTAGAAGGTTGTCTACGCAACGATTCGGTTGCTCAGCGAGAACTCTACAATACGTATAGCCCTAAAATGCTAGCCGTTTGTTTTCGTTATGCACATAGCAGAGAAGATGCGGAGGACATGTTGCAGGAAGCCTTTATTAAAGTCTTTACACAACTGCGCACTTTTGAGAATCGCGGCTCTTTTGAAGGCTGGATCCGACGTATTGTTGTGCATACTTGTATCAACACACTTAAGAAGAATAAAAAATTCAATGAAAGTGTGGATTTGATACATGCGGCAAGTATTTCGATTCGTGAAGAAACTGTGCCTGCCGTAGTGCAAGTAAAACAAATCGTAGACTGTATTCGAAGTTTACCAATCGGTTACCGAACTGTATTGAACTTATATGCTATCGAGGGATACAGTCACCGAGAAATTGCACAATTGCTGGATATTGAGGAGAGCACCAGCCGAAGTCAGTTTACAAGAGCCAAGGGGATGCTGGAAGAACTATTGATTAAAAAGAACATTCTGCAACCAAAACAGAAAACCGACTGGTTACAGGCGGTTGGACAACATTAACTAACACTGCTTACGTATAACGTGGGTTTACGAGATGGACGGGAAGAATAACGATAGAGAATTTGAACAATTTTTAAAAGAGAATGCCGACAACCATCGGTTATACTCTGCTGATTCCGTATGGGAGAGCATACACGCACGCCTGCACCCTAAAAAAAGATGGCCACTCACTGCACTTTTATTACTGGCGTTTACCACAGGTAGTATCACTTGGTTTAGCCCTGGCGAACGCAGTATTGAGTCAGTTCGCAGAACTGACAAAGTCGAAGCAGCAACATCTATTGCAAAACAGAGTGATGCCCCAGATTTTGCTTCTGACTTTACCCAAGAGCTTACCTCAAGCGAAGCTGAGACAGAGGTAGCTACTCTCACAAAAACAGATGCCTTCTCTGTTGCGCCAACTGAAGTACCCACTGAATCTTCGCCGATACCAGCATCCCAAATCGAACCAGGTATAACAGCGATTGAAGCGCCGGCAAAAACCAACAATGAAGGAACCGCCATAGCAGAGACTGCAGCTTCCGTATCAACAACTGCTATTACTCCCAACGAGCCTTCCTATCCACTTTCGATCGAAAGTGTTACCAATAGCTATCAACGACAAAAACACAGTCCTCGTTTTCGCTGGCAATTACATTTTACACCCACGGTTAGTTACCGTTCCTTAAAAGAAGATCAGAAATTTATTGCACAAGCTCGGATGAATTTATCAGCTGCGCCATTGGCAGCTACTACAGAGCTAAGCAACGTAATCAATCATCGTCCTGACTTGGGTATGCAATTAGGTTTACTGGGAACTTATCCATTGGGGAAAAGACTGGATCTGATTGCTGGCTTGCAATTCAATGTCAGCAAGTACGACATCAAAGCATTTAATTATCCTACCGAAGTCGCCACCATTGCTTTAGTCAATGCTTGGGGAGGACCTACGGCTGTAACTACAGTTACCAGTTTTAGAAGTAATGGATTTATGAACAAGGCCAGCTGGTTGCGCAACTATTACTATTCGCTTTCGGCACCCGTTGGTTTAGAGTGGAGAATACTAGGTAAGAAACAAAATCATTGGGGATTCAGTACTACTGTTCAGCCAACTTATATGGTCGGCAACCGTTCCTATATTATCTCCATGGATTATCAGAATTATGCAGAGGTCCCCTACCTGATCAATAAATGGAACCTTAATGTTGGACTAGAAACCTATGCTAAATTCTCGGTGGGCAATACTGATTTTAGAGTAGGTCCACAGGTTCGTTATCAGCTATTCTCCAGCTTTAAAAAAGGATATCCCGTTAGCGAACACCTCTATGATTTTGGGGTGAAGTTGGGTATTATGCTGGGTAAGTAATCCGGCTGGGTATCTTACTTTTACAAAATGAAACGCACAGCACAGGGAGTTGCATTATTACTTTTCATTGCATTGACGGCTTGTCAGTCAACTCCGGCTAAAAAATATATCTCTATCCCTTCTTTGATTCAGGAACAAGTTGCACATGTGGATACCTCCTTATACGCGATTATAAAATATGTGTATCGAGGAACTGACACCTTGCCTAGCGATACTATTTATATCCCCAGGGAAGAATTCAAAAAAGTAGCTGCTGAATTTTTAGCCATACTGGATCTATCTATTCCATCCAATGCGCGTCGGTTTAACGAAGAAAATCGATACGACCCTTTACTAGAGCGAGTCATTCTCACCTATACCCCCATAAAGCCCAACGAAGAGGACTGGCAAAAACAAGAAGTAATGGTGAAGCCAGATCCTGCCACCGGCGATAAAGTGACTACCATTATTGCCAGTAAAGTTCAGAATAATAGAAATGGATTAGTACAAGTTGAAATGCTTTGGCTGTTTGATCGCAGTTTTCAGGTAACACAAACTACACAAGCACCCGGAAAGGAACCGGTGATTACTACTTTTAAGGTAATCTGGAACGATCATTCCTCATGAGCCCCGCACAGTTTAGTCATATTGCTCCCTCCCTGCCCGATCAACCCGGCATCTATAAATATTTTGACGGAAAGGGTCAATTGATCTACGTAGGAAAGGCCAAACATATTCGCAAACGTGTGAGCTCCTATTTTACCAAACAGGTAGTCAATCAAAAAACGCAGGAGCTGGTCAAACGCATTGAAAAAATTGAATTCACTATAGTCAACTCTGAAGCAGATGCATTTTTATTGGAGAACTCGCTGATTAAAGAGTTCAGACCACGATTCAATATTTTATTAAAAGACGATAAGACCTACCCATTTATAGTGATACGTAAGGAAGATTTTCCGCGAGTATTTTTAACCCGATATAAAATTCAGGATGGCTCAACCTATTTAGGCCCCTTTACATCGGTCTATCACGTCAGAGAACTGCTGAATTTTATACGACAAAGTATTGCGCTACGCACTTGTACGCTAGATCTATCGCCGAAAAAGATTGCACAAAAAAAATATAAAGTCTGCCTGGAATATCATTTGGGTAATTGCAAAGGCCCCTGTGAAGGATTACAGTCAGTAGCAGACTACCAAGAGGGATTAAATCAGGTACGTGACTTACTACAAGGAAACCTGGGCTCCGTGATAAAAACCATGGAAGCAGAAATGAAATCACTAGCCGCAGGACTTGCCTTTGAAAAAGCAGCGCAACAAAAAAAGAAAATAGAATTCTTGAGGCAATATCAGTCCCGCTCTGTGGTAGCCAATGTCAAAACGCCTACACTGGATGTTTTTTCGATTAGTCAAGGTGAACAGGTATTTGTCAATTATCTGATGGTCCGTAACGGCGCCATTATACAAACACATACCGTAGAACTGGAAAAAAAACTAGAAGAATCTCCTGCGGAAATACTCGCATTTGCAATCAATCGACTGCGCGAACAATTTGGAAGCAAGGCTCCGGAAATTGCAGTCCCCTTTTCCATAGCTTACCCCGATCCTACAGTAGAAATTGTAGTACCCAAAACAGGCGACAAGAAAAAACTAGTGGACCTATCGCTTAAAAATGCAGAGTACTATATCGCAGATCTAAAGCGCAGACAACGTTTGCAACTAACGCAGCACCCCGAGGACAAGGAAAAGTTGATTACTGATTTACAACAAGATCTTCAACTTCCCCTGGCCCCACAACATATCGAATGCTTTGATAACTCAAATTTTCAGGGAAGCTTTCCCGTTTCTGCAGTGGTCTGTTTTAAAAACGGAGTACCTAGTAAAAAGGATTATCGAAAATTCAATATCAAAACAGTCGAAGGCATTAATGATTTTGCCAGTATGAAAGAGGCCGTATACCGGCACTATAAAAGAGTTCAGGAAGAAAATAATCCACTGCCACAATTAGTGATCATAGACGGTGGCAAAGGGCAGCTCAATGCAGCGCATGAAGCCATCAGTGAATTAGGATTACAGGGCAGCCTCACACTCGTGGGGCTCGCTAAAAATGAAGAGGAACTTTTCTTTGCTGGTGATACAGAGTCCTTAAAATTGCCCTACAATGGCGCTAGTCTGCGTTTAATCCGTCGTATTCGAGACGAAGTACACCGCTTTGGACTCAGTTTCCACCGACAACAAAGAAGCAAGGGAACTTTTAAAAATCAATTACAGGAAATCCCCGGCATCGGCGCCCAAACTGCCACAGCATTGCTGAAACATTTTCGTTCGGTGAAAAATTTAGAGCAAGCTTCGCAAGAAGAAATTGCGAAAGTGGCTGGCAATTCAAAGGCAAAGAAATTACTAGACTATTTTAAGCAGGCGCATTAAAAAAGCCCCAAAACGGGGCTTTAAAAAGTTTATCTCAGAACTAGCAAAAGATCAATAGGACCAAAGATCTTGCTCGAAATTGAAGATCTTCTCTTTGATATTCTCACCTTCCAGCAATTGCAGGATGGGATCCTTGATATAGTTACGGATCAATTTGTTTTGTGGATTGTCCAGAGAGGACTTAACGATATAGCTGCTGAACATACGGCTTTCAAAAAGTTCTTCCCATGTCATTCTGTTCTGACCCATGTTCTTTGGGTTGTATACCTCTGATTTAGCCAGTGCTGGACGCAGATCAGGATAAAATATCCAGAATAAAGAAGAAGTACCACGCTCTTTAGTGGTGTTAGGGAAATACTCTGTTTTAAGGAGGCCAATACCCAGGATACGAACATGCATTCGGCTGGTCTCCCGATCAAATACCCACTCTTCCTTTAAGCGGATCTTATTAATTTCTTTAGGATCAAAGGATTTACGAGTTACCACATAGCCAATCACCTTATCAATTTGCTTGATATCATATTTTGGAACGGTATCCAAGCTACCAGCCACCAACTGCTGTACAGCACTGGTAGTAAGGGGCGTGGTAAAACGGTCATCAGAGAAAGCAGTGACCTCGCCTGTTAAAACAGATCGCATCAACATGTTCACAAAAATCTGACTCCCGTTATCCTCGTTGGACTCGTACACAAAGGTCTTATTCATTTTTTCACGCAGATCCAATTCACGCCATACCTTTTCCGCATAGAATGCATCATCCCAACGCAGATGCTCATATGGGAGCGGCGTACGTTGTGTCAGATTACTCTTGTCGTAAGCATTATCCTGACGGAGCGAACGACGGATAGAGTTATCAGCCGTAGCCGTATCATATTCGAACGGCATGTTCGCGTAGATATTGATCGGCTGCGTAGGCGTGGTATCCTGCAAAGGTGTTACAGGTGTAACGGGCACTTCAGGCTGCGTTGTAGCAGGAGCCGGAGCACCCGCACGACGAGGAGTACGCTGCGCATTGGCTTCAACAGTCACCAGCAATGTTGCCGTACATACAATCCAGGATAAAGATTTCAAATTCATAGCTCAATTATTTGATATAGTAAACCAGCGAAGGCGCTTTGTTAGTGCGACCATCTGGACCTTTTACACGAATGTCATCAACAGTGACCATACGACCAGGCTGTACGTACTGATTAATTGCTGTGCGTACCTGCGAGGAAAATGCAGCACCTTGGTTAGGAATGGATACAATATCATCATCTGTATCACAAGTAAACGTAAAGCTGATCACGTCGTATTCGAGTTCAAAGGGGAAGTTCTTGATACCTGCACCCACACCACCCTGTGCGCGGAATGAACCGGCATTGATGTTAGCACCGCTGGGCTGACCACCGATGAAAGCTTGTGCTTCAGGAATAGTACGAACACGGAAGTTGAAAGAAGAAACCTTTCCGTCAATATCGATATTAATCTTACACTCGTCAGTAACACTGTTTACAAATGCATCATACTTACCGGGACCTTTTTTCACGAGTGAACCACCACCACCAGCAATACTCACTTTCACACGGTCATCACCACCACCACTGGCCGCAACCGTAACAGGGTTAGGCACACCGATATAAAGTACATTCATCTTATCCAATCCAACAGATGCATTAGATTGGCCAACCATGTATTCCACTTTCACTTCCTTACGCTCTTGCTGCCCTGTATTTTGGTTGGTATAAGAAATAGTTACAGGAATCGTGTGAGGTCCTACAGAACCCGCATCTAATTCTTTCAAGGCAAATCCTTCTTCTCCGATAGGTACTACAGCACCACCAATAGTAATAGTAGGTTTTGCTTCTTTACTGAAAGCACCGATACCTGCCTTGATCTCAATTTTCTGACCAGGCATCAAGTAGTTAGAATTCTGACCTACGATTGCTGCGTAAGAGTCAAATACTACTTCCACTTTACCTACCTGCTCATGGCAGAAGGTTACTACTTTATTTTCTGAAGTACGAACGTCATTCTGAAACTTACTCAAAATACTCAGCGCCCCCACGGTTGGAGACATATAGAAATAAGCTTCTTCCCAAGTCTTTTTATTAGAGTTCTGTGATTTTGGAGGATCAAGGTTCACTGCAAAGTTGTTAGCAAATGCATTACTAATTAGCGAATCAGTACCCAACACACTGCCCTTGTATTTCTTGAGCATTTCCAACAACTGCTTTCCTTTTCCTTCTTTCACCAGAATACGCGTAGTGGAATTCTGATCATCTTCCTTCAATTGACCGCCGGAAGTAGAGGCTGCAATGATTTCTTTTTTCAGTGACTCGATGTAATCGAAAGTTTCTTTTGCATATCCAGCTACCTGATCTGCCTTGGGTTTCCAAATAGTAGCACGATCACGAGTGGCCGGATCATTTAATTTTTGAGCAAGAGAAGCGATAATCTGTGAGGTAGAAGCATTAACGGCAGCATTGGTTTTTTCCAAGCTTTCATTGATTGTTTTGAACGCGTTCAAAATCTCAGCAGATATATTGATAGCAAGCAGCGCGGTCAATACCAGATACATGATATTGATCATCTTCTGCCGTGGTTCCTTAGGTAATGCCATGTAAGCGCAACTTTAATTGGTTATAGGAATGGGTTAATCCTGCTTTATCTTACTGGCGACCTTGCATGGCTGTGAGCATGCTGCCATAAATATTGTTCAATCGACCAAGGTTTTGCGCCAAAGCACCAATTTGCTCCTGAACACGCTTGGCATCTTCCGTACTATTGCTCATAGCATCAGAAGCTTCAGCCAACTTACCATAGAACTTGTTCAATGCTTTAAGGTGATTGTTGCTTTCTGCCAATTCCAGTTCATAAATAGTATTGAGTGAAGAAAGATTCTTAGTCAACACTTGAATTTGCTCATGGAAATGACGAGCACCC
The DNA here is from genome assembly GCA_005791465.1 of Bacteroidota bacterium. Classification (GTDB taxonomy): domain Bacteria; phylum Bacteroidota; class Bacteroidia; order Chitinophagales; family Chitinophagaceae; genus JJ008. The sequence continues at coordinate 5,428 of SXWI01000126.1, read as the reverse complement.
TCAGTAGCAGTATTGAAAGCCCCTACTGAATCAGCAGCAGCGGTGTACGCATTCTTTACTTTATCTAATTCAGCAGTAACTGATCTTGTTTTAGTAGCGAATTCAGTGCTGGCCGCAGCTGCATCAGCAACAGCACCAATATTGGAAACTGAAGTAGTTAATTGCTTGAAGCTATCACCCAGTTTTTTCAGCACATCCTGATTGATATCAGCGTCTTTCATCATCTTTTCCATCTTACCCGCTACAGTAAGTTGCTCCTCACTATGTGAATCATCCTCTACCGCAGGATATTTGATATACAGCACACCGTACAATGCAAAGATCAAGGCCTCGGTAGTCAAACCGATCCAAAGCCAAATGTCCGCATCACCTGCGTGAATAATTTTACGAAGGGCACCCCAGATTACGAGTGCTGCACCAAAGGATACACCAACGTCTACCCATTTACTGACTTTGGAAGGAATAGCTGCTGCCATGTGTTGAACTTTAGATTATGATTGGTTAATAAGTATGGAGAAAAATTATTTCATTGAAGTTGCAGGAAGATCAATTACACAACGGAATCCAACATAAGACTTTGTAGAGTCTTGGTATTCGTAGGTAGCTGTTCCATTCTGCATGAAGTAAGCCACATCTTTCCAGCTTCCCCCTCTGGTGATCTTACGCTTCATTAGCGGAGGATCATCATCTTTTGCATTCCAACGAACATCAGGGTTCATATCGTGCTGGAAATTGTTACGTCCTTCGTAGTAAATAGTAGAAGTCCACTCAGCTACGTTACCGGCCATGCAATACAGACCAAAATCATTTGGCCAGTAGCTGTCGGCACGTACTGTATAAAATCCACCATCTTCAGGATAGTTTCCACGGCCCGGTTTGAAATTGGCCATCAAACATCCTTTCTTATTACGTGGGTAGTAGTTACCCCATGGATACATAGTTTGAGAGCGACCACCACGTGCTGCATATTCCCATTGTGCCTCTGTAGGCAAACGAAAATCAGATTCCTGCGGACGCTTCTTCGCATCGAGGTAAGCATTCAGATAATGCGTTCTCCACTCGCAGAAAGCAACGGCTTGCTTCCAGCTCACACCCACTACTGGATAATCTCCAAAAGAGGGATGCATGAAGTAACGCTTGGTCATGGGTTCGTTATAAGAATAAGTGAAGTCACGAATCCAAACCAATGTATCAGGATAAATCGGTGTATCTTTTTTTACGATGAACGCAGAACGAGGCTTGCCAGCGTTCTCACGCTTAGCAGCGTCACGCAGATCAAAAACTTCTGAGTGATAAATAATCTTGGAAGGGTCCACTTCCTTTTTTCCAAAAATTCGATCGTTAGGAGGAAGAATGATATCGGTGCTACTAAGCTGCTCCATTACTTTAGGATCATTCCACTTGAGTGTTTTTACTTTCGCCCAGTCCACATGCTCTTCACCATCTGCGCCTGCTTTTACAAATCCCATTTTACGTGCTACTACAGAGTCACGTACCCATTGTACAAACTGGCGATACTCGTTATTGGTAATTTCAGTTTGGTCCATCCAAAATCCTGAAATGGAAATGGAACGGTTCCTGGCACTGAAAGCATAGGCAGGATCCTCATCGCTGGGACCCATGTGGAAATTACCCTGGGGGATGTAGACCATACCCGGAGGACGAGGAAGGGTGTAACGGGAGCCCGCGGAAACACCACGTAGCATACCATCATTGACCATCGCGCCGCCACTGTTTTTCTTACCGCCCAAAATCCCGCAACCCGTTAAAAAAACGAGGCCAATAAGGACCAGGAAGGAATAACCAAGATTCTTCATTTTCATACACTTAAAAAGGGTGGGAACAAATATAGCGCTTTGAGGGGTTAATCCCCGATGGGTTTAAGAGAATATTAAGCGCTTTTCTAATTAGTTCCTCAGTCATAAACGACAGATAATCATTAATTATTGCGGTCTTTGTTTTTGATACAGACCAAGAGCTCCTCCACATTGGAAACAGGGGGTAAACAGGTATACTGCCTGCATAACCAAAATGCAGATAATGAATCAGTTGTCTTACCTCGGAGCAACGGGAAACTATCATCTGTTCGTACAGCGCTCATGATAACCCTATGCGGAATATATTGCTTCAAAAGGGCCTTTAATTGCTGGGGAGCCTCGGGACCCAGGATTGTTATCTCATTGGTTCCCAATACTATTTCTTGAAGAACGCACGCCCAGTATCCAAAGGAATTGCTGTAACGAATAATGGCATTTCCCAGGATTTTAACCATTTGTTGGCTTTTTTGCCCCCATTCAGGACGGTCCAAAATGAGGGAAAGGCGATGCAACACCCCGGCCATAACCGCATTTCCGGATGGGACGGCACCGTCGTAAATCTCTTTTTTTCGCACGATCACATCAGTCTGTCCAACGGGTGTGTAGTAGAAAAAAGGCGAGTCCGAATCAGAAAAATCACGGACCACTAATTTGGTTACTTCCTCAGCGGCCATTAACCATTTGCTATTCGCAGTGCATTCAAATAAATGCAACAACGCTTCGGCTAAAAAAGCAAGGTCTTCCAAAAATGCAGGGAAGCGCGCTTCTTTTTTGTAAGTATGAAAAAAACCACAGGCCGGATTTTTGAATGTGGCCCATAAAAATTCCATATTGCTAACGGCACGTGATAGGTAACGCTCATCACCGGTTGCCCCGTAGGCTTTACAAAACGCTTTATTGAGTAGCGCATTCCAACCTAACAAAATTTTATCATCAAGTTGAGGACGAACGCGTGTAGCGCGGTGAGCTAATAATTTTTTTCTACAGCGAGAAAGTTTTTCTTCTACCTCATGCTGCACAAGATTCTGCTCTTTGCAAAATGCAGCGAGCGAAACAGGTTGCCATAAAATATTTGTGTGTTCCCAATTTCCCTCGGGATGAACATCGTATACAGCTTTGAAAAGTTCTGCATCAGGTCCGAGTATCTCATCGATTTCAGTAGCGGACCAAGTATAAAATTTTCCCTCCACTCCTTCTGAATCTGCATCAAGCGCCGCATAAAATCCTCCATCAGGACTGCCCAATTCACGCTCCACAAATGCGAGTGTTTGATCAATGATGTCCCGATAAAATTTTTGCTGCGTTAACTGATACGCTTCACTGTATACTGAAACTAACAACGCATTATCATACGCCATTTTCTCAAAGTGTGGTGCTAACCATTCTGTATCGGTAGAGTAACGGGCAAATCCACCACCCAAATGATCGTTTATTCCGCCCTGTGCCATTTTATCCAAGGAGAGCAAAGCTTGATCAAGCGAAGGCTGATGCCGGGTAAAATGAAAATGACGTAGCAAGTAAGTAATAGTTGCAGTCTGTGGAAACTTAGGAGCTTTTCCAAATCCACCCCATTCCGTATCTGCATTTTTTAGCATGGACGCTGCCGTATCCTCGAGCGATTGTTTGGCAAACAGTGTAGAGGCAAAATCGGTAGAGGCAGCGCTCCCACTTGAGCTGGCACCGCCTGCGTTAGTCATGCTTCCAAATGCATTTGCCTTTTCCAGATGCGCAGTTAGATTTTCAGCTTGTGCATCGATCTCGTGTCGGCGCTGTGTCCAAGCCTCATGAACGCTTTGCAATACCTCGGTCCAGGAAGCACGATTGTGCGCACGAATGGGAGGGAAATAGGTTCCTCCGTAAAAAGGTTTTCCCTCAGGCGTTAAAAAAACATTTAAGGGCCAACCACCACTGCCTGTCATAGCCTGTACGGCATCCATATAGATATGATCCAAATCAGGTCTTTCCTCGCGATCAATTTTAATATTTACAAAATGCGCGTTCATGAGCGCTGCAGTATCTGCATTTTCAAAACTCTCCCGCTCCATCACATGACACCAATGACAGGCCGCATATCCAATACTCACCAAGATGGGTTTTTGTTCTGTTCGCGCTTTTGCTAAAGCGGCTTCTGTCCATGGGAACCATTGAACAGGATTGTAAGCGTGTTGCAACAGATAGGGACTGGTTTCCCCAACCAAAGCATTAGGTATTGCATAAGGAATTGCTGCGTGCATGGATCTAGAACGAACAAATAAAAAATTAGTTGGGGAAAAATCTATTTTTTTCGGAGCGCAGTGGCCAGAAATTGATCCAAGGCTGCCACCATACTAGGGGCTTTAGGTGTAGGGGCTGCAATTTCCAGTTTTAAACCCCGCTCTTCAATTGCACGGATGGTATTGCTACCAAAAGCACCCATGACCAGTCCGTTTTGTTTAAACCCAGGAAAATTATCATACAAACTCTTGATACCACTGGGTGTAAAGAAACACACCACATCAAAAGCAGTTTTTTCAAACAGCGGCTTTACATCACAACTAACACTGCGATACATGAAGGCCAATACAAATTCACATTGATTGTTCTTCAGCCAGTTTACAATTTCATTATCCTGCTGATTTTCGGAGCAGACATAGAGAAATTTTTCATTAGCCTTATGTTTGTTGATCACATCAAACAAACTTTTATTGGAACCATCGGCTCCATAAAAAACTTTACGCTTCCGATACAGAATAAATTTTTGCAAGTAAAGCGCCACCGCCTCCGTAATACAGAAATATTTTGTTTCCTGCGAAACAGCAATTTTCATTTCCTCGCAGAGACGGAAAAAATGATCGATAGCATTACGGCTGGTAAAAATGATGCCCGAGTAAAAAGCGATATCAATTTTTTGACGACGAAAATCTTTGGCAGGGATGCCATCTAATTTAATAAAGGGGCAGAACGCAAGTTGAACTTTGTACTTTCTCTCTAACTCGAAATAAGGCGATTTCTCGCTCTCGGGTCGAGGCTGTGTGATCAAAATATGTTTGACCGAACGGGCCACTTCCTGCTTTTTTCCGCCTTTACTACTCATGTATTCCCTTGCTAATTGGGTGCAAAAGTAATTTTTTTCAGCTAAAACTCAAGAGAAACAACTTGTAAAGCACCAACAATGGTGCTATTTCAAAACCGGCCACATATAGCAAAAAATGAAACCCACTTAAGCGAATTTGTTTGCGGACCACCCGATAGGTCAGCCCAATTCGATATAATAGGAGCCCAGCTAATAAAGCCCAGGATAAGGCAAGTGCCACCACAAACACTTGTTCGGTTGAAAAGGCCATTAACACCAATAAGGGCCACAAAAAAAGCCCAACCATTTTATTGATCGTAAAAACAGTAAAGGTGTAGGAGGCGGCAGCATCTCTAGCCTTAAATAGCCACCCTAAGAGCTGAAGTGAAATAAATTTAATCAGATAGGACACAATCAAAACTATTACTGCATAGAGCAATAACCACCAGAAGGAGTCAAAGGGATTCAGCTGCATGCGCTCCAACCAAAAACTCAGGTATAGCCCTGCGGAAAAAAAGAAGAACAGATTGAGCAAAAAAGAAGGTAAGGGAGTTTGAGT
>SXWI01000125.1 GCA_005791465.1 Bacteroidota bacterium | reverse complement strand
GGGCGCTAACATAGTTCCACGTTTATTGGAAGTTGGGCTATTTGCAGGGTTTCTTTTGCATATGTTTCAAGGGTGGTCATTAGAACTCACCAATCGTGCAGCTCGAAAAAAAGGATATGCTGTCAATATGGGAAACAAAGGGAGTAAGTGGTACAGCCGAAGCATGGGAATCCTTGGAACGCTACTCTTTCTTTTTCTGGTAATGCACCTTTCCCATTTTTGGGTTCCCAGCCGTATTACTGGTTTGGAGCCAGTAATGATTGATGGAAAAGAGTATCACAACTTGTATGGCGAAATGTTAAGTGTTTTTCAAGGAAATCTCCCTGTTGTTGTTCTTTACTCAATTGGCTGTCTTTCTCTGGCCTGGCATTTGATGCATGGTTTTCAAAGTGCTTTCAGGACCTTGGGAGTCAGTAATCCCCGTTATTTGAAAATTATTGAAAGTACCGGTACAGCATTTTCAATATTGGTTTCATTGGCATTTGCATTGATGCCCATTAGTATGTACGCAGGTTGGGTGAAATAATTCTATTAATCTAGTAATACTTTTCTATGATTGATTCTAAAATACCAGCTGGTTCACTCGAACACAAATGGACTGATTATAAAGGTCACTGTAAGCTGGTTAATCCGGCTAACAAAAGAAAGCTTGAAGTTATTGTAGTGGGTACCGGACTTGCGGGCGCTTCTGCCGCAGCTTCACTCGGTGAACTAGGATATCAAGTAAAAGCTTTTTGTTTTCAGGATTCCCCCAGGCGTGCGCACTCTATTGCTGCGCAAGGGGGTATTAATGCTGCAAAGAATTACCAAAATGATGGTGACTCTGTTTTTCGACTTTTCTATGATACTATCAAAGGGGGCGATTACCGTGCTCGGGAGGCTAATGTGCATCGTTTGGCCGAAGTGAGTGTTAATATCATTGACCAATGTGTAGCACAGGGGGTGCCTTTTGCACGTGAATATGGGGGGTTGTTAAACAACCGTTCATTTGGTGGCACGCAAGTAAAGAGAACATTTTATGCTGCTGGACAAACTGGTCAGCAGCTGTTGATAGGAGCTTATCAAGCTTTAGAAAGACAAGTGGCCTTAGGTAAGGTGAAGATGTATACACGACATGAAATGTTGGATGTGGTGGTGGTTGATGGAAAGGCGCGGGGTGTTATTTGTCGAAATTTGGTTACGGGCGAACTAGAGAGACATTTTGGTCATGCAGTCTTATTGTGTACTGGAGGTTATGGTAACGTTTTTTATCTTTCTACCAATGCGATGGGTAGTAATGTTACTGCAGCTTGGAAAGCCCATAAGAAAGGAGCTTACTTTGGAAATCCATGCTTTACCCAAATTCATCCCACTTGTATTCCAGTAAGTGGCGACCATCAATCCAAACTTACGCTCATGTCTGAGTCGCTTCGAAATGATGGTCGAATTTGGGTGCCTGCTTTGAAAGGCGACAAACGCGCTCCAAATGACATTCCTGAGGAAGAAAGAGATTATTTCCTCGAAAGACGATACCCTGCTTTTGGAAATTTGGTTCCCCGTGATGTGGCCTCCCGAGCGGCAAAAGAACGTTGCGACGCAGGATATGGAGTTGGTACCACTGGGCAGGCAGTTTACCTCGATTTCAAATTCAATCTCATTAACAAATACGGAAAAGCAGAAGCCAATAAATTAGGCATTGCTAATCCTGATACTGAAACACTTGTTAATTTAGGTAAGGAAGTGATAAAAGAAGAGTATGGGAATCTTTTTGACATGTATGTAAAAATCACGGGTGAAAATCCTTACGAAGTGCCGATGCGTATTTACCCCGCAGTACACTATACGATGGGAGGACTTTGGGTGGATTATGAATTGATGACTTCGGTAAAAGGATTGTACGCATTAGGGGAAGCTAACTTCAGTGATCATGGTGCTAATCGTCTGGGCGCCTCCGCCTTGATGCAAGGGTTGGCGGATGGTTACTTTGTAATTCCTTATACAATTGGAAATTATCTGGCAGATGAGATTGCAACAAAACCCATACCCACCTCACACCCTGCTTTTGAGGAAGCGGAGAATAAAGCAACAGAGCGTATCAATCGTTTGCTCTCCATTCAAGGGAAACAGACGGTAGAGAGCTTCCATAAGAGATTGGGCAAAATCATGTGGGATAAATGTGGCATGGCGCGTGATGAAAAGGGTTTGAAAGATGCTATTGCGGCTATTCGTCAATTGAAGGCCGAGTTCTGGTCTGATGTTCGAATTCCGGGTGGAAGCGATCAAATGAATCCTGAGCTCGATAAGGCTGGGCGTGTGGCAGATTTTATTGAGTTGGGCGAATTGATGTGTCAAGATGCATTGGACAGAAAAGAAAGTTGTGGAGGTCACTTTCGAGAGGAGAGTCAAACGGAGGAAGGAGAGGCAAAACGGGATGATGAGGGTTGTGCATACGTGGCTGCCTGGGAATACAAAGGGGATAGTCAGTGGCAGTTACACAAAGAGGCACTTCAATTTGAAGTAGCCAAGCCTTCTCAACGTAGCTATAAATAATTTATCAACTCATTAATTGAATTTATTTCTATGCAACATTTTACCATGAATCTGAAGTTAAAAGTATGGCGCCAGAAAAATGCCTCGGATAGTGGACATTTTGAAACTTATCCTGTAGAGGGTATTTCATCTGAAATGTCATTTTTAGAAATGATCGATGTGCTGAATGAAAAATTAATCAAAGAGGGGAAAGAACCAATTGCCTTTGACCATGATTGTCGTGAAGGGATTTGTGGAATGTGTTCCATGTATATCAATGGTCGTCCTCACGGTCCTTGGCAAAATAATACAACCTGTCAGCTGCATATGCGTGCCTACAAGGATGGTGACACCATAGTGGTTGAACCTTGGAGGGCTAATTCTTTCCCAGTAGTGAAAGACTTGATGGTGGATCGAAGTGCTTTTGATCGGATCATTCAGGCCGGCGGTTATATTTCAGTCAACACTGGAAATGCTGTAGATGCCAATGCAATCCCTGTAGAAAAGGAGAAGGCTGATTCGGCTTTTGCAGCCGCCGCTTGTATTGGATGTGGGGCTTGTGTAGCTGCTTGTAAAAATTCCTCGGCCATGTTATTTGTATCTGCGAAGGTGTCTCATTTGGCCCTGCTTCCGCAAGGTAATCCTGAAAAGAAAAAGCGTGCCTTAAATATGGTGGCCCAAATGGATAAAGAAGGCTTTGGAGCTTGTACAAATACAGGTGCTTGTGAGGCTGTATGCCCTAAGGGGATTTCTATCGAAAATATTGCTCGATTAAATAGGGAGTATATGATTGCTGGACTTGCTGAAAAAGAATAATCAGTTCATTTTCAGTATATAAAAGCCTAAGCCTTTAGTTAAACATTAAATCGGAAATGCATCACATCTCCGTCTTTAACTATATATTCTTTTCCCTCAATTCTTAGTTTTCCTGCTTCACGACAGGCTGCTTCTGAGCCATATTGAATGTAGTCCTGGAAAGCAATAACCTCTGCTTTTATAAAGCCCTTTTCAAAATCAGTATGTATTACTCCGGCAGCTTGCGGAGCCTTCCAGCCTTGTTGTATGGTCCATGCTCTGACCTCTTGCACACCGGCAGTAAAGTAGGTATAGAGATTAAGTAATTTATAGGCGCTATGAATTAGCCGATCCAGTGCTGGCTCCTTCATTGAATATTCTTCCATGAATAGTTGCTTGTCAGCCAACTCTTCCATTTCTGCAATCTGCGCTTCAATGGAGTTATTCATGATAATCATTTCTGCGTTTTCATGCTGAATCGCTTCTTGAAGCGCTTTTGAAAACCGATTGCCCGTATGCATGGAAGCTTCGTCCACATTGGCTACGTATAACACTGGTTTCTCTGTAAGCAAAAACAGATCTGCAATTGCTGCTTTTTCCTCCTTGCTTATCTGAAGCCCTCTTATACTTTTTCCTTGTTCTAATTGATCTTTACAGCGTAATAACACATCCAGTTCGCCCTTTAACTTCGGATCTACGCGTACCAGCTTTTCTGTCTTTTGAATCTTTTTTTCTACACTCTCCAGATCCTTTAATTGTAATTCAGTATCAATAATGTCTTTATCGCCCACTGGGTTGATGGCTCCCTCATCTCTTAAGATGTTCTCGTCCTCAAAACAACGTATCACATGAATGATTGCATCCACCTCCCGTATGTTCCCCAGGAATTTATTTCCTAATCCTTCTCCTTTGCTGGCACCGCGAACAAGTCCGGCAATGTCTACAATTTCAATTTGGGTAGGGATTACTTTTTGGGGTTGTACCAGTGCCGCTAATTGATTAAGACGATTATCTGGTACATCTACCAACCCCACGTTGGGGTCAATAGTGCAAAACCGGTAATTACTGGCCTGTGCTTTTGCGCTGTTGCTAACAGCATTGAAGAGGGTACTTTTCCCGACATTGGGTAAACCAACAATTCCAGCTTGTAGTGCCATAATAGAAGTTGTGCTGCCGTTTATTTGAGCGGTTGCAAAAGTAAAGGAAATCACTCTTCTATTTGGAACCAGCAACTTGATTTTCCTATCTTCAACGGAACAATTGTAACTATGACTTTAGCCAGAATTTGGGCAGCTTTTGTCCTTATTGC
>SXWI01000124.1 GCA_005791465.1 Bacteroidota bacterium | reverse complement strand
TCCAAGTGGTTTCAATTGTTCGTGCATATGCTGCAACTGAGCTGAATCCTTAATTAAGTCAAGCACAACTGGTATTAATTTTTGTTGTGCCTCAGAATCAGGTACCAATAGAGCAGCTTGTTGGTTAACCAATTGCTTTGCGTTTGCAGTTTGATGATCTTCTGCAGCCAATGGAAAAGGAACAAAGACCACGGGTTTTGCAACAACAGCTAGCTCTGCAACAGTTAGTGCCCCTGCTCTGGCTACTACTAAATCAGCAGCGGCATATGCAAACTCCATTTGTTGGATAAAAGGTCCAACCCAAACTCCCTTATAGCGCTTCATCAATTGCAACAAACGCCCTTCCTCATTCTTTCCAGTTTGCCATATGACTTGAATTCCAGCCTCCACCAATTGACTAATTCCCGATTCAACTGCCTTATTGATTGAACGTGCACCTAAGCTTCCTCCCATAATCAACAAGGTTGTACTATGAGGATTCAATCCAAAATGTGAACGACCGGCTTCCGCAGTTACTGCAGCATGAACGATGGAAGTACGAACTGGATTACCAGTAAAACACAAATTGGCTGAAGGGAAAAATTTCTCTAAGCCTCTTACACCAGCAAAAACTTGGGTAGCTTTTTTTGCCAAAAGCTGATTAGATCGACCAGCATAAGAGTTTGCCTCATGTAAAAAATTAGGAATACCAAGGGCCTGCGCATAACGCACCACCGGAAAACTGGAGTACCCTCCTACTCCTAAAACAGCATGCGGACGAAATTGCTTAAACACTTGCCGGACTTGCCAAAAACTCTTTAATAATTTCCAAGGCAATCCAATATTTTTTATCAAAGAGCTTCTGTTAAAACCTGCTATATCTAATCCAACAATAGTATACCCTGCCTGAGGAACTTTTTCCATTTCCATTTTTCCTTTAGCCCCCACAAAGAGCAACTCGAGTGTTTCATCCGCACGATTTAGGGCACCAGCAATAGCCAATGCCGGGAAAATATGTCCCCCGGTTCCTCCTCCTGCTATGATCATTCTTCTACTCATTCAACAGCTATATTAGTTTGCTCCTCTTTGTTTTTTCCTTCTAACTGCTCCACATTTCGTGCTACACTTAATATGATGCCAATTGCCAAACAGGTAAAAATGAAACTACTGCCCCCCATACTCACCAATGGAAGTGTTACACCAGTAACGGGGAAAAGATTGACCGTTACTGCCATATTAGCAAGCGCTTGAATAACCAATGTAAAACTTAAACCAAGTGCTAGAAAAGCGCCGAACGCAAAAGGACATCGCTTGAAAATGCGAATACAACGGTATAAAAACACTAAATAAATAAATACCATAAATGCCCCACCTACTAAACCATACTCTTCAATGATAATTGCATATATAAAGTCATTATAAGCTTGTGGCAAAAAATCTCTTGTAGTACTATTTCCAGGCCCTACCCCCAATAAGCCCCCCTTGGAAACTGCAATTTTTGCCTGATTGACCTGGTAAGCGTCTGTATTAATATCATCACTTCCATATATAAAACTCTCTACACGGTTAATCCAGGTATCCACTCTTCGGGTTAAAGCACCTTCCTCTTTTTTAACTGGTGTCACAATCTCCTCCGGCTCACTCTGCTGATGTTGATAGACAGCCGCTCCAATCAGCATCAGGATGGGTATCATTGCCAAACCGATGGTCAACAAAAGATGCTTTGTATTAGCTCTTCCAATGAATAATAGTAACAAACAACTAGCACCTAACAATAAGGCCGTAGACAAATTAGCAGGTGCAATTAATAAACAGGTTACTGCAACGGGCCAAATAACCATGAGATAGCCTTGCCGAAAATCCTTGATCATTTCCTGTCGCTTACTCAACAGACGAGCCAGATACATAAAAAGTGCTAGTTTGGCAAAATCAGATGTTTGTACCGTCATATTGATCAACGGCAACCGAATCCACCGACTTCCCTCATTCATCTTCACGCCAAAAAATAAAGTATAGATTAAGAGCGGGATGGAAAGTAGAAATACAATTCGAGCTGCCTTGGAATAAAATGTATAATTGACCAGGTGCGCAAAATATATAACAAGTAAACCGCCCAGAATAAAAGCAACTTGCTTGAACAGATACACCTCCGTATTCCCTTTGTAAAATTTATAGGCTAGTGATCCCGTTGCACTATAAACAGCCAAAAGAGAAACCAGTGTTAGTACAACAACCAGCGCCCAGATCACTTTATCTCCCCGCGTTTTTTGTAATAAACGGTCGGTTGTGAAACTGTTTCTTAATTCGCCAAATCGTATGTCTTTAGTCGTTTCCATTCTTATAAATCGCGTACAGCATTTTTAAATTGTTGACCACGATCCTCATAATTTTTGAACAAATCAAAACTGGCACACGCAGGACTCAACAAGACCGTATCTCCTTTTGTAGCCAACCGAAATGCCAGTTGTACTGCCTCTGTTGCATCCTGTGTGTTTACTACAGTAGGCACAATACCTTCAAATGCCTCATGAATCTTTTGAGTGTCCATACCCAGACAAATAATAGCTTTCACTTTTTCCTTTACCCCCTCCAGCAATAATGAATAATCATTTCCTTTATCAACTCCTCCTAAAATCAAAACCGTAGGGCGTGTCATACTCTCCAATGCATACCAAGTTGAATTGATATTAGTGGCTTTGCTATCATTGATAAATTCAACACCACGCACTGTTGCCACATACTCCATTCGATGCTCGAGTTGCTCAAAATTTTGAACGGCATCACGGATCTTGTCTTTCCGAATGGTTAATGTAGCGGCCGCTACACATGCTGCCATCGTGTTGTACTGATTATGCTTGCCCTTCAGTGCAAAATCAAAGACACTCATTGACATCACTTCATTACCTGTACGCACGTACATGTCTCCATCCTTAATAAACCCTCCGTTTGGTACTTCTCTTTTCATGCTAATGGGCAGTTGTGTTGATTGAATTGAAAAATTTTTAATATGCTGCTCGGTAACTGCATCATCTGCACAATAGATAAAATAATCCTCGGGCTTCTGATTGCTTGTTATCCGAAACTTGCTTTTTATATAATTGAGAAAAACATATTCGTAACGATCCAGGTGATCTTCCGTGATATTGGTCAGTATGGCAATGTTGGGTCTGAATGTTTGTACATCATCCAACTGAAAGCTACTTACCTCCAACACATAGAGCGGACGCGGGTCTACAGCAACTTGTCTGGCAAAAGAGTAACCAATGTTCCCAACCAATGCCACGTCAAGACCGCCATGCTTACACAATTGGTAGACCAATGAAGTAGTTGTAGTTTTTCCATTGCTACCGGTGATAGCCACAATGCGACTCTCCCCTTTATGCCGATAGGCAAGCTCCACTTCACTGATCACAGGAATTCCTTTTGCACGGATTGCTTTCATCACCGCTGCTTTCTCTGGTATACCAGGACTTTTAACTACTTCATCCGCAGTTAAAATTCTATCCAGCGTATGCGCTCCCTCTTCAAAAGGAATTTCCGCTTCCTTGAGTTCCTTACGATAGTTTTCCTTCAAAGAACTTCCGTCCGACAAAAACACTTCATATCCCTCTCTCTTTGCCAACAAGGCCGCACCGACCCCACTTTCTCCTCCACCTACTATGACCAGTTTCATCGCAACTTTAATGTTACTATACTCAATACCACTAGCAATACAGTGACAATCCAAAATCGAGTTACAATTTTCACTTCATGAAAACCCTGTACCTGATAATGGTGATGTAGCGGCGCTTTAAGAAAAATGCGTTTTCCTTCTCCGTATTTGCGTTTGGTATACTTGAAATAACCTACCTGCAGAATAACGCTCAATGACTCTACCAGAAATACGCCACAAAAAATTGGAATCAATAACTCCTTGTGAACAATAATTGATAGAGATGCAATGACTCCCCCCAGCATCAAGCTTCCCGTGTCGCCCATAAACAATTGTGCAGGAAATGAATTGTACCATAAAAACCCGACACAAGCCCCAATCATGGCAGCGATATAGACCGAAAGCTCACCAAGGTTCGGGATATACATGATGTTCAGGTAATCAGCAAATACCAGGTTGCCACTGGCATAAGCAAAGATTCCCAGCAAGACACCAATAAGCGCAGCTGTACCGGTTGCAAGACCATCTAATCCATCCGTAAGGTTGGCGCCATTGGAAACAGCAGTGATTATAAAAATTACAATCAAAATATAGAGTAACCAGGTATACGCTCTCCAGGAAGCAGGTAAGAGTTTAGCATAATTAAACTCATGATTCTTTACAAAAGGAATGGTAGTAATTGGAGTTTTTGTTTCAACATAATAATGTGTCTTTCCATTGAATGTCTTTGCAAATACAGTGGAATCCGCCGCTGGATTTTTACCACGATACTCTCTCCATATAACGGTTTCCGTATTAAAATACAGGGTAGCTCCTACTGTCAATCCTAAACCAACTTGACCAAGAATCTTAAACCATCCTGCTAAACCATCGGCATTCGACTTTTTATAATCTTCTCCCTTTTCGAGTGCAAGACGCTTACTTCGCAGTTTTAAATAATCGTCAATAAATCCTATAATACCCATCCAGATTGTACTGACAATCATTAATTGCACATACACTTTGGTTAAATCAGCTAAGAGAAGAGTGGGGATTAAAATAGCCAGAATGATAATAATACCGCCCATCGTGGGAGTGCCCTTCTTACTAGCTTGACCCGCTAATCCTTCCTCGCGAATACTTTCTCCAATTTGGTGTTTTTGTAAAAAAAGGATCAACTTCTTTCCATAGACAAGCGTAATAAAAAGGGAAAGCAAAATGGCTAGTGCGGTTCGAAAAGTGATGAAGTCGAAGACACGACTTCCGGGAAACCGTATTCCTTCTTCATTCAGCCAATCAAACAAATGGTATAGCATTTTTGCTTCTTTTACTTACTCAGTTTATTAATCCAGTTTCGAACAGTTTCCCGATCATCAAAATGTTCTCTGATCCCCTTTACCTCTTGATACGTCTCATGCCCTTTTCCCGCAACCAGAATAATATCCTGGGCTTGCGATAGAACCAAAGCAGTTTTGATCGCTTCTTCTCTATTCAAAATGGGGATATACTTTTTTCGATCTGCTGCAGGAATTCCCTGCTCCATATCCAACACAATGGCAGCAGGATCCTCACTGCGTGGATTATCGCTTGTAAAAATCACACGATCACTGTGCGCACATACTACCGCTGCCATTAATGGACGCTTAGTTTTATCTCGATCTCCTCCGCAACCCGTAACGGTAGTGATTTGCTGACTCGGTTTTCTGAATTGCTTGATTGTACTTAACACATTCAGTAAGGCATCCGGCGTATGTGCATAATCTACAATCACCATTACATTTTCATGAGGTGAAACAATACACTCAAACCGTCCTGGCGCACCTGTCAATTCACTCAGCGCAGTTAATGCAGTTGTTTTATCCAAGCCAAGTGCACGTGCTGCAGCATAAACAGCCAATAAATTATAAGCATTGAAACTGCCGATTAACCGAAAATGCACTTGCACATCATCTATATCCAACTGCAAACCGGTTAATGTATTCTCCAGTATCTTGCCCTTGTGGTCGGCCATTGTTTTGAGCGCATAATAGATTTTTCTGGCCGCTGTATTTTGAAGCATCACCTTACCCCGCTTATCATCTGCGTTACTCACTGCAAAAGCATGAGCGCCTAGCTGATCAAAAAAAGACTTCTTGACTTCCAAGTAGGCCTCAAACGTCTGGTGGTAATCCAAATGATCATGGGTGATATTGCTAAATACTCCTCCTGCAAACTCCAAACCAGCAATACGCTGCTGATGAATGGCATGAGAGCTAACTTCCATGAATACATGTGTACACCCCGCTTGTTTCATTTGACTTAGCAATGACTGCAAGGCAATTGGATCAGGAGTGGTGTGCGTAGAAGGCCTACTAATTTCACCAATCCTATTCTCAACTGTGCTGATCAAACCACAGGTATATCCCCGACTTGTAAAGAGCTTGTATAGCAAGGTTGCTATCGTTGTTTTTCCATTGGTACCCGTTACTCCTATCACTTTCATGAGAGAGCTGGGATCTCCGAAAAAACGGGCGGCTAACTTTCCAGCAAGCACTGTGGTGTTTTCAACCTGCACCCAAGCCACCTTGGCTACATGAGTGGGTTTCTCTTCACACAGTATTGCTATTGCACCCGCCTGCACTGCTTTTTCAATGAACGTATGTCCATCTTGCCGTGTCCCTCGCACTGCAATGAACAATGTCCCCTCTTTCACTTGCCGCGAATCGGTAGTAATCGACTGGATAGTTATATCCACCGACCCTTGCACTGCTATAGTGCCGATTCCCTGCAACAATTCACTCAGCTTCATTTCAATTTTTCTTTCAACTTAACTCCAGCACTACCTGCAAAGGCCTGTCTAATGCGGTCCCCGGCGGTATTGACTGCGTTATTATTCTTCCTTTTCCTTTAACTGCTACACGCACTCCCATATTCTCCAGTAAAAACAAAGCGTCTCGCAAGGCCATGCCTTTCACGTTTGGCATCACCTTACTCCGTATTGGTTGTGCTTTTAATACAGACTTTCCATTCTCTGCATAGGCCCTTCCCCAATCTTGATGTTGCATAGAATCAGCAAATCCCATTGAAAGCGCACGATAAATTTTTTGAATATCAGGCGCATACCCTGCATAGTAATACACGGAACTATCCCGCTTTGCAACAAACGCAGAAGCATCCTTGCGTTCTACGTAAAGCGCATAGGTTTTTAAAGCAATTTCACGAAACACAGGTGCAGCAACAGTGCCGCCAAAGTGAGAAGCAGCAAAAGGTTTAGTACGAACAACTACGATACAAGAGTATTGAGGACGTTCTGCAGGGAAATAACCAACAAAAGAGGCTTGATAAACTCGATCGCCATACTTAATTGGACCATCTGCAACTAAGGCCGTACCAGTTTTACCAGCAACGGCAAAAGGCATTCCCTCAAAAGCACGTCTTGCAGTTCCCTCGGTAACCACAGACTCCATAGAAGCTCTGGCTGCAGCAATCACATCAGGACGACAAAGTTGACTTTCTAATACAGCAGGCGTATATTCTCTAAATATGATTCCTCCTTGTTGAATACGGCTTACCAAATAAGGCTTCATCATTTTCCCTTCATTGGCCACTGCATTATACAATGTGAGCGTATGAAGGGGACTCACTTGCAGTGCATAACCAAAACTCATCCACAGCATATTCCCCAATGAACTTCCTTTTTCATTTAGTGGCGCCATGCGTGGACGGGGCACATTATTTAAGTCAATGGGAGAGCGCGTATCCATCTGAAACCGGTGCAAATAATCTTTTAACTCCGTTGGTTTCTTTCCAAATGCCTTCAAAGCCAACTTGCTCATTCCAATATTGGAGCTATGCGAAAAACATTCCTGCACACTTAAAAATGGCTTGGGAGAGCGCTCTGCATCATAAACAAGTTTGGGACCCACCATCCCTTTTCCTGCACTCCCAATTTCGACTTGATCTGAAATTTTACTTGTTCCTTTCTCTAATACAGCTAGCAAAGTGGCTAATTTGATAGTTGATCCGGGCTCCGTGGTTCGCAAGGCATAGTTATCATCTTCCCAATAGCTTCCATCCGGACGACGGCCTAAATTGGCAATAGCTTTGATTTTACCTGTTGCCGTTTCCATCACAATTGCCGTACCATACAAGGATTCACTTTGCAACATCATTCGCATTAGTGCCGTTTCGGTAATATCCTGCATGCGTAAATCAAGAGTAGTATATACATCTTTTCCATGCTCAGGTTCTGTTTCATACCCTGCAATGGGAATGGCAGCACCACCAGCAACAAAACGAACTAACTTCTGCCCCTCTCTCCCACTGAGCACTGTATCAAAACTTTTTTCAATTCCTACGTTTTGTTTTTTCACTTTACCATCGCTGGCAATATGTTCTCTGGAAAGTCCAATAGTCCGTCCCGCTAAAAGACCAAAAGGAACCAAGCGTTTACTGCTAGTCTCCACAATTACCCCACTTCGGTTGGGGCCCAAGCGAACCAAGGGTAATTCCCTGAATAACTTATACTGCGCAAAACTTAATTTCTTCTTGAGCGGATGGTATCTAGACTTCTTTTCCCATGCCTTTACGATATCTTCTTTGTAAGCAGCCGGGGTTCTATCCTGAAACAATCCAGCTAAAGCAATGGTGAATGAATCAATATTTTCTCTAAATCGCTTTCCCTTTTTTTCGCGCAAACCATCTGCACATAGATCCAGATAGATATCGAAAGTGGGAACTGAAGTGCTGAGAAATTGTCCATCTTCACTATAAATAGTGCCTCGCTGTGCATCAAGTGTTACAAAGCGCTGATGAAGACTGTCACTCATGTTGCGCCAATAAGCACCCTCAATGCGTTGAATGTAAAAAGCCCTTCCCATCACGAGCACCCCGAGCAATGCTAGTCCGATAAATGAGAGATAGACTCTCCACAATATGTCGCGTTTTACTTCCACTTCGTTTATTCTGCTTTAGTTTGACCACTATCCACCAACACAACCGGAGACGCTACTAGTTCTTTCAAGCCCAACGGTTCGACTGCCTTTATTAATTCACTCTGCTTGCTGCTTGCTATCAGTTCGCCCTTTATTGTTTTATACTCATAGCTTAACTCCTTGACGGCACGTTCTGAACGATTGATATCTCGAATAGTTTTATTGGCATGGTGACCATTATAGATATAACAAACAGCCAAAAATGCGAGAAACAGCATAAAAGGAACCTGCTGCACAATGGAATGATAATTCAGCCAGCGCTTCCAATCTTGTTTGTTTCTATCTATTTTTTTTTCTGTTGCCATGTTGCTTTAGTGACTATACTTAACATTTTTCTGCAACGCGCAGTTTTGCACTACGGGATCGTGGATTTTGCTGTTGCTCCTCTTGACTCGCCATCAACGGCTTTTTAAATACCCATTTCCAATGTTGCTGAACAGGAACAGAGATAAATGGATTGTCAGGCAGCTCCTCCAATGAACCACTTTTAAAAAATTGTTTAACAACTCGATCTTCTCCTGAATGAAAGGTGATGATTACTACACGTCCGCCCGGTTTGATAAAGGCAGGTAATTGCGTCAACAACTCACGAAGCGATCCCATCTCATCATTGACTACCATGCGTAAAGCCTGAAATACCTGGGCAAAGTATTTATTTGGATTTCCTTTTACTGCTTCGTGAACGGATTGTTTGAACCCTTCAATAGTTCGCAAGGATTGTGATTGCCTAACCTGCACTATGGTACGCGCTAGTGTTTTTGCATTGGTCACTTCGCCAAATTGCTCGAATAGTTTATGCAAGGCCTGTTCACTGTACGTTTCTACAATTTGCCAAGCTGTAAGGGAGGCACGACGATCCATGCGCATGTCCAAGGCTGCATCATAACGGGTGGAAAATCCCCGCTCACCGCAATCAAGTTGATGACTACTGACACCCAAATCAGCCAGTAATCCATCTACCTCCTGGATTTTGTGTAATCGAAGAAAACGCTGCACATGTCGAAAATTCTCCGGCACAAACAATAACCGATTATCATGGGGAAGATTCTTGCGAGCATCCTCATCCTGGTCAAAAGCAATCAACCGACCAGTAGGACCTAACTTTTCAAGAATGGCATTTGAATGTCCACCACCTCCAAACGTACAATCCACATAAACACCATCCGGACGAATGTTGAGTGCATCAATTACTTCGCGGAGCAGAACGGGTATATGATACGCTGACTGCACCGCTTTCTATCAATTCAAGTTTCCACCCCCCATAACATCCCTTCCCAAATCACTGAAAGCATCAGAAGAAAAGGAGTCAAAGAACTTTTTGTACTTATTACTATCCCAGATTTCCATTTTGTTGCCGGCAGATGCAATAACAATGTCTTTCTCCAGTTCTGCATATGCCTTAAGATTTGGCGGAAGCAGAATTCTTCCTGCCGTGTCTGGTTCCACAAACGTGGCACCATTTAAAAATGCTCTTCTGAATTCCCGCTGCTGCGGATTGAATTCATTCAACCCCTTAATTTTTTCAAACAGGGGTTCCCACTCCTTCAGGGTATAAATAGCCAGACACTTTTCAAAACCACGGTTAATGACAAAGCGGTTTAATTCTTCCTCAGCTACCTGCCTTTTAAAGCCAGCAGGAAGCAGAAAACGCCCCTTTGCATCCAGTGTAGACTCAAATTCTCCTAGAAAACCAGTCATTATCAGTTATTTGAAGAGTTTTTTCTTCTTATTGACACAAAATAACACTTTTTCCCACCTTGATTACAAATTTTGTCATTCTATATTTATCCCCACATTACAATAGGCTGAAATCCTTATCCAGCAATGATTGTATGAGGTGGGAATATGCCTACCCATTTTTTGATGTTAATTACCTGTGGATAGCTGTGGATAACCAGTGAATGACCCAAAAAACAAGTCTTTTTACGACCTTTACGGACCACAACAGTTAGTTGTATGATCACAAAACCACATAATCTGCAGATAGCAGATTTTGACTACGAGCTTCCCGTAGAGAAAATAGCAGTTTACCCACTTGAAGAGCGAGACCAGTCGCGACTATTACAGTACAAGAACAAAGTGATCTCCGATCATTTTTTTTACGATCTCCCAGCACAATTACCGGCTGATGCCTGGCTTGTATTTAATCAAACTAAAGTAATACCCGCTCGAATTATTTTTGAAAAACCAACAGGCGGTCAAATTGAAGTTTTCTGTTTGGAACCAATAGAATCCATTGGAGACATGCACAAAGCATTAAGTAGTACAAAAGAAGTTTCACTGCATTGTCTGGTAGGGGGTGCATCCAAATGGAAGAAAGGAACTGTATTAATACAAGAAAAAAATGGCATCAAGCTAGAAGCACAATTACGCGAAAAAGTGCAAGATTCCTTTGTGCTGGATTTTTCCTGGTTACCTGCTAATGAAACATTAGCTACCATTTTGGATGTGTTTGGACAAACACCCTTGCCGCCCTATCTCAAAAGAAAAGCAACAGGAAGTGATTCGAGTCGTTATCAAACTGTATATGCAAAAAAGGAGGGCTCTGTAGCAGCTCCCACCGCAGGACTACATTTTACAACAAAAGTGCTTCAACAATTAGAAGAGCGCAACATTTCTACCGCTCATGTAGTGCTGCATGTAGGTGCTGGGACATTCAAACCTGTAAAAGCCTCCACCATACTGGATCATGAGATGCACCAAGAGTGGATTGATGCATCGCTTACTTTTTTGAAAACATGGTTAGACCGAATTAATCAGCCCTTGATAGGAGTAGGAACTACTACACTAAGAACCCTGGAATCGCTCTATTGGTTAGGCCTAAAAATAAAGCTGGAAAATCCTTCTACTATGCCCACCCTGCAGCAATGGGAGCCTTATCAGCTAGCAGTAAAGGCATGTACACTGGAGGAATCTTTAATAAGTCTGATTAACTGGATGGAAAAAAGAGAATTAGACAGGGTTTTAACACAAACGGCTCTATTGATTGCACCTGGTTATTCCATTAAAACAATTTGCGCATTACTGACAAACTTTCATCAACCCCGCTCTACCTTGTTACTGCTGATTGCAGCGCTAGTTGGCGAGGACTGGAAAAAAATATATGCCCATGCGTTAGAGAATAATTATCGCTTCCTCAGCTATGGAGACAGTAGTTTACTCTGGAAAAAAGAGGGGGATGATTAGGAATGCTGCAAGGGAAGTTCAAGAATAAATACACTTCCTTTACCATAAGTACTTTCCGCTTTTATTGTTCCGCCCATGGCTTCTGTAACACTTTTTACATAGCTCAATCCCAACCCGAACCCTTTCACGTTATGCTTGTTTCCCGTATGGGCTCTATAAAACTTTTCAAAAATTCGGTTAAGGGTATCGCGGTTCATCCCTAATCCATTATCCTCCACCCTCAAATGAATGAATTGATCCGTACAGCGTGTATCAATTTGAATTTGCGGAGCTACTTGCTCTCTTGCGTACTTAATAGCATTATCTATCAAATTAGTTAGCAAATTGGAGAGATGAACCTCATCCGCTTCTACCGTATCAACACTCGCCCGAAGAAATAGTGTGATATGCCCACCCGCGTGTTCTAATTGCAGCGTAAAATTATCAACTACTTTTTCAACGATAGCATGAACAGAAATTGGTTTTAAATTGAGCTGTACTTCACCTTTATCAAATTGAGATGCCTTTAAAATAGTTTCCACCTGTCTGTTCATCCGCAGATTTTCCTCCTTGATAATACCACTGAAATAATGCATCTTCTCCTGGTCTTGAATTACTTTTTGATTCCGCATGGCATCTACCGCCAGTGAAATAGTAGCCAATGGCGTTTTGAACTCGTGCGTCATATTATTGATAAAATCCGTTTTCATCTCACCTATTTTTTTCTGTTGAATCATGGTACGGATAGTAAAATAAAAAGCAGCCAGAATAGCTATGGTAAAAAGAATGGAAGCCACAATATTCCAGCGTAGTGAGCGAAGTACGATTTCTTTAATCCCCGGAACTGCCACAAACAATAATTCATTAACCCCCATGCCCTCTCCCATAAAACCAACTGAGGCAGGATCACGTAAACCGCGTATCGTGAAATAATTATTAGTCGTGTCTTCAAACACCTGAAAAAAATGGGACGATGTTTTTTCAAAAATATTATTCCCCAACGGCCCAATAGTGGCAATTCCAAATTCGAAGGATACTTCTTTCAAATCATTTTGCTGAAATGCCTTTACAAAGCGTCTTTGAATTTCTACTGTTGTATGACGGCTCGCCACAGTGGGTACGGTGAAGAAATCCAAGCCAAACCCTTCTATCAATCCTCTTTTTTTCATAGAGGATCTGGGAGCATACGAGCTTGTACTCTCTACAAGCTGTTCCGCCACCAACTTGGCCGTTTCGCCAACGCGGTGTTTAATCTGCTCCTCTCTCAATAGTACCATATTCTTAATCCAGGATACCTGAATAAGTATAATACCGATTAAGGAAAGACTAATCAGCAGTGTAATGGGAGCAAAAACCTTTTTCACAAGGGATAAAAATACAACCTCTTAGAGCAGTCACTGGAATTAAATGGGCGCATTCACATTTTTTTAACGCTAAAAAAAACCCCTGCTAATTGGCAGGGGTTTTAGAAGAAGTTATATATAAGATCTACAAGGCTGAGCCACCCTCCACCAACACGGTCACACGGTTGTTTAATACCTCAACAAAACCACCTTGAATGGAGAAACGAGCCAAATCATTCTGTTTGTCGCGTAACACCTTGATTGTACCAGCCTGCAGTGCGCTGATCAATGGAGCATGCTTTTCTAACACTTCAAATGATCCAGTGAGGCCTGGCATTTGCACACCATAGGCATCGCCACTAAATAATTTTTTTTCAGGTGTCAGAATCTCAACAGTCATGTCCGTTACATTTATGCGTTAGCCTGAGCCATTAATTTCTTGCCCTTTTCAATAGCATCGTCAATTGAACCTACCAGGTTGAATGCAGCTTCTGGGTATTCATCTACTTCTCCATTCATGATCATATTAAAACCACGAATTGTCTCTTCAATTGGAACCAGTACTCCTTTCAATCCTGTAAAAGCTTCCGCCACATGGAAAGGCTGAGACAAGAAACGTTGTACTTTACGTGCACGGAAAACTACCATCTTGTCCTCTTCACTCAATTCATCCATACCAAGGATTGCAATGATATCCTGTAATTCTTTATAACGCTGCAGCATGGACTTCACACGGTTTGCACAATTGTAATGTGCATCACCCACTACTTGAGGAGTAAGAATTCTCGATGTAGAATCTAACGGATCCACAGCAGGATAAATACCCAAGTCAGCAATTTTACGTGACAATACAGTAGTTGCATCCAAGTGCGCAAAGGTTGTAGCCGGAGCAGGGTCAGTTAAGTCATCCGCAGGCACGTAAACAGCCTGTACCGAAGTAATTGATCCATTCTTGGTAGAGGTAATTCGCTCTTGCATGATACCCATCTCGGTAGCAAGTGTTGGCTGATAACCCACCGCTGATGGCATACGACCCAAAAGTGCGGACACCTCAGAACCTGCTTGCGTGAAACGGAAGATATTATCTACGAAGAACAAGATGTCACGACCCTTACCCTGTCCATCACCATCTCTATAGTATTCTGCAATAGTCAAACCAGAGAGGGCCACACGCGCACGAGCTCCAGGAGGTTCATTCATCTGCCCAAATACGAATGTAGCTTTTGAGTCAGCGAGTTCCTTCATGTCCACTTTGCTCAAATCCCATCCACCTTCTTCCATGCTATGCTTGAAAGCATCGCCATATTTCATGATACCCGCCTCAATCATTTCACGCATGAGGTCATTACCCTCGCGGGTACGCTCTCCCACACCGGCAAATACAGATAAACCAGAATAGGCTTTTGCAATATTGTTGATCAACTCCTGAATCAATACGGTCTTACCAACACCGGCTCCACCAAACAATCCGATCTTTCCACCTTTTGCATATGGTTCGATCAGGTCAATTACTTTGATACCAGTATACAGCACTTCACTAGCCGTGCTGAGATTTTCAAAAGCGGGAGGCTGGCTATGAATGGGACGACCATTTTCCTTACTCACAGCTGGAAGTCCATCAATGGGATCTCCTGTTACATTGAATAGACGACCTTTTATTCCTTCACCAGTTGGCATTGCAATCGCCTTTCCAGTATCTACCACCGTCATACCGCGTACCAATCCTTCAGTACCATCCATTGCGATTGTACGAACACTGTCCTGTCCAAGGTGCTGTTGTACCTCAAGCACCAGGATATCACCATTATCTTTCTTTAGTTCTAACGCATTGAGGATCTCAGGAAGTTTGCCATCGAATTGCACGTCGATTACGGCTCCAATTACCTGTTTAACTTTACCAGTTATAGCCATTTTTTAAGGTTTTTTGAGGGATCCGGTCGACCCCACGTTTTCAGGCCGCAAAGGTAGGGGCGGAGTAGGAAAAAATGAAAAGAAAAATTGAAAGAATGAACCGGGTGTAAAACACGAGAGGCCAACTGGCTTTCCTACATTTGCGACATGCGAATTCGGGAGGTAAAAAGCCTAAAGGATCAAAGGGATTTTTTAAAAGTTAACGTGACCCTTTTCAAAGGGGATCCAAACTATATTCAACCCCTTGACAAGGACGTGGAGGAGGTATTTGATCCCAACAAGAACAAAGCATTTCGGTTTGGGGAAGCTATCCGTTGGATCCTAGAGGACCAAAACGGTACATTAATAGGACGAATTGCTGCTTTTGTCAATAAAAAATACAGAACAAAAGGGGATCGGTTTCCAGTGGGCGGTGTAGGATTTTTTGATTGCATTGAAAACCAGCAAGCCGCTAACTTCCTATTTGACACAGCACGCGATTGGCTGAATGCTAAGGGCATGGGTGCCATGGACGGCCCCATCAATTTTGGGGAAAGGGACCGTTGGTGGGGGCTGATTGTGGAGGGATTTCAACCTCCCTTGTATTGTATGAGCTACAGTAAACCCTATTATCGAAATTTATTTGAGCAGTATGGATTTCAACCCTTTTTTCACCAATACTGTTATGGATTAGACCCCACCCGAGAGATTAGCCAAAAATTACTAGATCGACATGCAGAAGTCAAAAAAGATCCAGGTTTTAGAGCAGTATGCGCCACAAAAAAAGAGTTGGAAAAGTTTGCTGTAGATTTTTCAATTGTGTACAACAAAGCTTGGGCAGGACATGGAGGACTCAAAGAAATTAGCCAGGATCTGGCCATTTCCATGTTCAATAAAATGAAACCGGTGATGGACGAGAAAATTGTTTGGTTTGCTTATTACCATGACCAGCCGATTGGAATTTTTATCAATATCCCCGACCTGAATCAATGGTTCAAATACTTGAATGGCAAGTTTGATCTTTTCCATAAGTTGAAATTATTATGGATCAAAAAAACCAGACCCAACAAAAGATTTACTGGAATTATTTTTGGAGTGGTACCTGAGTTTCAAGGAAAAGGGATCGATGCTTTTATGATCAATGAAGCCAAGTTTGTGGTACAGGCATTAAATCGATACAACTATTACGAACTCCAGTGGATCGGGGACTTTAATCCAAAAATGATCAATGTAGCCGAAGGGTTGGGAGATACCTACATGACCCGACAATTAATTACCTGGCGTTACCAATTTGATCGAACACTTCCGTTTGAAAGACATCCAATTTTATAGGCACGTATTTGAATGTTGAGTTTCTTATCTTGCGACTATGGACCGTTTTATTGTTTCTGCTCGAAAATACAGACCCCAGCTCTTTGACTCCGTTGTGGGGCAGGAACATATTACTACAACCCTTAAAAACGCAATTCGAAATCAGCAACTGGCCCACGCTTTTTTATTCTGTGGGCCCAGAGGAGTTGGTAAAACTACCTGTGCACGCATACTTGCTAAAACAATTAATTGCGAAAAACCCACCAAAGAGGGTGAAGCCTGTGATCAATGCACCAGTTGTGTTTCATTCAGAGAAGGCGGCTCAATCAATTATTTTGAACTGGATGCCGCTTCGAATAATTCCGTGGATGATATCCGAACGCTGACAGAACAAGTACGATTTGCTCCGCAGGGCGGCCGCTATAAAGTTTATGTGATAGACGAGGTACACATGCTTTCCACGGCTGCTTTTAATGCTTTTCTAAAAACATTAGAGGAGCCTCCGCCCTACGCCATATTTATTCTGGCCACTACTGAAAAACATAAAATTCTTCCTACTATTTTAAGTCGCTGCCAAATTTTTGATTTTAAGAGAATCACAACGGCAGATACAGTGGCACATCTAGAGGCTATTTGCAAAAAAGAAAAAATCAAAGCAGATAAACCCGCCTTGCAGGTGATTGCTCAAAAAAGTGAAGGGTGCATGCGAGACGCCCTCAGCCTATTAGATAAAATTGTAAGTTTTACTAACGGATCGGTCGAATACACGCAAACGCTTGAACACTTAAACATTTTGGATGAGGATTATTTTTTTCGCTTCATCCAGTGTATGCAATCCCAGGATCTTGCAGCGGCATTACTTTTATATGACCAAATCAATAGCAAAGGATTTGACGGCGATATCTTCTTAAATGGATTAGCAGAATTTACCAGAAATCTACTGGTATGCCAAGATGCAAAAGCAGTGATTTTACTAGATGTAGTAGAGTCCTTTAAAGACAAATACAAAGAGACTGCAAAAGTAATTCCAACTGCAAGTTTGGTTAGCCTGCTGAGTATTTTAAATGAAGCAGAATTAAACTACAAAGCTGCCCGCAATAAAAGATTATTTGTAGAACTAGTGCTAATTAAGATCTGTTACCTGGAACAGGCGCTGCGAATTACAAACGGAGATGCAGGTCTTTCAAAAAAAAAAATAACTGAAGTTGGTATCGGATTTAGGGTCTCTTCCATTCGGCCTTATGGTCAAACAAGTACAAAATACATTGCCCCTACCGAACCTTCAGTTTCCCCGGTTAGCGCTAAACTGATCATAGAAACACCCATTGAAAAACATATTCCATCATTAAAAGAGCCTGTCGAAACAAAACAGACACCAAAACTGAGTGCGCTATCAAAAATCAGAGAGCAGTTTAAACAAACAAATGGAAACGATTCCGTACAAGAAAAAGCTTTGGGAGAATCTTCCTTGCAGGAGGCCTGGAAACAATACACATTACAACTCAAAGAATCGAAAAACCCTGCCGCGCAACCCTTTGACTCAGCCAGTTTACGGATTATAGATTCCTGCACCTTTGAGGTGGTCACCGCCAACAATATTGAACAACGTTTTATTGAGCAGGAACGGAACAAATTGTATGCATTTCTCCAGGAGCGGCTGTTTAATAAAAGTCTTCAGTTCAGTGTGGTCACAGATGAACAAAAAGGGATCGCTCTTTCAACAGAGGAAATACTTAGCTCCAAAGAACGCTACCAGGAAATGGTCAAGCGTTACCCCCTTATCCAGGAATTGAAAGAACGATTGAAGCTTGATCTGGATTACTAATCCCTTATTTTATCGTAATTTCGGCCCCAAATTCATTTGGGAATGGCAGAAGCGATCCTCATGCCGAGACTTAGCGATACGATGACCGAAGGTGTTATCGCTGCCTGGCATAAAAAGGTTGGTGATCAAGTTAAGAAAGGTGATCTGCTTGCAGAAGTAGAAACTGATAAAGCAACCATGGAGCTAGAGAGCTACAAGGATGGTGTGCTTTTACATTTAGGAGGCGAAAAAGGATCAAAAATCCAGGTGAATGACCTGTTAGCCATTATTGGCAATGAAGGCGAGGACATTTCATCCTTACTGAGCAAACCCGCAGCCGCGGCAACGCCTGTTACTCCTTCTCCATCTTCTACCCCATCCAGTTCGCCTGCCACGGAAACAATCGTTTCAACTGCCTCAACCACAACCTTGGATTTGTCCAAAATGGATGAAGTGGTGCTAATGCCCCGTCTAAGTGATACCATGGAAGTAGGTGTAATTGCAGGTTGGCATAAGCAGGTAGGAGACACCGTAAAAAAAGGTGATGTACTAGCAGATATTGAAACCGATAAAGCAACCATGGAATTAGAGAGTTACAAGAATGGAACTTTGCTTTACATCGGCGCAGAAAAGGGAGAGAAAATTCCGGTTAATGGTCTTCTTTGCGTGATTGGAGAAAAAGGAAGAGTGGATGTTGACGCCATTATTGCCGCTGCTAAAGTGAGTACCTCCTCACCTACCCAAGCAAACACAGCGACAGCCCCAACAACTTCAACACCCGCTACTCCTGCACCCGCCATTACCTCAACATCTACTACAACGGAAGTTGTAGCATCGATGGCCAATGGAAGAATTAAAGCATCTCCCCTGGCCAAAAAAATAGCGCAGGAAAAAGGTGTAGACTTATCCTCACTTCGGGGAAGTGGTGATGGAGGCAGGATCATTAAAGCTGATTTGGATCAACTCCCAACCGGAGCAAAACCAACGGCATCGGTCAGTGCAGCGCCCGTTTATACAGGACACACTACGGAAGGATTCACAGATATACCCAACTCACAAATGCGTGGCATTATAGCCCGCAGATTGGCTGAAAGCAAGTTTTCTGCTCCTCACTTTTATCTCAAAATGGAGATAAATATGGATCAAGCTATTGCAGCCAGAACACAATTGAATGAAGTCAGTCCAGTCAAGGTTAGCTTCAATGATTTTGTGATCAAAGCGGTAGCGCTGGCACTTCGCCAACATCCCGCTGTAAATGCCTCTTGGCTCGGAGATAAGATCAGACGTTATCATCATGTTCACGTTGGTGTTGCTGTGGCAATCGAGGATGGATTAATTGTTCCTGTAGTACGATTTGCTGATAACAAAACGCTTCCTCAAATTGCTGCGGAGGCAAAGGAGTTAGCAGGCAAAGCCAAGAACAAAAAACTACAACCCAACGAATTCACGGGAAATACTTTCACTATTTCTAATTTAGGGATGATGGATATTGATGAATTTACAGCTATCATCAACCCACCAGATAGTTGTATCCTAGCTGTTGGTCGTATCAGCGAAAAAATTATCCGTAAGGAAAATGGATTTGCAGCTACACAAGTGATGAAAGTAACATTGAGTTGCGATCATCGTAGTGTTGATGGTGCATCCGGCGCGGCCTTTCTACAAGCCGTTAAGAAGTTTTTGGAGAACCCTATCCAACTCTTTCTTTAGTTTTTGTATTGCAGCAAGGCTAACTTGCCATCCATTGTTGAAATCAATACTTTCTTTTTTCCTATAGGTCTTACTGTATTGACCATGGAGTTATCCAGTTTATGGGCCCAATTAATTTTTTTCAGCGTTGGGTCAACAGCATACACCACTCCATTTCGAGTGCCAAATAACAATAGTCCGTCCTGTTCAATGATCATGGAAGGCACATGTTCATATCCAAAACCAACATGCATTTTCCACGAAGCAACCTGTGGAGTTGGAAGAGCTTGATAAGCTACCAAAGTATCTTGCATGGATTTACCAAATACCCACTGACCATCAGTAGACATTCCAATAGACTCACGCACGCCGCCATCCTTTACGCGCCAACGAGTTTGACCAGTAGCTAAATCAATGGCAGTTGTAAATCGATCAGGAGCCATTATAAATACTGTTCCATTTGATGCAACAGGAATACAGGAAGCTGGAGAAAAATTTCTCACCATACTACCATTGTTCCATCTCCAAACCAGTTTTCCAGTTGAAGTTTCAATTGCATAAAGATGACGATCCCAGGCTCCAATTATCAACTTGCCATCAACAAGAAGTGGCGTGCTAACCACGGGACCTTCCAGTCCTTCAAATTGCCAGATCAATTTTCCAGATTGGACATGTAGTGCAACAATACGATGATCGCTGGTGCCAATATAAAGCGTGTCCCCTGCTAAAACCGGTGACCCCAATACAGCAGCATTTGCTTGCCATTTCCAACGCAATTGTCCTGTTTGTAATTGCAGGCAATAAACTCCACCATCGGCAGATCCAACTACAACATTGTCATCATGAATAGCCGGTGAAGAATATATAGGCCCTTGTGTAACATATTGCCATTTTTGTTCTCCGGTTTTTGCTGAATATCCTTTAATAACTCCTGCCTGATTGCCCACAACCACCCATTTTTTTGACCAGGCGGGTGTAGATATGATATTAGCTTGATCAGCAATTTCCCAAACACGATTCACCTGCTTATATGTTGAATTGATTGCATAGGATGGCCGGGGATAATTTTTGATTACCTCCTCTTTCTTTCGATAAAGCGATACCGTATTCCAGACAGGAAGTGTCCTTCTTCCAGGTCTTCTCTCCGCAAAATATACACTGTCCGCCTTAACCTCTACGATATTGTAACCGCCCACCTCTGCCTTAGCTCGAAGATTAGAACGGCCCATGACTCCTGGAATATCTTCAAAGTCCATTTTTTTATTTGCATGCCCGTGTCCACAAATTGCTAGAGAAATATTTTTCCTTCGAATTCGATCAGTCAGATCATACCAGTTATCCAAAGAATTATCCAGCGGGTAATGATTGACCATGATCAAGGGAATACTATCCGACAAGGTAGTCAGTGTACTATCTAACCAATTGACTGCATCACGAGGAACATGTCCATCACTCATCCGGACATAAGGACCAGATGCGCAACCGATAAATTGTATACCAGCATATAAAAAATTAAACCGATCCATTCCAAAAACCTGTGTAAAACCTAGCCCACCACTCTCACTCCACCCCGTATCGTGATTACCGGGAATGATGTACCATGGAATTTTTAAACTATCTAATATTTTTTTAGCGAGGAAGAGTTCCTCTTGGGTACCTAGCTCAGTAATATCGCCCGTCAAAAGTACAAATGCCAAATCCTTTTGCTCATTGATGTCCTGTACTGTTCGTCTTAAATCTTCCTCTGCAGCTCCATTGGGTGACCCAATATGCGTATCCGTGACAAACGCGAAACGAAAAGAACCTTGTTGACTACTAACCAGGAAAGGGGAAAGCAGCACCAGGGCAAGTGTGTTAAATTTCATAATGGGAAAATACTAAAGATTCCTTCGACGCTTCCTTTCATTTTTGAATTCATGTAGCTTTACAAAATGGGACCAATAAAACCTACCCTCGTGTTGGGAGCATCAGAAAACCAAGAGCGATATAGCAATCGAGCTATCAAAGACCTCCAACAATGCCAACACCCTGTTTTTGCCATCGGAGCCCGAAAAGGGTTGGTTGGGAATATCCCAATTGAAACTTCCTGTGTTTATATAGCTGAACTCGATACAGTTACCCTTTATCTTTCCCCCGAAAGACAAAAGCCTTATTACCAATACATCTTGGAGCTTAATCCTAAAAGAATCATTTTCAACCCCGGAGCTGAAAATGACGAACTCCTAACACTAGCAGAGCAGGCCGGAATCAATACCCTAGAGGCCTGCACACTGGTTCTGCTGAGAACTGGTCAATATTGAATTGATCAGGATCCACATACACACCGTCCTGCACATTCTGTGCATATCTTAATGATTCCTTAATCAATGAAAATTGAATTAGATAGTAAATTGGGGAAACAGAAAAAATATGCAATGGAGAAAATTCAACGGAGACCCGGTGGAGCTTCCCATTTTACACGCGGTGGAAGCTGCTATTATTCGTGAAACCCAACAAGGGTACCGATTAAAAGTTTGTATTGGTACAGACTCGCAAGTAAAAGGAAAAGAAACTGAGTTTGCGACAGTGATTGTTTTTTTGCGAGAAGGCCAGGGTGGTTTTATGTTTATACACAATGAAAAAACGCGTCAGCCCTTCACCATCAAAGAGCGCATGCTGATGGAAGTATCTAAAAGCATTGAAGTAGCTTACGAATTATGTTCGCTCTTTACACAATATGATGTAGATATGGAAGTGCATGCAGACATTAACACTAATCCTCAATTTAAAAGTAATGATGCGTTACGTGAAGCAATGGGCTATATCCTGGGTATGGGCTTTGCCTTCAAGGCTAAACCAGAGGCATTTGCCAGCACCAGCTGTGCGAATAAAATGGTAAACTAACGTCTTTTACTTTCTGTTTGGTGTAAACTACGTACGTAGCGTAGCAACTCAATCCGGCCTTCCTTTGCAACAGCAGAAGTTAAAAAAATGGGAGGAAGGACTTCCCACTCCTCCAGCAGGCGACTGGAAAATAACTCTACGTTTCTTTTTGTAGCTCCTGGTTTGTTCTTGTCAGTTTTGGTAAAGACTATACTAAAAGGGACCTGCCATTCACCGAGCTGATGAATAAATTCCAGATCAATAGGCTGCGGTGTATGACGACTGTCGATCAATACAAATAAGTTTTGCAGGTTCTCTCTTTTTCGAATGTAAGATTCTATCATATTTCCCCAATTACGGCGTGCTTTTTGAGAAACCGTTGCCGCATAACCATACCCAGGCAAATCAACTAAATACCATTTTGTTTTATCTGTATCGATCACCTCAAAATGGTTGATCAATCGGGTTTTACCCGGTGTAGCAGAAGTTTTAGCGAGTTTGGCGGAACCCGTCAATAAATTGATCAATGAAGATTTGCCAACATTACTACGACCTATAAAAGCATACTCTGGTTTATCGGCAGGAGGGCACTGTTTATGGGTTTCACTGCTAATTAGATACTTGGCTTGTAAAGTAGGCTCTTTCATTTATATACGCGAAGTAACCATTTTCATTGCAATCAACAAGCAAGCAAGTTCTGCCCGGCTACTCGTACATTTGCGAAATGCAGCTACCGCACGACCCTATTAAACCACAACAGCACTCCTCGCTGTCTAAAAAAATACAGGTAGCAGACATGTTTGACCGCATTGCCGGCCGTTACGACTTTATGAACCGAATTCTCTCTGGTCGTATAGATCGACAATGGAGAAAAATTGCTTTACGTCAGCTAAGGACAAAGCAACCAAAACATATATTGGATGTAGCTACCGGAACTGCGGACTTTGCATTAATGGCATATGATATGCTTACTCCTGTGCACATTACAGGCATCGATATATCAGCGGGCATGCTGGATGGAGGGAAAAGAAAAATCAAAGCCCGAGGGCTAGAGGCCACTATTGAGCTGCACGTGGGTGACGCCGAAACAATAAATGCACCTAGTGATACGTTTGATGCAGTAACGGTGGCATTTGGTGTCAGAAATTTTGAAAATTTACTGGCAGGACTTCGCGAAATGCATCGCGTACTGAAACCGAATGGACAAATACTGATTCTTGAATTCTCAACCCCCCGTAACCCATTGATTCGTTTTCTCTATAACACGTATATGAGAGGTATAGCCCCAGCACTGGCCCGGTTATTTGGAACGGACCATCAGGCTTACACCTATCTCAATCGCTCCACCAATGCCTTTCCAGATAGGGAAAAATTCATCGTTTTATTGAAAGAAGCCGGCTATGCGGCTCCCTCTTTCCAACCTTTGACATTTGGGATATGTTGTATCTACACCGCCAGCAAATAAAAATTATAACCCTGAGTATTGTATTACTGTCTACACAAACAGTAATGGCACAACGTTACAATAGCCGTGTAGAAATTAACTTGGCCGAGCATGATAGCAAGCCTTATTATTTTGGCATTACCATAGGAGGAAACAGCTCCCGCTTTCACACCAGCTTTCATCCCACTTTTTTACAATCCGATAGCGTATTGGTTGCAGAACCAAACAATACAGGAGGTGCTTCGCTCGGATTGTCCGCAACTGTTCGCCTTTCTAATCGCTTTCAGTTTCGCTTCAATCCCCAATTATTTTTTGTAGACCGAAGCATTCGATATGTGTTAGGCTATCCTGATCCCGCCTCATTCAACGAAACTGAAGTGACAAAAAAAGTAGAATCAGTTACCATGTCCTTCCCTGTTCATGTTAAGTTTCAAAGTGACCGAATCGGTAATTTTAGGGTATACACCCTCGCAGGGATCAAAGGAGATATTGATATGGCCAGCAACGCGAGAGCAAAGCGTGCTGAGCAATTGGTGAAGATCGAAAAAAATGACTGGGGTCCTGAATTTGGAATAGGGTTCAATTTTTTCTTCCCCACTTTTATTTTTTCTCCCGAAATTAAAATCAGTAATGGTATTCGAAATATACATGCTCGCGATCAAGATCTTCGCTTTTCAAACGTGATCGACAGAATCCAAAGCCGCATGATTATATTCTCCATTCATCTTGAGGGTTGATGAATAGCACTTCCTCAATGCATATAAAAGAGGTTAAAATTTTTCCATAGAATTTCTTCTTTTCATTCGTATTTATTCTTCTTGACACTAGTAGAGTTACCTCGTATACTCGGGTATGTTTGTGACTACCTATGGAAGTGCGCTGATTGGTATTGAGGCAAAAAAAATTCATGTTGAAGTCAATTGGTTACTAACGGGAAAATCATCTAGCCTGGTTGGTTTACCAGATAGTGCCATTCGAGAAAGTTTGGAAAGAATTGAAAGTGTTTTCAAAACAAACGGCTATAAGTTTCCGCGTACAAAATTGGTAATCAATCTCGCTCCAGCGGATATCCGGAAAAGTGGCACTGCCTTTGACTTGCCAATTGCGATTGGTATTCTGGCAGCATCTGGGCAGTTAAAAGAAGTTAACCTATTACGGAAATACCTACTGATGGGTGAGCTAGCACTTGACGGGAGCATTCGATCAATCAGAGGTGCGCTCCCCATTGCACTCCAAGCAAAACAGGATGGCTTTACAGGTGTTATCCTGCCAGATGAAAATGCAGCTGAAGCGTCTTTAATCCAGGGGATTCAAATCGTAGGAGCCACAACTATCAATGAAGTGATTAGTCTTTTTAATGAATCATTTGAAAAAAAAGAAATACATAAAAAAAATATACTACCCCCCTTCAAAAAAAATATTGAACAACCTGAATCTAATGAGACCGTTATCGGACAAGAATTGGCAAAGAGAGCATTGGAAATCGCAGCAGCCGGAGGACACCATTTGCTTCTCTATGGTGCACCAGGTGCTGGAAAAACATTACTAGCACGTCGATTGTCGCAACTATTACCATCGCTATCGTATCCGGAAGCTATTGAAACAAGTTTAATACACTCAGTAGCTGGACAAGGAATCAATCAGATGCTGCTGCTGGGTAAAAGACCCTTTCGTGATCCACATCACTCAATCTCTGATGCAGGTTTGATCGGCGGAGGTCGAACCTTACAACCCGGCGAAATCTCCCTGGCACATCATGGTGTATTATTTCTGGACGAGTTTCCTGAATTTAAACGAAATGTGCTAGAAGCCCTTCGGCAACCCCTGGAGGAAAGATGCATCATGCTATCCAGAGCAGGACAGACATGTAGATTCCCTTGTTCATTTTTGCTGGTAGCCGCCATGAACCCCTGCCCCTGTGGCTATGATGGTCATCCGGCCATCAATTGTACCTGTACTCCTGGAATGATACAACGCTACAAACATCGGATTTCGGGTCCCTTGTTAGACCGAATTGATTTGCATGTAGAAGTCAAACCCCTATTAGCCACTCAATTGATTCAGACTTCTTCAAAAGCGAATAGTTCATTGCAGGCTTCCCAACATCGGATAAAAAATGCAAGAAGAATACAGGAAAAAAGATGGGAAAATCTACCACACCACTTTTGTAACGCTCAGGTAACTGGAAAATTAATACGAGAAAACTCAAGAATAGACAAACAGGGATTGCTTATACTAGAAAAGGCCGCTACTAAATTTGGATATTCAGCACGCGTGCTGGACAGACTGATTAAGGTGGCAAGAACTATTGCCGACCTTGAAGAACAAGTCAATATTCAAGCCAGTCATTTTGCAGAGGCCATTCAATTTAGAAATATTATTTAAGTACTGTCAAGATTCAGGAATGGACTCTCATCATTTTAAACGACTTTTGCAAAAAGAGAATCGCTGGTATGAAAATTTTATTTCGATACGTAAAACCGCACCGCTGGTTAATGAGTCTGGTGCTTATTTTATCCGCAATCAATATTGGTTTTTCGTTAGTTGATCCTATTATATTCGGAAAGCTGGTCAACCTTGCTAATCATTTTGCCCAACACCGTGATCAATATACAAATGAAAAATTCTTTTTTTCATTCTCCGCTACCCCGCATTATGGCGTACTGGCTTTATTGCTGGCATCCGTGTCAGTAGCTATGGTAAGTAGAATTGCAAAAGCTTTTCAGGATTACACGCTCAATCTAATAACACAAAAGTTTGGTGCCTCGGTTTTCACGGAAGGACTACAACATGCCATGAAACTCCCATTCCGGGAATTTGAAGATGCCCGTAGTGGAGAAACACTAAGTATCCTGCAAAAAGTTAGAGTGGATACAGAACGTTTAGTATCCTCATTTATTAACGTTTTATTTCCGGTAATCATAGGAATTGTATTTGTGGCGGTCTATGCAACTGCCATTGATTGGCGACTACCTATTTTCTACTTTGGAGGAATTTTCCTGTTAGTCTATTTTTCAAATAAGTTCAGCCAGAAAGTCAAAGTAATTCAGAAAAAAATTGTGGCACAAACCACAGCACTAGCAGGAGCCACTACAGAATCACTCCGCAATATTGAATTGGTAAAAAGCTTGGGGCTAACTGAACAGGAAGTGGCACGACTTAACCGTAATACTTTTAAAATTTTAGGACTGGAACTGACCAAAGTCAAAAAAATCAGAAGCATCAGTTTTCTACAAGGAACTTTTGTGAACACCCTACGCCAGATCATACTATTTATGCTACTGTTTCTGGTATTTAAAGACGAAATGAATGCAGGAGAACTGGTTACCATGCAAATATTCTCCTTCTTTGTCTTTGGTCCGCTCCAAGAGATTGGAAACATCATTCTCACATATCGAGAGGCGCAAACCTCTTTAGAGAATTTTAATCAATTGATGGAGAAAGCACCTGAAGCTGTTCCCGCCAATCCATCACCACTCGGAGAAATTGAAACATTGGCATTTGAAGGGGTGGGATTTCAACACCCAACCGCACTTCAAAAAGCACTCAATGGCATCAGCTTTAAAGTCAGCGCAGGAGAAACCATTGCATTTGTAGGACCCTCCGGCTCGGGTAAAACGACCATGATGAAACTACTGGTGGGGCTGTATCGCCCTGACAGTGGTCAGATTTTGTATAACGGAATAGACGAGAACAGTATTCATTTTGAAGATCTGCGAAATCAAATTGGATTTGTTACACAGGATACACAATTATTCTCTGGCACCATTCGAGAAAATCTCTTTTTTGTAAACCCACAAGCTACCGAAGCCATGTTGCTAGAGGTTTTACATAAAGCATCCTGTCAAAACTTACTCACCCGTGCTGAAAATGGCTTGGATACCATGATTGGAGAGGGCGGTCTTAAATTATCTGGGGGTGAAAAACAACGCCTCTCCATTGCAAGAGCACTACTTCGAAAGCCAAAACTCCTTTTATTTGATGAAGCTACTTCGGCGCTGGATTCATTGACAGAGGAAGAAATCACGAGTACTATTCGTGAAGTTTCAAAAGCAGGTACACAAATCACCATCCTGATTGCACACCGTCTGTCCACCATCATGCACGCCGAAAGAATTTACGTGCTAGAGAAAGGGGAAATTGTAGAAACAGGCAAACACGAAGAATTGCTTGCACAAAAAGGACTTTACTATGCTATGTGGCGCCAGCAGATTGGAGAGCGTAAACAACCCTTGCCTTCTGCTTAGTTTTTTTTCTTCCACATAAAGGGCACCAATAAACGCAATGAAATATTACGTCCTCTGTTAAATACTCCCATCTGCCCATTTACAGGATTTTCAGCGGTGTACTTTAACCGACTTGTGTGAGATTGCCAAGCGACATCACCCAGATTTGTGATGATCAAATGAATTGATGCCATTGTATTTTTTTTACGATCAACCCAATTGGCTCCTACCCCAAAGTCCATCAAAAGATAGCTTGGCGTTTCAGTTTCTGTATCGTAGCCACTGAAAAATCGATCTTGCGTAAAAACCTGCTGCGCAGCAAACCGGAAATAGGCTTGCCGGAATGGACCAAATCCCTTTTCAAAATCACCCCTGATTTCTGAATTCCACCGAGGGGCAGGTATAAGGGGTAAATTTTCACTCCCCGGTGTATTATTATCAATTGGCTGTGCAAAACGGCCACGCACCAAGGAGAAAGTATTTTCAATATGCAACCAATGTACTGGGTGTGGATGAATATCCAACGTAAACTCTAATCCTGCCAAGCTTGCGTTCTGCTGCTGAAAAACAAATGCAGTTAATTCTTCCCCTCCTACTTGCACCAATGAATCACCTCCAGCAACAGCACTCATTTTTCTATAAAAAATAAAATCATTGATATGATTATAAAAAACACTGGCAGAAAGACCAAAATGTTCGTACTCCAAATCCAAACCCGCATCCCCTTGCCAACTTGTTTCAGATTGAAGATCTAATGTTCCATATTCATAACGATTAGTTCCTTCATGAGTTCCATTGCTTGCTAATTCCGGCAAGGACGGAGCTCTGAATCCTCTAGCAAGATTAACTTTTAAAACCACATCATTGGAGGGTTCGTAACTAAATCCAAAGCTTCCGGACCAATTTGAAAATCGTTTTTTAAATTCAGAAAACTTCAGCTGACCTCCTTCTTCATAGGACTCTCCACGTATGGATCTGCTATCGAGTCGTAACCCACCACTCCAGGTTACTGAGTTCATAAAACGCTGGGTGTACAAAAAGACCCCTGCATCAAATAATTGATATGCTGGTATCAAAACTTCCTCTCCTTTATTTTTATTGGCCTGACGCATTCCATTTACCCCTATCGTTGTATGCCACTCCTTTCGCTCGGGAAGTTGCCATTGAAAATTGTAGTTCAATGTTTTTAAGTCAAAGAATAATTCTTCTTCCTCAGGCGCTTCTGCCTCTCCATACTCCCGTCTTTTATTTTGCTGTGCTCCTATCGTTAATTTGAGTCTACTTTGACCAACCTGCACAGCATTATCGGATACTAATTTTGCATGCTCCACCCATTGGTTAGGTACTAAAACTTCACGGCCCTTCAAATCTTGTTCTGTTGCAATTCTCTCCAGCGGAGTGCCGCCATTTACAATAAACTGACCAGCACTAGCATCACGCTCCCCTTCAACCACTCCCAGTCGCTGATCAAAATTTGAAAAAACTAATTGCGAATAACCCCATTTTTTATTGATGCCAACCTGTCCACCCCAGTTATTCTCTTGAAATCTTGAATTGAGCACTCGCCCGTCCATTTTATTTTTATAGTCTCCTGATGATTTTGAACTGCCATAACCACTCCAATTAAATCCATTATTATTCCCTGCCAACCTAACATGAGAAGAGATCAATCCACCATTAGTTTGGTAGTTCGATAAAAATCGACCTTTGATGGAGCCTTCCTCAACCGGAGGAGCCGACTGAAAATGGATTACTCCGGCTAGGGCATCGCTACCATATAAAAGTGAAGCGGGTCCTTTTACCACTTCAACTTTTTGGATACTAAGTTCATCGATTTCCAATCCATGTTCATCACCCCATTGCTGGCCCTCTTGCCTTATCCCGTCGTTCACCACTACTACCCGATTACTCCCCAAACCCCGAATCAGTGGCTTAGAAATAGCAGGCCCTGTGGTAGCCTGAGAAATACCCGGCAATTGACTTAATGCATCAACAATATTTGAGGAAGCGGTTCGCATTAAATCTGCCTGGCGAAAAATAGTTACAGGCACAGGCGTTTTCCTCAAACTGGTGGGCGCTGCTGTTCCTGTAACAACAACACCTTGATTCTCTAGAAAAACGGGAAGTAATAAAAAATTTTTATCCTGCGACTGAAGCATTTCAATGTGAATTACCTGGGTTGCGTATCCCGTATAGGTCACTTCAATTACATGATGACCTGCACCAATTCCACTGATTGAATAGAATCCTTTTTCGTTGGTTTGTATACTTCTACGAAGATCAGATATAGTCAACGTAGCACCCGCCAATGGCTCCTTAGTGGTTGCATGAATAACCGTTCCCTTTAGCTGTAGACCATTTTGACCCTGGCCAAAAGATTTCAAACTAATTGTTAGAGCGGAAAAGAAAACAAAAAATAAAATAATAGTTTTTCTACGCATGGCTTTAAATTTTGTAACAATGTTGCAAATATAAAATGCAACAATGTTACAAAAAAAAATATTTTATATTCGAATATGCTATCTCAATTCACTTTTCTCAAGTCAAGCTACCTAACAACTGCCCTGCTAATTATGGGGGCTATTATCTTGGGATGTAATAAAGATAAGGGCCCTGATCCTTGTGCAGGAACCTCCTACGATATTCAAATTGTAAAGACCGCAGCAATAGGAGGCGTTAACAATGGCAGTATAACAGTGTTGACTCCTCGGGGAGATACTCTAAAATACGCGGTCAATAATGGCACGCCACAACAAAGTCCTTATCTGACGGGGCTTACAGCTGGCAACAATATCGTAAAAGTGATCAATCAAAAAGGCTGTTCAGATACGCTGCACGTTTTGATCTCGGCTTATGGCCCCAAGTATGCTGCGGTTCGTCAGTTAATGCTGGGCTATTGTGGCCCCTGCCATTTAAACGGGGGCTCGAGCGGAGGAAAAAATCTTGATTCAGACTCCAGTATAGTTGCAAGTTGGGATAGGATCCGCTTACGTTGTGTAAATGGGCTGCCTACCTTCATGCCTCAAAACGGTCAACTGACCAGCTTGGATAAACAAAAAATTACAGATTGGGTAAACGCCGGACACCGACTTACAGACTAATAAATTTTCTAACGAACTTTCATCATAGCCCGCACTTGCTGTGTAATTCCATTTTGGAAGCGTGCATAATATAATCCAGCAGGCAACCCTTCACTATCAAAGTCAATCCGATACGTTCCAGCAGTGTATTCCTGATTAGTCAACACAGTAATTAATCGGCCTAACGTATCAAATACTTGTAATAAAGTATGGCCCCCAGCCGTAGTAAATTGAACGGTAGTTCGGCTGGTGAAAGGATTGGGGAAATTCGTAACCAATAAATCAGTGTTAGTCACTGGGGGAGGTGGCGGAGCAACACCATTACAAGCTCCCGGCTTTAATAAGGGAAGAACTTGAAGCTGTGTATTGATATCAGGCGGGAACAAGGATTGCACCACCGATTTATCAAGGCAGAACCACTTCTCCAAGATGGTAGCATAGATACTTCTGAAGTCATATTGCATCGGCACGTTGTCATTGACCAACGCATTAGTAGGGATAGTTGGATTTACACCCAGCATTCCAGCCTCAACCTGATTACCGAACAAAAAGAGTGGCGCAGCAGCCCCGTGATCAGTACCCGTACTAGAGTTAGATTTAATACGGCGACCAAACTCACTAAAAGTCATACCTAGTACACGATTTTCAACACCTAAGAATTTAATATCATCTTGGAAAGCCTTAATCGCAGCAGAAACTCGACCCAATAAGGTAGCATGTGATCCGGTAACCTTATCAGTGTTCACCTGAACAGAGTGTGTATCAAAGCCGCCAAAACTTACCATGTAAACACGAGTCTTAAGTCCACCCTTAATCAAACGTGCCACAATCTTCAATTGATCAGCAAGTGAATTTCCAGTTGGATAAGGAGACTGAACAGTTACAGCATTAGCAGCACTACGAATCACAGTAGCATAACCCTGTGTTTGACGATTTATATTACGAACATAGGTCAGTTCTTTTCCTGCACGGGTATTGGGTGCATAATCGTTGGTACCAGAAATTAAATTATAAAATGAAGTAGGGTTGGTAATACTCATTCCCATGTTTCGCGTGGGGCCCTGCAAAGTCAAAGAAGTTAATCCACCAATCTGTATAGCTAATGGATCGGGCATGTCAGAATTAGGATATCCAATTGGATAATTGGGATATTCATAATCCAGATAACGACCTGCCCAGCCACTAAAAACTTCCTGACGACTATTGGATGCACTCATCCATATATCCGTTGCACGGAAGTGTGAAAAGTTCGGTTGAGGATATCCAACAGCCTGCACCACATTTGCCTTGCCCTCTGCAAAAAGACTTTGTAGTCCGGTCATGGCGGGGTGCAGCCCTGTTCCTGCAACACCGGCTATTGGAAGCACTGCATTTTCAGGAATTGCAATATTGGTGCGAGCATTATAATACTTAGAGTAATCAGCAACGGGAATCACCATGTTCAATCCATCATTACCTCCGGATAATTGTACAATCACCAAAACATGATCAGTGAGCGTATTACCACGTAGCAAGGCTTGCACGAGTGGCGAATTCATATTGAATGCCTTCACGGAGTAGCCATTGATCAGCTCCGGCAGGAGTGCAGCCATGGGTAAGGCCCCTGATAAGAAATCTCTACGTTGCATACTCAGATCAACTGGTATTCGGAAAGGTTAAACAAATATTGAAAAAGTGATTTCAGTCGGTTGTTGACTATATTAAAATTAGCGGTGGTCGGATTC
Organism: Bacteroidota bacterium; assembly: GCA_005791465.1. Lineage (GTDB taxonomy): Bacteria > Bacteroidota > Bacteroidia > Chitinophagales > Chitinophagaceae > JJ008. The sequence goes on along the minus strand of SXWI01000124.1, from coordinate 9,008 downwards.
GACTCATACGCCATCCAGGCATTGGTCCAATAATAATCCCATTGCTGTCCAGTCAGTAAAATCTGCATTTTAATCTGATCCTTAGAAACCTGACTCAACGCGTTTTGATACAAAAAGGCTAATGCCTCATTTAAAAGATCATTTGGATTTCCCGGATTACGTAAACTACGAGCCCATTGTACACAATTAAATTGTATACGAACATTATTACGTAAGTAACCCGTACTGATCATGATATCCGTGTACTGATTTCTTTTGGGAAGGCTATCGGAAGTAATCCATAGTTCGTGATAAGAGGGCTCTTGATAATAAGCTGGGAAGCCAGCTACATTAGGAGGATCATGTAAATTAAGTCCCATATTAACCATCCAGGAATAGAATGTATTCCACAAACCATAGTTAGTATCCCAATCAGTAGATGGCGCAAAAGTTGCATCCATTTCACGAAGTGAACCAATTACATGATCCGCAGGTGATTTGATATAACAGCCACGGTTCATCTTATCAAAGAAATGTTCACTCTTTAATAAGGCGGAAAGCATGGGCTTGATTTCATAACCTGAACTGCGGAAAATATCAGCAAGTGGTGTGATTACATTTCGCTCTGCGTCTGCATCAATTTGATAATATACAAACCAGCGATAAAAACGACGCGCGATAAACTTAGCAACTTCTGGTTGCGCAAAAATCATATTTAGCAAATCATCAATCTCAAGTTGTCCTGCGCTAGTTCCTGTTCGTCCTGTAACTACTGTATTATTGAAAAAAGAGGAGAATGTTTTATTGACCGTGCTATGACGGGTCGTGACAAAGCTGGGTTGATAAGTATTGTAATTGATAGTCCATCCAGTCAACACTTTAGCTGCTTCCTTTACATCGGTCTCTGTATAATTCGAATCTGGTCCTATACCCAATGTAAACAGCTCCATTAACTCACGGGCATAATTCTCATCAGGAGCAGAAGCGAGGTTCAAATACCCATTTAAATAGCGTAGCATGGCAGGATCAATGGTGATATCACGCACCATGCTTTTGAAATTTCCTAACGCATATTGCCGAATCAAAGCATGCTGCTTAAACATTAAGTTAGCATTACCAACATCGGTTGATTCATTGCCAAAATGATCGGTCCAGAACAATATCATCTTTTCACGGATGCTACGATCCTGATTGATCATATTTCCAGTTAACCACTTTTTATAGGAGGCTCTACGCAAACCCTGGATAGCTCCGTCGTTGTTTACATTATTAATCCAGGTGGTTCCCTGCATTACAGTTGGATCAGGAACCACTCCAACCGTAGTGGGAGTAACATATTCTTTGATTGGGAAAGCAGGATCAGGAGCTGTTGGATTTAACAATTCATCAATTGTCTGATTCATTGTTCGGCCTCTAAAATAAGCCACATCACTACGCTTGGCGCCAAACTGTACACGACGGAGTAAATGCAAAACTTCTTCCTCGCCCCAGGTACCAGTGTATGGATTCAAACCTGACTGCGTACGTCCAGTTGCAATTACGGGTTGGGCGTTTTTTGCACCAGCTGTTAATTCACTAAAAAAACCACGGCGGTCCATATTGAAAAGATATAGAAAAACTCAAAAACTCTGTGTAAATTCTGAAAATAATTAAGAGAAATCACTAAGAATTACAGTCTCTCAATAATTCCTGCTATACCCTGTCCCCCTCCCACACAGGCCGTGATCATTCCATATTTCTTATTAAGTCGTTGAAGATCATGGAGATTTTGAATCGTGAGCTTGCATCCCGTGCACCCTAACGGGTGACCCAAGGCGATTGCTCCGCCATTGATATTAACTTTTGATGAATCCAGTTCTGCTTCCCTTATTACAGCTAGCGCTTGGGCTGCAAAAGCCTCATTCAATTCAATAAGATCAATTTGAGACATACTCATGCCTGCTTGTTGCAGCGCCTTTGGGATTGCAACGACGGGTCCAATTCCCATGATTCTGGGATGAACTCCTGCTGCTGCGCAGGATACCAAACGTCCAATGGGTGTTAGATCAAGTTCTTTTACCATTGATTCGCTCATGACTACAACAAATGCAGCTCCATCTGAAGTCTGCGATGAATTACCAGCGGTAACAACTCCTTTAGCAGCAAAAGCAGGCTTCAACTTTGATAAAGCCTCTAATGAAGTATCCGTACGGGGACCTTCATCTGTATCCACCACAAAACTTCTCTTTTGTCTTTTTCGTTTTTGATCCAGATAGATCTCCTCGACCGTGATAGGTAAAATTCCATTCTTAAAATATCCTTTTTCGATTGCAGCTAAAGCTTTCTGGTGTGATTGAAGAGAGAACTCGTCTTGCTCTTCACGAGCAACTCCATACTCTTTTGCAACCGCCTCTGCGGTTAATCCCATGTTCAAATAATAGTCGGGTTGGTCACTAGAAATAGAATAAGCAGGAGCTGTTTTCCATCCCGCCGTAGGAACCATACTCATACTTTCCACACCCCCCGCAACAATGCAAGAAGCCAGCCCTGCACGAATTTTGGCCGTGGCGATAGCAATTGACTCTAGCCCGGAAGCGCAATATCGATTAATGGTAATTCCAGGGACTTCAATACCCAATGCACGTGCAGCAATAATACGACCCACCTGTAATCCTTGTTCTGCCTCAGGAACGGCATTACCTACTATCACATCATCTACCTGGTTTGGTTTCAACGCTGGCAGAGAAGCCATCAGACCTTTGATTACATCAATAGCTAAATCGTCAGGTCTTGTAAAACGAAACCCTCCTTTTTTTGCCTTTGTAACAGCTGTACGAAACCCCGCTACGATATATGCTTCTTGCATGAGGAATTATTTAGTTGTTTATGCAACCTTCTATTCCAAATTTACACCCGAAAAGCTTCTTGCCAAACTTGGCGAGGGGCGTATTCTTGCAATATATTTGCCCGTCCCATGTATAAGCTGATCCGAAAAATTTTGTTTTTACTTCCTCCTGAGGAGGCCCACCAGCTTTCCCTTTTTTTACTGCAATTGATTTGTAGTACTCCTCTGACCAGAAAGATCCTTCGTAATTTTTTTGAACCTGCTAAAGTTTCACCAATTGAAATAGCAGGCCTTCACTTTCGTAACCGGGTAGGACTGGCAGCAGGATTTGACAAAAACGCCTTACATCTCCGGGAGTTAAGTTGTTTGGGATTTGGACATGTTGAAATCGGCACTGTAACACCACAACCACAGCGTGGAAATGAAAGACCGCGTTTATTTCGCTTACCCTTAGATCATGCACTAATTAATCGGATGGGTTTCAATAACGATGGAGTAGTCACCATCGCCAAGCGTTTAAAACATTGGAGAGAAGAAGTGCAACCATTTGTTGATTTGCAAAAACCACTGATTATTGGCGGGAATATCGGAAAGAATAAAAGCACGTCGAACGAGGAGGCTTGGAGGGATTATGAATTTTGCTTTGAAAGATTGCATCCTTGGGTAGATTATTTTGTGGTGAACGTCAGCTCTCCGAACACGCCAGGTCTACGTGCATTACAAGACCGAAGCTTTCTAGAAAAAATTCTAACTGGTTTGCAAAAGAGGAATCAAGAAATGAAGAATCCTAAACCAATTTTTCTAAAAATTGCTCCTGATCTGGAATGGTCACAGGTAGATGAAGTCATTGAACTTGTATTGGCCATTGGACTGGATGGGTTGTTGGTTAGTAATACCACGATACGTAGAGATTCATTACTAACAGCACCCAATGTCGTAAGCCGAATGGGCGCAGGTGGACTCAGTGGAGCACCACTCAAGGAAAGGAATACAACGCTGCTTCAATACATTCATCAAAAAACAAATGGGAAAATACCCTTGATTGCATCCGGAGGGATTTTTACGGCATCAGATGCTGCTGAAAAATTCAAAGCTGGCGCTTCACTCGTTCAGGTTTGGACTGGATTTGTTTATGAAGGACCTGCAATTGCAAAGAATATTTCTGAAGGAACAATTTAATGGTGGCTGTTAACAAGCCAACAAAGCAACGGCTGCAACACCAGCTGTTTCAGTTCTTAATCGAGTACCCCCTAATTGAACGGGAATAAAATCAGCTGCTAATGCTTGCTCAATTTCGTCGGAAGTGAAATCACCTTCCGGACCAATCGCTATCAGTATTTGATCAGGTAGTGAAGAAGACAAAACAGATAGAACATTACGCGATAAATTTTCACAATGTGCAATTAAATTAACGCCCTGCTTCAACTTCCATTCTTGCAAATCAGCAAACGGCTGAGGAGATAATAAAGTAGGCAACCAAGCCTGTCTGCTTTGTAAGAGTGCGCTGATTAAAATAGTTTCCAATCGATCCATACGCACGGTTTCCTTTTCGGTACGCTCACAACGCAAGGGTATGATTGTAGTGACCCCCAACTCGGTAACTTTTTCCAATAACCACTCAAAACGATTCCTATTTTTTAACAACGAAATAGCCATTACGATAGACCGCTTTGGAGGCTGTATTTGTTGAACAGATTGCAACTGTATTCCACAGTGTTTACGATCCGCCTTGGAAATAATTGCTTCAGCCCAATTTCCTTTTCCATCCGTAATAGAAAGTGAACTACCCTGCGATAATCGTAGTACCTGAATAGCATGACGGCTATTATCTTCATCTAATACAAGTATCGAACCAGGCTGGCCAAGTGTGGCACTGTAAAATAAAGGAGCGGACATATCTATATCGGAAGATCATCAATATCTGCATCCAATTCGTTCATCCGACTTCCGGTTTGCACAAATACGCGGGCACTGCCACTTCCATCTTCATCACGAACTGGTTTCCAATTTCCAGGAATTCCAGTAACGCCCATGCCGCCGCCGTCTTCGACAAACTTTTGAATATTTAGCAAAGCACGCAACTTGATTGTTTCCAAGGATCCGTTACGGTGCTTCGCAATTCGTACAAATGTATCGCCACGATTATTCTCCCCCATTTCATTGGCCGTAATATCATAATACTCGGGGCGGTAGAGAAACATAACCATATCGGCATCTTGTTCTATTGCACCCGATTCACGTAAGTCACTTAACTGAGGCATTTTGGTGCCATCCTTACCAGCACCGCGAGTTTCAACCGCACGACTTAACTGAGAGAGTGCAATGATTGGTATACTTAATTCCTTTGCTAGCGCTTTTAAATTTCTTGAAATATTACTGATCTCTTGCTCACGGTTACTGTTTCGCCCGTCCCCTGTTCCACTCATTAATTGTAAATAGTCAACGATAATTAGGCCAATGTCATGTTTATTTTTTAATCGACGGCATTTGGCTCGCAATTCAAAAATGTTTAGTGCGGGTGTATCATCAATGAACAAGGGAGCCTGCGCCAATCGCTGAACACCTCGAGCATACAACTGCTTCATCTCATGCTCTTCCATTTTACCACGACTAATTTTTTCTAACCATATTTCACTTTCCGCTGAGAGGATACGTTGTACCAACTGACTGGCACTCATTTCTAGTGAGAAAAATGCAACAGGGGTAGGCTTCCCAGCTTGCATCGCGGCATTGCGTGCAAGATTTAATGCAAATGCCGTTTTACCCACCGCAGGACGTGCAGCCAGAATAATCAAGTCGGTACGCTGCCATCCATAGGTAACACGATCCAAAGAAGGAAATCCAGTGGCTACACCTGTCAAATCTTCATTTTTATTTCGTAGATCCTCAATTCGCTTGATGGTATTGACCAGTACCGAATCGATGGATTCAAAATTCTTGCGGAGGTTATTATTAGTGATTTCAAATAACTTGGTTTCTGCATCATCCAAAAGATCAAACACATCAGTAGCATCTTCAAAAGCATCATTGATAATTTCGCCACTTACACGAATCAGTTCCCGTTGAATAAATTTTTGAAGAATGATTCGTGCATGCGCCTCAATATTTGCAGCCGAGACAACGGCATTGGTAAGGCGAGTTAAGTAGTAAGGCCCGCCCACCAGATCCAACTCTTCCTTGGTACGTAATTCCTCCACAACAGTCAAAATATCTATTGGCTGACTTTTATTGGCCAGGGACTGCATAGCACCAAAAATTCGCTGGTGCGCTTCAACATAAAAACAATTTGGCTTTAAAATTTCAACCACAATATCAAAAGCACCTCGCTCCAGCATCATGGCACCCAAAACAGCTTCTTCCAAATCCTTGGCTTGCGGAGGGACTTTTCCATAGACCATATTTCCGAGTTCAACCGCAGATTTGCGTTTGCGTTGTCTGTCTTTGTTCAAATTAGGTAGTTCCATTGCGGATGATTTTATCGAATAGATTCAAAGTTGGACAACGAAATAAGCCCCAAAAAGAAAATGGAAAAAATTTTTCTTTCTTCACGAATTCTGCACGGAAAATTGAAGGTTATCCACAATTAGCTTAAAAGCTCCCGAGCATTGGCCAAAGCGGCAGGCGTTGGATGTTCCCCTCCAATCATTTGGGCGATAATCTCTACCCGCTCTTCTGGGCTGAGTAAGCGTAATCCAGTTTGAACAGCAGTAGTATTAGACAGTCCAGCTTGCTTGTAAACAAAAAAATGAGTATGGGCCTTGCCGGCAATCTGTGGTTGGTGTGTGATACATACCACCTGTCGGTGCTGTGCCAGTTCCTTTAATAAAAGTCCCACTTGCCGCGCTGCTTCTCCAGCAATACCCGTATCAATTTCATCAAAAATCAAAGTGGGAAGTTGTATGGACTCTGCAACCAAGGATTTGATACAAAGCATTAACCGACTCAGTTCTCCCCCACTCGCTACCTTACGTAAAGGATTAAATTGACCACTGCGATTCGCATCAAATAAAAACTCAATTTGATCCACTCCCTCTGGACCGAGTGAGCCAGGCAATAGGTTTACTTTTAATTGAGCAGCGGGCATGCCCACCCGATGTAGTAATTGTTGCACATTAGACTCCAAGTATGAAACTTGTTTTTTTCTGCCTTTGGATAATAGAGCAGCCAATGAAATTGCTTTTTGTTCCAACTCCTCGACCAGCTTTTGCTTTGACTGAATTGATTGACCTACCTGTTCTATTCCACTTAATTGCGTTGCCAAGTTTGATTGAATAGTAAGCAATCCTGCAGTTGTATTTACTTGGTGTTTTTTATAAAGTTTATACCCCAAGGATATCCGTGTATTTACTACTTCCAAACGCTGAGGATCCAATTGCACCTGATCTGCAACCCTCTCTATATCTCTTGATAATTCCTGAAGTTCAACATAGGCAGCACGAAGTCTTTCCGCAAGCGCAGGAAAATCAGCATGAAAGGAAGAAAAGGAATTCCATTCGTTCAATAATGTCTTTAAGCGGTTGACCAGGGGCTCTTCTCCCAAGGAAAGAGCGTCAGTTGTGCGTGCTAAAAATTGTTGCACACTTTCTGCATTAGACAATAATTTGACTTCTTGCTCCAGCTCTTCTATTTCATTTTCACGAAAACTGGCTTCCTCTAACTCCTGATATTGAAACTGTATATAGGATGCTTCCGCCTCTGCACGAGACTGCTTACTAAGCAAATCGGCTAATTCGGCTTTTGCTTGTACCCATTCGTTATAAATTAATTTATACTCCTCAACCTTACCCAGCTGATGAGCCAAGGCATCTAATACCTCCCGTTGAAAACTAGTTTGCCCCAATGAAAGGGTATCAAATTGTTGGTGTAGGTCTACTAACTGAGCCGACAACTCCTGCAGTTGAGAAAGATTTACGGGTGAGTCATTGACAAATGCACGAGACTTCCCTTGTGGACTGATCTCTCGTCTGACCAGCAAGATATCAGTTTCTTCCAGTTCGAGTTCTTTAAGAAAAGAGGCGACCCACTTATTATTCGTGCAATCAAAAGCACCTTCAACGATCAACTTTTTTTCCTTATTGACCAGGACTCCCGTCTCAGCACGTTCTCCCAAAATCAATCCTAAAGCCCCCATGAGAATCGACTTACCTGCACCCGTTTCGCCTGTAATTACAACTAATCCCGTTGTGAATTCAATCTCAATCTCCTCAATGATTGCATAGTTCTGTATAAAAAGGCGCTGGAGCATGTGCACAAATTAGTACGAATTAGTAGAGTCTCAAAGTGTTCCCTCACAGTATAATCCCATTAAACCAAAAAAAATCCCGTTCGAAATTGAACGGGATTCGGTTATTTATAACGCAATATTAAAATTGCACTGAATTTTTAAGTTCTTCGTCCACCAGAATTCGTCCGCAGTTTTCACAAATCATGATTTTTTTATGCTGGCGAATTTCGCTTTGCTTCTGAGGGGGGATGGCATTAAAGCAACCTCCACAGGCATCACGTTCAACTGGAACAACAGCCAATCCATTTCTATAATTGCTGCGAATTTTTTCATAGCTGGCTAACAAGCGGGGGTCAACCTTTCCCTTTGCTTCTCCGGCCATTTTATTGTATTGCTTTTCTTCTTTTTCGTTAGCAGCAATGATTTTTTCAAGCTCCTCTTTTTTGCTAGTCAGAACACCCTCTTTGGAGCTAATATTTTTCTTGGCTTTATCCAGCAAAACTGCCTTCTCTGCAATCTCATCAGTAGCATCTTTGATATGCTTTTCTGCCAGTTTAATATCCAGCTGAGCCATTTCAATTTCCTTGTTAATGGCTTCGTATTCGCGATTGTTCTTTACGTCCTCACTTTGCTTCTCGTACTTCTTGATCTGGGCTTCGGATTCCTTGATAGCAATTTTACGCTGCTCAATGAACTCAGTAACGCCGTTAATCTCTTCTTCAATACGCGTTTTACGCGCATTGAGTCCTGAGATCTCATCCTCCAGATCAGCTACCTCCATAGGAAGCTCCCCTTTCAGGATCTTGATTTCATCCAATTTGCTGTCGATCTGCTGAAGGGTCACCAGGGAGACCAGCTTTTCCTGAATCGAGTAATCTTTTACTTGTGCCATAGGTAGTTGACCGGATTGGTGGAAACGCTTGTTTTGAGGACGGCAAAGGTAGGGAATTTTTCGGCTAAACGCTCCTGTAAAAGGTCAAT
>SXWI01000123.1 GCA_005791465.1 Bacteroidota bacterium | reverse complement strand
GCTTATCAGGATCCATTCGCCAAGCAGAAGAATTATCGATAACGGTTATGCCCGCTGCTGCAAATTTTGGCGCCCACTCCAATGAAGTAGTACCGCCTGCAGAGAATAAAGCAACGGCTGGTTGCATATTAATGGCAGTTTGCATTCCTACCACTTTATATTTTTTTCCAGCAAACGCTATTTCTTTCCCTACTGATTTTTCAGAAGCAACTGGAATTAATTCTGTTACAGGAAAATTTCTTTCCTGTAAAACCTGAATCATTTTAGTACCCACTAATCCGGTAGCACCCACGACGGCAACTTTCATCTCTATTTAATTTGAATTGCGAATGTAATACGCTGTTGAATTTTTCTGATGAATTCCAAGAAAAAAAACAATCCTATGACTTGACAAATAAATGAACGACTGTTAGTTTTTCTGTTATGAAAAACGTAACCGCATTACTTGCATTATGTATGGCTTTGCTTAGTCAAAATAGGGTAATAGCCCAAGCCCATCATCGATTAATCATCCAGGAGATCATGGCAGATCCTACCCCGGCATTAGCATTGCCCGCTTACGAATGGATTGAAATCAAGAATAATTCCAAAGAGATCATAGCCCTTCAGAATTGGCGATTTACAGCAGGTTCCTCTGTGAGCAGTCCCTTGCCCATATATTTTCTTGCACCGGATAGCTTGATTATACTATGTAATACAGTAGCGCAAGGAGTACTTAGTAAATATGGTAAAACAGTTGGGTTATCTAGTTTTCCTTCGCTGGGCAACGAGGGAGAAATCATTTCTCTGCGAGATCCAACTGGAAAAACAGTACATGCTGTTAGTTACTCAACCGACTGGTATGAGTTTCCCTGGAAAGCGGAGGGAGGCTGGAGCTTGGAACTCATTGATTCTACTAATCCTTGCCAGGAGCAAAACAATTGGAAGGCCAGTCAACACGCTGCAGGCGGAACGCCGGGACAAAGAAATCAAACAAGTAACACCCCAATAGCAATGGTAGCCGCAAAACCACAGTATTCATTTGTAAAAGATGCATCCGCGTTACATATTGTATTTAATCAACCATTGGACAGTACTGCAATCAGTAGAGGTCAATGGATAATTACATCGGCAGGCATTACCTGGCAATCAATTCGATTAATGCCGCCAAAATATACAGAGGCCATACTCAGTCTTTCTCAACCATTACTACCAGACAGTATTATTCAATTAACCCTAAAAGAGTTGACAAACTGCAACGGCATAAAAGAGCAAAAATCGTTTGTGATAAAGACTGGCTTGGCCAGTCCTGCTACAAAGAGAACCGTGTTATTGAATGAAGTTCTTTTTAATCCTCGTTCAGGTGGTGAAGAATTTGTAGAATGCCTGAATAATGGAAAGAAAATAATTGCCCTGTCTGACTTACGAATTGCAATGCGAAATAGTGGCGGGCAAGTCGGTAGTAGTTATAGGTTAGCAGTAGATCCGATTGCGCTACTGCCCGGAGAACAGATGGCCTTTTCAAGAGATACCCATGCTTTACACAGAGAATACCTGATTCCTGCTTCGGCAATCCTTCAAAAAACAAATCCTTTTATAACGTTACCCAACGAAGAAGGACGTATTGTGCTTATGAATACACAGGGAGAAATCCTGGATGAACTTTACTACAAGGAATCATGGCATTTTGAATTACTACAACAAAAGCAAGGCGTTTCACTGGAGCGACTGGATGCAAATGCAGTTACACAAAATAGTAGCAATTGGCATAGTGCCGCTTCCACCGTTGGGTTTGCGACACCCGGACAAAAAAATTCACAAGTATTTTTAAATGGGACTGTGCAGGGAAATTTTGAGATTAAACCCACAGTATTTTCACCCGATTTAGACGGTTGGGAGGATCAATGCAGTTTACTGTACGGGAATATAGAAAGCGGACAAGTGATTTCAGTCTCAATAGTGGATGCAAAAGGAACATTGGTAAAAAAACTAGTCCCCCGTGCGCTATTGTCCAGTAACGGTTACTTTAGTTGGAACGGCACTGATGAATCAGGCAAACAATGTGAGGCAGGAGTGTATGTATTTATCATTGAGCAATACGATCTGAAAGGACGAACAAAAACAACCAGACTCCCTGTTACCATAACATATAGTTTTAAGAAAGTTTAACAAGTGTATTACGAAACTTATGCAGCTTACATTATCTTGCATTCGTCTTTATACCAAATTCAACTTTATGAAAAATAAAATTGTAATACTTGCTGCGCTAATAGGAACTTTTTTCATTACCAATAGTTCCGCGCAATCCTCTCCTAGTAAATTTCAGGAAACAGCCCCTCGTCAAAATATATATGTTGAATTAGGCGGTAATGGTGTTGCATTTAATGCGATGTATGAATCTCGTTTAAAAAAATCAGCCGATGGGATCGGTTTCAAAGCCGGTCTCGGGGGATTTACCAGTGCTTATGAAAAAGTTTTCACCCTGCCTTTGGGTGTAAACTGGTTATTGACAAAAGACAATAAACACTTTTTTGAAATGGGAATTGGAGCCACCTTTCTACACTACGAAGACAAATTTGACTGGGGATGGCCTGGAGGAAGCTATGATCCTTATCCTGTGGATGTAGCCGGCTTGAGCATTGACGCTAAGAATTCTGTTTTTGGACATATGACACTAGGCTATCGCAGGCAGCCTGCTAATGGTGGAATCATGTGGGGCGTTGCCGTTACCCCTCAGTTTAATGAGAATGGATTCTGGCCGGTATGGATTGGCTTTAAATTCGGATACTCTTTTTCACGCAAGTAATTAGGGAAACAACTGCACGAGTAAATTCAGAACAACTCAGGATAATTCAATATCAAAACTGACCAGATCCTGGAACATGCGGATTCGCTCATTGATATCGTCTTGATTCACTTCTTTCAAACGAGTTGGTCCAAACTTTTCTACACAGAAACTGGCCAGTGCCGAACCAGCAATAATACCTCGCTTCATATTCTCAAAAGAGATATCACCGGTCTTTGCCAAAAAGCCCATAAAGCCACCGGCAAACGTATCGCCTGCACCTGTTGGGTCAAATACATCCTCGAGCGGTAATGCAGGTGCATAAAAAACCTGATCCCCATGAAATAGAAGTGCCCCATGTTCGCCCTTTTTAATAATTAGGTATTTGGGACCCATTTCCATGATACTTTTTGCCGCTTTTACTAGCGAAAATTGTCCAGAAAGCTGACGGGCTTCACTATCATTTACCATCAGCATATCAACATAACGTAGCACAATCTTTAAGTCTGCCATGGCAGTTTCCATCCAAAAATTCATGGTGTCCATGGCTATGAAACGAGGACGCGTACGTAATTCCTGAATTACATTTAACTGCAACTTGGGTAATAGATTACCAAGCATCAAAAATTCCGCACCTTGGTAGGATTCAGGAACCTTTGGATCAAAATCAGCCAGCACATTCAGATCAGTAACCAAGGTATCACGGCTATTCATATCCTCGTGATAACGTCCCTTCCAAAAAAAGGAAGGTTTATCAGGCACAACTTCCACCCCATCGAGTTGGACGCCTCTCGCGCGTAAATCAGCCAGTTCCTCGGCAGGAAAATCATTTCCAATAATGGAAATCTGCTGCACAGGCTTTATAAAATTACTGGCCGAATAAGCCACATAGGTTGCAGAGCCACCTACGATCCGGTCTGTTTTTCCAAATGGTGTTTCAATGGCATCGAAGGCCATGGTTCCTACGGTGATTAATGACATGGCGCAAACCTAGGTTAATTCATCGTATCAAAAAAAGCCAGTAATTCACTACCTTTCCACTCTTAGTTTACCAATGGCAAAAACACCTAGAAAGAAAGCATCCAAGAAGGGTTTAATACTGCTCAAAGCAGCCACTATGTTTCGCCAGCGTGGTTTTTCTGCCACTTCCATGCGTGATTTAGCTGAAGCGGTTGGCATCGAAGCTGCTAGTTTATACAACCATATTCGCTCCAAGCAAGAAATTCTGGAAGCCATCTGTTTTGAGATGGCCAACCTGTTCAACGAACATATGGATCAAGTGGAGGTCAGTTCTGCGAATACCATTGCCAAAATTGAAAAAATCCTTCGTTTCCATATCCAACAAATGATTGATAATTACGAACAAGTATTTGTTGCCGATCGCGAATGGCGTCATTTGGAGGAGCCTTATTTATCCAATTTTCAAACACAGCGTCGTACCTACCGGAAACGATTTGCAGCGCTGATCGAACAAGGAATTGAAAAAAAAGAAATTCGCCGTATTGATGCCCCTACTGCTGTTTTAATCTTGTTGCATGCCATTGGAGGAATCGAAAGCTGGCATCGAAGCAGAAAAAAAATTAATGCACGTGAATTAGAGGATAATATGCTGACCATCCTGATTGACGGATTGCGCAAAAACGATTAAGCATGTCGTTGCATTTTCATAGATTAATTATAAAAGAAGTACGAAAAGAAACAGCCGAATGTGTTTCCCTGCTTTTTGAGATCCCCGATACACTACAAGAAAGCTTTCAATTTACGCAAGGCCAAAATCTAGTGTTAAAGACTGCCATCGATGGGCAGGAGGTTCGTCGTAATTACTCAATTTGTTCTTCCCCACTTGATCATGAATTGCGGGTTGCCATAAAAAAAATCAAAGGGGGAGTTTTTTCTTCTTTTGCTAATGAGAAAGTGCAAGCTGGACATTCACTTGAAGTGATGGCTCCCACTGGAAAATTTTATACACCGCTTAACCCCGCGCAGCAAAAAAACTACTTGGCACTCTCTGCAGGAAGTGGTATTACCCCACTGCTTTCGATTATCAAAACTACACTTGCTACTGAATCAAATAGCAGTTTTACATTGGTGTATGGTAATCGCAACCGCCATTCCATCATTTTCTTTGAGCAACTCGAGGCACTAAAGAACCAATACATGAATCGGTTTCAGCTGATCCATGTATTGAGTCGTGAAAAAACAGACAGCTCACTCAATTTTGGAAGGATCGATCAGGAAAAATTGGAAGAACTGGCCAAGTTGATACCTTACCAACAACTCGATGATGTCTTTTTATGTGGTCCCCGTGAAATGATCGATACGGCCATGGATTTTTTGCAACAACAGGGATTGGATAAGAAAAAATTACATGCAGAACTTTTCAATGCAGGTGCCGGCAGCTCTACAACAGGAACAAAAACCAGTGCAGAAAAAAGTTCCGTGAAAAGCCAGATCAGTATTTTATTGGATGGAAGACAATTAGAAATCGAAATCCCATTGAATAGCAACGCCACTATTCTGGATGCAGCGCTTGAGCAAGGTGCAGATCTACCCTTTGCCTGTAAAGGGGGGATGTGTTGTACCTGTAAAGCCAAATTAGTGGAAGGAGAAGTCAGTATGGATATTCATTGGGGACTAGAAGAGGAAGAAATTGAGCAGGGGTTCATCCTAACCTGTCAAAGCCACCCCAAAACGGAGAAAATTGTGGTGGATTTTGATAGTAAATAATACTCGACCCTTCGACAAGTACCCTAACGCTCGTTAGTTTTTAATAAATTTGCAGACAAACTGATTTGTATGGAAATGCGAAATCTGGAAGAACTCTTTCAGCAAAAAATTGATCAGGAGGTAAAAATTGAGCCCAAGGATTGGATGCCTGATGCGTATCGCAAAACAAACATCCGTCAAATTAGCCAACATGCCCACAGTGAAATTGTCGGGATGTTACCGGAAGGGAATTGGATTTCCCGGGCCCCTTCCTTAAAAAGAAAAGCTATTTTAATAGCCAAGGTTCAGGACGAAGCAGGACATGGTTTATATCTATATGCGGCTGCAGAAACACTGGGACAATCCAGAGAACAAATGATCAATGATTTGCACAGCGGAAAAGCCAAGTATTCTTCCATATTCAATTATCCTACATTAACCTGGGCAGATATGGGTGCCGTTGGTTGGCTAGTGGATGGTGCTGCTATTATGAACCAAGTAATGCTGACCCGCACTTCGTATGGCCCTTATGCCAGAGCCATGGTGAGAATTTGCAAAGAAGAAAGTTTTCATCAACGACAAGGTTTTGAAACCTTACTCGTTCTTTCAAAAGGCAGTGAAGCGCAGCGAGCCCTATGTCAAGATGCGATCAACCGTTGGTGGTGGCCCAGCCTCATGATGTTTGGTCCACGCGATAGTGAAAGCACCAATAGTGATATGAGTATGAAGTGGAAGATCAAACGTAAAACCAATGACGAACTCCGTCAGCAATTTGTAGATATGATTGCCGAGCAGGTAAAATTATTGGGAATGACCTTACCCGATCCTAACCTGCGTTGGAATGAATCACGTAACCATTGTGATTTTGGAGAAATTAATTGGGACGAATTCTGGCAGGTGGTAAAAGGCAATGGTCCTTGCAATAAGGAAAGACTAGAAGCTAGAAAGAAAGCATGGGAGGATGGCGCTTGGGTTCGTGAAGCCGCACAAGCCCATGCCAATAAACAACGTACGCGTAACAAAGCAGCCTGATCAATATGCTACACTTTATCAAAAAACTATATTACGGAGATATTCCCGATGCAAGCAGTGGTGCCGCTCCTTTGAATGATAAGCAACAACCTGCAACCGATTGGCCTCTTTGGGAAGTTTTTATTCGCAGTAAACAAGGACTGGATCACAAACATGTAGGAAGTCTACATGCTACGGATGCACAGATGGCTATTGAAAATGCACGAGATGTTTATACACGACGTCAGGAAGGCGTAAGCATTTGGGTAGTGGAAAGCAAATACATTACTGCTTCCAATCCCGCAGAAGCAGGAGAGTTGTACGAACCTGCCGCCGATAAAGTATATCGTCATCCTACTTTTTATGACTTGCCTGATGAGGTCAAACACATGTAATTCAATTCATGCAACAAGCGCTTTTTGATTATACCCTTTATCTCGCTGATAGTGCACTGATTTTAGGTCAACGCAATTCAGCCTGGTGTGGTCATGGTCCAATACTGGAACAAGATATAGCCATTACCAATATCACGCTGGATCTGATTGGTCAATCCAGAAGTTTGTATCAATATGCTGCACAGCTGAAGGGCGGAGATGCCACAGAAGACAGCTTAGCATATTTGCGCAATGAACGAGAATATAAAAATTGTCTACTCGCTGAACGTCCTAATGGAGATTGGGGGCAAACCATTCTTCGACAATTTCTGTTCAGTTGTTTTCAACGAGAACTCTATACACAACTCACCAAAGAAAAAGATAGTACGCTGGCCGCTATTGCTACTAAATCACTCAAAGAAGTAAATTATCATTGTCGTTGGAGTGGAGAATGGGTCCTGCGTTTAGGCGATGGTACTGCTGAAAGCCATACTCGTCTTGCAACAGCGTTAGAAAATCTTTGGCCCTATACGGGCGAACTATTTAAGGGAGTCGAGTATGAATTAGCATTGGGTATGGACCCTGCTTCCCTATATACACCTTGGCTTTCTGCCGTACAATCCACGTTCGAAGAAGCCACGCTTTCTCTTGCGCCTGTTGCTTCCTGCTTTATGCAGTTGGGAGGGAAAACAGGTATTCACACCGAAGAACTCGGTTATATTTTAGCTGACTTGCAATATATGCAGCGTGCATACCCCGGCTGCGATTGGTAAACTATAAATGCAAACTATTTGCATACAGAAGCTACACAAGCATGTTGGCAATTGATGGATCAAATTCATGATCCAGAAATTCCTGTTCTCTCCCTCAACGATCTTGGCATTGTAAGATCCATTGAAGTCAAGAGTCCCCCCACTGACGCGGGGATTATTGAAGTAACTATTACCGCCACCTATTCAGGCTGTCCTGCTATGGATTGGATTGCCAATACCATAAAGATGGAATTAAAGGCCATGGGTTATCAATCTATCACGGTCAAACATTCGATCTCGCCGGCCTGGACTACCGATTGGATGTCTGAACAAGGAAAAGAAAAATTAAAAGCCTACGGCATAGCCCCTCCAGAAAAACGTTTTGCCATCCCTGCCGATGGTATTCCTTGTCCACAATGTAAAAGCGAACACACTCGCTTACTCAGTGAATTTGGAAGTACCTCTTGCAAGGCGTTGTTACAATGCCAGGACTGTGGGGAGCCTTTTGATTATTTCAAATGTCACTAAACAGCAAATCCTAACTTCGTTAAAACAGTTTGCATGGGAACCATCTTATTTGAAATGAAGGAACAGGTGGCCGTTATCACGCTTAATC
>SXWI01000020.1 GCA_005791465.1 Bacteroidota bacterium | reverse complement strand
TCCAGGCTGTAGAATAATAGGCGTACTAAAGGATTTTGTGAGTGGATGCTCCCAGTCCGTATTGGTATAAATAATTTCTCCATTGCGAGGACCACCAAAGATCTTGATTACAAATTTTTCTCCGTACTTATGAAAATGTGATGTCAGCATTACAACACGGGTGAGAGTTGGGAATGTAAAATTCTTTGTGATAGTTCTCCTAGTGAATGGGGGGATATAAATTTCAAGATTGTTGAGATCGAGCATCTTCACTTCATTTTGTACGGAGGATCTCGGTACTGTATAGAAATTCACATAATTTCTTCCTTGCAAAACTAGATTAGTGAAGTTAAAATAGTGTGCGTTGAGGTCAATCGGTAAATTTGGTTTGACTTTTATAGCGGTGCCAGGTGGAAGTGTTACATCGGTATTAACGTCGGTTCCTCCACCTAAGAAAATATGATTTTGCATTTCTAAAATAGTAGCCTGATTTAGCACTCCTGTGACAGGGTCGCGTAAATCTCTCACCCTATTTTGAGCAGGCAATAGATTTTCATTCCGAAAAGTATACGCAACAAAATGGTGACTATTAGTACCGCCTCTGAGTTGAATACGATTTACAAATAGTGTATCACTATTCGGTGTATTTTTTCTTACAAAAATTTCGCGCTCAAAATTTTTAGGAAGTTCAAATGGATCAATAGTCATCTGAAATCCTGTTCCTGGCGCGGGGGGAGGAAGTGGCTCCACTGTTAGCTGACAGGCGGCGCTATCTTTTATAATCGCATCATCTACTGCTGAGCTAGTTTTACTGGCTCCGGCAATAATCCATCTTTTGATAAATTCTACCTGTCCTCTACTTAAAACCTTTCCTCCCATTGGCATGGGAGCTCCAATATTGCCTGAATGATGACCTGATTCGCAGGTTATTTTATGAAATAAAAAACTCTTATCTACCTCTCCAGGTTTTACCAAAAGCCATCCATTGCTGAGCGCGGTGGGATGTTGTGGAGACTTATTCATGAGCGCATCATAACTGCTTCCTGCCGATAACACTAACTTATGTTGTGTATAGGTTGCATCGTTCGTGGAAGCATGACATCCACTAAATGCACAATTGGGAGTTATAATCTCGTCCTGGATCAATTCGAAGTCTGCACGCCCTTCTTCTTTCTTGCATCCTGGACTAGTTAAAAGTCCTGTCAGTGTAAGAACCATCAAAAGACTGGCTAAAGCGTGTTTTGTTGGTCCGAATTTTTTCATACTCATCTTGCTAATTTCTTATGGAAAGTTAGCTAAATTTAAGCCTACTAATACCGGTTTTATGCAACGAAGACAGTTATTAAAGAAATCTGCATTTGCAATGCTTTCTTTTTCAATGGCTCGTGATTTAATAGCTGCTCCTTTAAGCTTGAATACAGGGCTGCTTTGTACAGAAAATGGGTTGCCCATTGTTTTGCGGGCAAACGAAAATCCGCATGGCCCTTCTCCTCTTGCCAAAACTGCCATGCAGGAGGCGGTAGCCATTTCTAATCGCTATCAATGGGATATGAATGGATTATTGCGTGAGCGGATTGCTAAGCTAACGAATCATTCGCGTGATCATATTACGTTAGGAGCTGGTTCCTCTGAATTGTTGGGACTTGTTTGCTTATGGGCTTCTTATCAAAAAGGGCATGTGATTGCTTCAGAGCCTACTTTTAAATTATGGATGCCCGCTGCACGGAAAATGGGATTGGCCACGCAGTTGATTCCATTAACTCCTACAAAGCACAATGATCTGGAGCGAATGCTAGCTAGTATTAATAATGAAACACGTCTGGTTTATTTATGTAACCCTAATAATCCAACAGGTACCGCTCATGATAAAAAAACGTTGGAAAAGTTTATTGAGCAAGCCTGCAAGTCTTGTGTAGTTTTAGTGGATGAAGCCTATACTGACTATTATGATACAGCCTCCTTGGCTCATATGGTCAACCAGCAGCCTAATTTGATTATTGCAAAAACATTTTCAAAAGTATACGGAATGGCGGGTGCTCGTGTTGGCTACTTACTAGCACAACCTGCTCTTATTCGAAGTTTGAATGAGTTACAAGCTTGGGCAAACGCGGGCCCCTCTGCAGTTTCTATGCGTGGTGCACTCGCTGCTATGGACGATCACGCATTTGTTGCTTTCTGCAAAGCCGAAAATCATAAAGCAAAAGAAATTTTCTGTAATGGGCTGACTGATTTAACAATACCCTTTATCCCCTCCGTTACCAGCTTTGTTTATTTTGATGGGGCTGCTTATTCAAAACCGATACCGAACTTTTTACAGTCTCATCAAATAGTGGGAGCTCGTTCTTTTGAGGAAAAGAGCACCTGGCTTCGGTTGAGCGTAGGAACAACGGAGGAGATGAAACGCGTGGTAGAAGTCCTTAAGACGGGCCGCTAGTCTAATTATATTTTCCGAACCGGAATATAGATGTCCTCCTCTGATGCGGGGTCACCATTTTTATATTTATCACCTAATAGTTCAAAATGCGGTCTATGATCGAGCACGTATCCTGAGCTTGGCAGCCAATTGCTATAGATGTATTGAAAAATTTGAGTATCATTTCCCTTAAGGTGAAATACAGCGTAGAGCCCTCCCGGTAATATAAAGCCATGACAGGTTTCCGGAATGCTGCTATGATTTTTTACAGCTACCAATGCCCATTTTTTAAAAGGAAGAGTGGGATTGAATTGATCAAAATAGTGTGGCGGGTACTCTTGTAGTGAATAGCGAAAAGAATCGAGTCGGTTTGGTATTGCTTTGATCAGTGGTCCAAATGATCCCCAAAGCTCAGCGGTCCGATTTTGTTGCAATGACATTTCGAGTTGCTTTCCTACTAAATAGGCCTCAGCAATTTCAATAAATGATGGCGCTTTCATTAGCTGTTTAAAAGGGAGCTACTGCTTTTTAGAAGTATCGACTTTACTGATTTCAAAATAGGTCGATTTAAATCGATCTCCCTCAAATTTACCCTGCACTTTAGCTTTTTTTATAACATTACAAAATCCATCATCAGCATGTGCATCACCATGATCGTCTATAGATGTTCCTTCAACTAAATAATATTTATCATCATATTTTATGGCAAGTGGACAGCCTTCTGCTTTCATTTTAAAATTACAGGTGCCACAACTGGCTAGCACCTCATAGGTTTTTTTCTTTTTATCTAATTGTTGTTTTGCGGGTTGCTCCTGTGCTTGGCACCAAAGTCCAATCAATAGGCTTGCTAGCGTTAAAATAGTTTTCATGTTTTTTATTTACTGATTAAATGGTTCAATTAGGTCCCACAAGTTCCCATATAAATCTTTGAAAACACAAACTTTGCCAAATTTTTCTGTTCGGGGCTCTTCTGTAAAACTAACTCCTTTGTCTATGTATTGCTGATAAGTGCTTTCAAAATTATCAGTGTGTAAGAATAGAAATACACGTCCCCCTGTTTGATTGCCTACCGCTTTTTCCTGTTCAAGCGTGGCTGCCTTTGCTAACAAAAGTGAAGCCTGTGTTATACCGGGAGAAACAACTACCCAGCGCTTTGTTGCGGATAACATCGTGTCCTCTATTAACTGAAAGCCGAGTACGTTCGTATAATAGTGAATGGCTTCGTCGTATTCACGAACTAGTAAGCTAATCTGAACCAGACGCAAATTGCTCATTGAATTGATTATTTTCTTTTAGCGTTTACAGGAATGGGTCCGCCCATTTTTGATCTGTATATACAGCTGAACCCGTTAGTGTTTTTAGAAATGCAATTACTGCATCTACTTCTTGTTGATTCAGATTCAAATTTTGGCCAAAGCCATTTGGCCGCAAGCGAGGATCCAATCTTGTATTACCAGGCGCAAGATTGATTTGCCCATAATGACCAATAGCTGCTTGTAATGTTCGGATTCCTCCTGTATGCATCATGGGTCCATTAGGCTGCCCATCCGTTCCCACTAAATCCCGAAGTGAAGGAGCCCTGGTATTATTAATATCAATACCTGGTGCATTTAAATTACCAATAATACCATTATTACCTGTATTGGGATCAATATCAAATTCGGGAGCTGCATGACAACCCGCACATCCTAAACCTCCTCCAGTGCGTACCCC
>SXWI01000019.1 GCA_005791465.1 Bacteroidota bacterium | reverse complement strand
GTTGGTTTTACATAGATAGCATCTCCGGTAAGTCCGCTGGCTACCATGATCCAACCAATAGCCCCTTGCAGGGCACCTAAAAAAAATAAAATTAACAGCGGCTTTACCATATGGGATTTGAAATAACCCCGCCACCAAAAAAATAAAAAGGGAATCGCAAAGACTACCCCAATCAAACGAGCCCAATTACGATGAAACCACTCCCAGAAGTAAATGACCTTAAAATCTGCAATCGAAAAATCAAAATTTAAATAACGGAACTGCGGCGTCGCCTTGTATTTTTCAAATTCCACCAACCATTGCGCATCCGAAATCGGAGGAAGTGCACCCGTCACTACATTCCACTCGGTAATGGATAAGCCAGAACCAGTTAATCTAGTAATGCCCCCTAATAAAATCTGAACAACTATCATAGCCATACCCGTGTATAGCCAGTACACAACAGCGCGGGTGGAAGAGGTATTTTCCATGGCACACAAAGGTAATCCCGGTTGTTTTGCAAGTGATTTTTTGTTGAGCAATATTTCGGAATTTGCAGGTATGCTGGCACCTTTTTTCCAGGATACCTATTTGGAGGCAGGCCTTGATGAAGCAGGCCGTGGCTGTTATGCAGGTCCGGTATTTGCCGCAGCGGTCATTCTGCCAAAGGATTTTCATCATCCCCTTCTCAATGACTCCAAACAACTAAAGGAAAAACAACGCGACACCATACGACCAATCATTGAAAAAGAGGCCATCAGCTTTGCAGTGAGCCAAATCAGTCATGAGGAAATTGATCAAATCAATATTCTCAAAGCCAGCATCAAAGCCATGCACCAGGCTGTTACTTTATTGAAGAAAAAACCAGGTCTTTTGTTGGTAGATGGCAATCGGTTTATCCCTTTTAAAAAAATACCCCACCAGTGCTTTGTAAAAGGTGATGGCAGATTTGCATCAATAGCTGCAGCCAGCATTTTGGCAAAAACATACCGGGACCAATGGATGGAAAAATTACATCAGGAATTCCCTCACTATGGATGGGACCGTAATAAGGGGTATGGTACTGCGCAACACAGAAAAGCCATTGAAAAATGGGGCTTATGCAGCTATCACCGTAAAAGTTTTCGATTACTACCTGACCAGCAAAAATTATTCTAACTGATGGTCCAAACTTCGTTTCCTTTTAGCAATTTGTCCAGATCTGCTGGTTTACGAGAAGCCGCTTCTTCCAACTGAGCCGCCATTACATCCTCATAGCAAGGACGATCAGTTTGATAGAATACACCAAAAGGTCTTGGTAAGTGTCCCTCCATCTGAGGATCGTCAAATATCCTGGTCAAGATCTGTGCTTTGTAAATATCTTTTTCGTCATGTACCCAACAATCATCTGCGCTGAAACCTTGTGCAAAATCTATAATGATGGGTTTGAATCCATCCAGCTTAATTCCTTTATCATTATTTGCACCAAAGACCAATGGCTTGCCTTGCTCCAGGAATAAGGTTTCAGTGGCTTTACTCCCCTTCTCTGTAAAAATTTCAAAGGCACCATCATTGAAAATATTACAATTCTGATAGATCTCTAGGAAGGAAGCACCCTTGTGTGCATTAGCACGAAGCAACATGGCTTGCAAATGCTTGGGGTCACGGTCCATGGTACGGGCAACAAAAGTGGCATCGGCTCCCAATGCCAAAGCAGCTGGATTAAACGGATGATCGATACTCCCCATCGGAGTGCTCTTGGTAATTTTTTTCTCTTCTGAAGTAGGAGAATACTGCCCCTTGGTTAATCCATAAATCTGATTATTGAAGAGCAGGATATTCACGTCAAAATTGCGACGAAGCAAATGAATAGTATGATTACCGCCAATACTCAAGCTATCGCCATCGCCGGTAATGATCCAAACACTTAATTCAGGGCGGCTGGCCTTTAGTCCACTAGCCACCGCTGTTGCACGTCCATGAATAGAGTGCATTCCGAATGTATTCATATAGTATGGGAAACGACTGCTACATCCAATACCGGAGATGAATACAATGTTTTCCCGAGGAATCCCTAAGGTGGGCATCACTTTCTGAACCTGCGCAAGAATGGAGTAATCCCCACAGCCCGGACACCAACGCACCTCCTGATCAGAGGAAAAATCCTTTGAGGTTAATAAAGTAGGGGTAGTTGCTTCGTTCATACTTGTGTATTAAATACAAAATTAGTGAAACTCAGAAACAGTAGTGTCCCTGCTCTATTAGCTGGTCAGCAATACGCCGACGAGCTGCTTTAGCATTGAAGGGGTCCGCCTTGGTAAATCGCTTCAAACCAAGCAATATCATACGAGCTTCCTCTCCCTCTGCAAAGCCATTAATAGCATCTTTACCATATTTATTTACACGATCTGCTGCGTCATATAAATAGGTGCGAAGAATACCCAGCTGTCCTGTTACCGCTGCTTCACCTCTTAATTCAACCAGCTTCAACACTCGTAATAAAGTGCTCTCCGCATGAAATACCTCAATAGACATATCAGCCAAATTCATCAATATCTCTTGCTCTTTCTCAAGGTTCATCATTAATTTCTGGACCGCAGCGCCTGCGGTCAGTAAGATTGCCTTCTTGAGATTAGCCACTAATTTCCGTTCAGCTACAAAGGGTAACTCTTCGGCACTACCAAAATCAGGAACACTCATTAACTCCTTTTGAATAGCCATGGCTGGCCCCATCAGGTCCAGACGCCCGGTCATAGCACGTTTTAGTGTCATATCCAATGCCAATAAGCGATTGATCTCATTGGTACCTTCATAAATACGATTGATCCGACTATCGCGATACGCTCTTGAAATAGCATACTCAGCACTATACCCGTTACCACCATGGATTTGTACTCCTTCGTCTACTGCAAAATCTAACAATTCACTTCCATACACTTTTAATGCCGCACACTCAATAGCATACTCTTCAGCACCCGCCAATAAGGCTTCTGCAAATGGTTTTCCATTGGCGAGTAACTCCTTTTCTTTTTCATCAATCCACTTGGCCGTACGATATAAAGCAGACTCCGCCACATAGGTACGAATGGCTATTTCAGCAAGCTTATGTTTGATAGCTCCAAAATTGGCAATGGGCTGCTTGAATTGCTCCCTTGTTTTTGCATATTGAATAGACTGATTCAATGCCGTTCTTGCTCCACCCAGCGTAGCGGCGCAAAGTTTTAATCGACCAATATTGAGAATGTTGAATGCAATTTTGTGTCCTTTGCCTAGTTCGCCCAAAAGATTCTCTGCTGGAATTTTACAATCCTGAAAATATAACTGAACCGTGGAAGAACCTTTGATCCCCATCTTTTGCTCTTCGACTCCTTGCGTAAATCCAGGTGTTCCTCTTTCTACAATAAAAGCAGTAAACTTTTCGCCATCCACTTTTGCAAAAACAGTATAGACATGCGCAAAGCCTCCGTTTGTAATCCAGCATTTCTGTCCATTTAAGATATAATGTTTACCATCGGCACTTAAGGTGGCTGTGGTTTTTGCACCCAGGGCATCACTACCACTATTCGGCTCGGTCAATCCATACGCACCTGCCCACTCACCGGTAACCAATTTTGGTAAATACGTTGACTTTTGTTCCGGTGTTCCAAAATAAAGAATAGGCAGCATGCCAATCCCGGTATGCGCAGCAACGGCCACTGAATAAGAATGTCCAGCACCCAAGTATTCATTGACAATTGTTGAGGTAACAAAATCTTTTCCCAAACCACCATATTCCTCCGGAATAGAAGTGGATAGCAATCCCAACTCACCAGTCTTTTTCACAAGGGAAGGCATCAG
>SXWI01000122.1 GCA_005791465.1 Bacteroidota bacterium | reverse complement strand
GGGCGCATTGCGTCTGCCACGGATATCTTTGAAATAAACATCCTGCATATCCGTCATGAAATCCTGCAGGAGTGTTTTAAATTTTTTCTTAGATAACTTATAGGAAGCGTTATTCAGATTGCGAAAGGCTCTTGCGAGATACAAAAAGTAGGTGACTTTGTTCTTGCCATATTTGTCAGCTACATATTTCCAAAAAGCATGACCGGCCAAGGCTGGTTTTTCAAAGGCAAACTGATAAAAATTACGATAAAGCCCAGCCAGCATCACCGCACGCAGTTGATCATCTAGATTAGTATTCCAATTTTCTGCTGCATAGGTGATATATCCATCCGTTAACCATTTGGGTAGATCCAACAGGGCTTGGTTTGTAGCAAAGTCTCCAAGGTCCTCCCCAAATAATAGATTCTCCACCAGGTTTCTGGCAATTCCTTCCCGAATTTGATAACGCAGATGTTGATGGTTGCCATCAAAATAAACGATCATCTTGTTGTTGACTAGTTTGGTGAGTCCACCAGTATTTTGCCAATCGATACCCAGCCCAATATTGGACTGTTGCATTTCGTCATAATTATTGTAAACAACAATATTGATCCTTCGCTGGATTCCGAATTCTACAAATGCTTCCAGTCCGGGTAGTTCCTGTTCAGCAATTTGACCCACATATTCACCAATACCCAATCCATCTTGGCTGAAATAGCAATTGAAATTATCAGTCTGATGATATTTCCATTTAAATTTTTGATACTGAACACGGTTTTTTCCAAACTGCACCGTATTGACCTGCGCTTCCGCATGTAAAAGCCCCAACAAGGGAAGCAACACTACTAACCACCTCATTCTATTCATAACTATCTTTGTAAATCGACTCTAAAAGTACGAAAACCCCGCAATGTTAACCGTCCAGTCTCTGCTCTTCAGCCCCGTTCAGGAGAACACCTACCTTGTCTATAACGAAGCGGGGGATACCCTGATTATAGATCCGGGCTGTTATTTTCCGGAAGAACGCAAAACCCTCGAAGAAAAAATTAAATCCAAGGGGCTTAAGCCTGTACAGCTGGTCAATACCCACTGCCATTTGGACCATGTTTTTGGCAATAAGTTTGTCCATGAAACCTGGGGGTTGGAATTATACTTTCACGAGAGTGAGCAAAAGGTTTTTGACTATGCCCCCACAGCTGGAGATCTCTGGAATCTACCTTTTGAAAACTACCAGGGTCCAGTTCATCATGTAAAAGAGGGGGAATTTTTACAAATTGGGGACGAACAGTTACAAATCTTACATACCCCGGGCCATTCACCGGGTAGTATTTCGTTTTATTATCAAAAAGGGGGGTGGGTAATCAGCGGTGATGTGTTATTTAGAGAAAGTGTAGGACGAACTGATTTACCTGGTTCGGAATTTGCAACCCTGGAGCAAAGCATTCGTACTAAACTCTATTGCCTGCCTGACAACACACATGTGTATAGTGGACATGGAATGCCTACTACCATTGGATACGAAAAGGCTAATAATCCCTTTGTGCCTGCTGGTTAAATACCAACCCAGTCTTGTTTCTCTGTTTTTCTAACTACTCCAATAAACAGAACTAGTAAAACACTAGCTAATCCCATATTGAATAGGGGATCCGCATACCAATTGACCAGCGAACGGTGTAATACAAACAAACCTGCACTACCAGTTAGATAAAATAAAATTCGTTTTACCGGATAAGGAACTGGAAAATGTTTTTGTCCCAACCCATAACTGACCAGCATCATAAATAAATAACAGGAAAAACTAGCCATGGCTGCACCCCAATAGTGGTAGCGGGGTATTAGCAAAATGGTGAGTGTGATGGTAATGAGAGCGCCACCCAGTGTAATAAAGGCTCCGGTAAGGTTACGATTAGTTAGTTTATACCAAATACTCAGATTATAATATATGCCTAACAATATATTGGCCATGGCAAAGAAGGGAACCACATAGAGTCCTTCTTTCCAGCGCTCGCGGTCAATGGCTTCAAAAAACCAGGCGGCTAAATCAATGTAAAGCGATACGCATAGGAATAAAAAGCAGCATACAATTACAAAGTACTTCAATACGCGTGCGTATGTTTCAGGAGCGTTTTTATCCTTGCTCCGATTAAAGAAGAATGGTTCTGCAGCCAAGCGAAATGCCTGTATGGCAATAGTGATAACAATCGATAGGCGAATAATATTTCCAAAAACACCCAGTTCGTGTTTTGCTTGTTCCGAAGGGAGATCTACCACAAACTGATAGAGTAAACGGCTGAGCATGTCGTTTACAATTCCTCCCATGCCCACAATAACCAGGGGCCAACTGTATTGGAGTACTCTTTTTAATAAAGCGGTATCAAGGGAAATTTTGATTTGCTTGAGCTCGGGTATTAATAGCAACAGGGTGCCCACACTACCTAGGAAATTTCCAATTAAATACCATTCAACCCCTCGCTCTGTAATAGAACTCCATTCCGGGGAATAACGAGGAATAATTCCAAGACAAGTAATCACAACAGCTACATTAATAACTACCGTGGCCATTTTGGCAAATGCAAAACGGCGGGGCCTGTTCTCCTGTCTTAATTTGGCAAAGGCCAGTGTTGAGAGTGTGTCAAAAAATAAAATTCCAATCATCCATCTAATCAATGCAGGAGCATTTTCCAAACGAGCCCAATGGACCAAGTTATCCTGGTTGATCCAAAGTATAAATGAAAAGAGTAGGGTTGTTATGAAAAGTGTAATCGAGAGTGTACTATATAAAGTAGATCGATTTTCCTCCTGCGCAAAACGGAAGTAAGCCGTTTCCATTCCATAGGTAAAAAGTATGTTCAGAAAAGCCGTAGCTGCATAGACCAATGTAAGATCTGCAGTAACAGCAGGTTCACTAAAAAAAAGGGGTAAACTCAGATTCATCAGATAGCCCAAAAAGCGACTGGTGATACTGGGTAGTCCGTACCAAAGCGTTTGTCCTGCTAAATTTTTGATACCGCTCAAACAGAATTGTTTGCCCATAAAGATAACCTTTTGCGGGCATGCTGTATCTTTAAAGTCAAATCACCGTCTATGAAAAAGGGAATGGCTCTATTCTTGCTAACAGTTGTATTTAGTGCTGTACTATGTGCTCAGGTCTATGAGGGAACTGCCGAGTACGACAAGAAAAAGTATACCGCTTTTTTGGCGGAGTATGATTACCAGGCCCCTGCTGTTGAGAATGCATTACTAAAGCGGTTTTCCAAATTAGGATACAGACCCCGCGAGGAGAAAGGACTCCTCAACCGCGATAAAGGATTTAAAGTTTTTGCAGGCTCTATCATGAATGATATCACCGAGGGACAAGCTGATTATTTAGTTAAGGTAGATAAGCGAAGCCGTAAGGAAAGAGAGATTTCTTTACTTACTCTAATTATTCTGCAAAATGGCGAAGCACTGAGCCGTTCGGTGAGTGAGGAGCGTGCTAATAAGGTAAAAAGCTATTTGAAAAGTATCATTCCAGATGTGGCGGCTGAAAGTTTAGAGCTGGATATCAAAGCGCAAGAGGACGCCATTCTCAAAGCAGAAAAAAAATTAGAAGGTTTAAAAAAAGAGCAAGGAGATTTAGAGCGTAAACTGGAGAATAATGGGAAATCGCAACAGGATACAGAAAATGAGATTAAGGCCAAACAAGAGGGACTTCAAATTCTGAAATCCAAGCGAGTTACTCCGGCTTTCCCAAGTTCGGGTTCCGGACAAAAGACGAATCCGTAAGCGTTCTCAAAAAAGCAACCAGATCGCTGCTTTGGCGATCGGT
>SXWI01000121.1 GCA_005791465.1 Bacteroidota bacterium | reverse complement strand
ACTCTTAAGGAGCTGTCCTTTGTAATTGGGACCTCAAAAGAATCTATCAAAGAAAAATTCTTGACAGCACAGCCTCCTGAACTTATTGAAGAAACAGAAGACTCTCTTTGCTATCAGCTTAAAAATGGCTTGGCCATACGTCTTTACAACTCAAGTAATCTTTCCCTGGACCTTTTAAAAACCTCTTCCACACCAGAATTTTATGAGGCATTACTATCCATTCCAGCGCAATTGGATGTAGCTACTCAGCCTCCCCAGAAACCTGATGATATATTCTTTTTAAAGAGAAATATTCCCGTCTCTTCGCCAGCCCGAAGAGAATCAAAAAAACAGCTGGAAAAGGCATACTTAACAATGCCGATTCAAGTTGAATCAATCAAAGGGCTTATACACTGTCACAGCACTTGGAGTGATGGCGCCAACACTATTGAGGAAATGGCTAAGGCCTGTTTGGATAATAAATGGGAGTATATGGTATTATCTGACCACTCCTCAAGTGCTTTTTATGCAAATGGTCTTAAATCAGACCGGGTTGCAGCCCAACACCAACAAATAGATGAGCTCAACAAGAAACTAGCTCCTTTTAGAATTTTTAAATCGATTGAATCTGATATTTTGAATGATGGTTCACTTGATTATGAAGCAACCGTTCTTTCGTCCTTTGACTTAATTATTGCCTCCGTACATAGCAATCTTCGAATGATAGAAGAGACTGCTACAAACCGCTTATTAAAGGCAATCGAAAACCCTTTCACCACTATTCTCGGACATCCTACTGGACGGCTTCTATTAAGCAGAGAAGGTTACCCCATCGATCACAAAAGGATAATAGACGCTTGTGCCGAGCATAAAGTTGCGATTGAAATCAATGCACACCCCCGACGCTTAGATCTAGACTGGAAATGGTTAGACTATGCGATTGAAAAAGGTGTATTTATTTCTATTAATCCAGATGCTCATGCCCTTGCCGGATTGTCGGATGTGCGATATGGTGTACTAATTGCACAAAAAAGTTTGCTGACCCCCGCCATGAATCTCAGCAGTTTTAGTAAAATTCAATTGGAACAATGGCTAGCAGAGCGAAAAAGAAGTTAACTTTCTGCAATGAAGCTGAAAAAAGTGCTTTTCTTTTTTAATACCTGTTTTCTTGCCTTTTCTATAGCAGGCTACGGGCAGCAATTTGTGGGTAAAACAGAGACTTGGTGCAAGCAAAATGTATCGAAAGGCAAACTACAGCCACAACTTCTTTATAACGAGCAAAAAATATGCATTAGAGAGATTTACTTGGGAAAAGAAATGGCTGAATGCGAAAAAATAGTTAAACAAATAACCCAGGACACCACTTATGGATGGATTCGCATCAACGAGAACCAATGGGTTAGTAATTTTACAAATCAGTTGTTGGCTGAAATCCACGAACTAAATAAAGGATGCCGAACACAAGTACTCCGCACAGAATGGACAAAAGAACTTTACGAATTATTATTACAAAAATGAATAAATCACTTGTCATCAGCCTTTTGGTAATACTTTTTTCCTCCTGCTCCCAAAATATCAATCAACCTCTTACGGAAAAAGAAGTTCATATGGTGATGGAACAATTTGATCGGGGATGGAAAACTAAAAATCCTGCACTTGTCGATTCTTCCCTTTCTCCCCAATACCTTTATTTTACACAATCTGGAAAAACATTTGATCGCGCTGCACTTATTGCTACCGCTGGCTCAACAGTATATACACTGCAGACAATGGAACGCGATAACCTTACCATTCAAATCGAAGGAAATACGGCAGTTGTAAATACCATTTGGAAGGGAAAAGGGATTTATCATGGAGAGTCGTTTGATGACCGCCAGCGTTGTAGTGTTACCGTCACAAAATGGAATGGGAAGGTTCGAATCCTGTCAGAACATTGTACTCCAATTCGTTGATGTACCAGTCTCGCACCTATTTCAAATTCTTACCTTTACAAAACTTAATATACTACGCATGAATCGTCTTTTTACCCCTACCCTTTTATTACTATTGATAGCTTCCACAACATTCAGCCAATCCCAATTGGAAAGACCCAAACTGGTAGTGGGATTGATGCTTGATCAAATGCGTTGGGACTATCTATACCGTTATTATGATCGCTATAGTGAAAAAGGTGGATTTAAACGGTTGCTGAAAGAAGGTAATACCTGTGAAAACACGTTGATACCTTACACCCCTTCCGTAACTGCCTGTGGTCATAGCGTTGTATATACAGGCAGCGCCCCCGCCATTACAGGAATTACTGGAAATGCCTGGTGGGATAAAGATCAAAATAGAACAGTTTATTGCACCGAGGATAAAAATGTAGCAACCGTAGGCAGCAGCTCTTCCCAAGGAAAAATGAGCCCCCGAAACATGTTAGTTACCTCCATTGCTGACGAACTAAGACTTGCTACCAATTTTAAAAGTAAAGTTGTAGGGATTGCTATTAAAGATCGCGGAGCTATTTTACCAGCAGGACATAGCGCCAATGCAGCCTACTGGTACGACAATTCAGTAGGTAAATGGATAACCTCAACCTACTATATGACCTCCCTCCCAAATTGGGTGAATACATTTAATGAGCTGAAACTTCCAGATCAATACTACAAAACTGGATGGTCACTACTTTATGATAGCAGCACCTATACGCAAAGTACCACTGACCAAAAATCCTACGAGGCAAAGCCTTTTGGAGAGGGGTTTCCCTATGACCTACAAAAATTCATAGGCCGAGATTATGGCAAACTGAACACCACTCATTTTGGTAATGAACTTACTTTTGAGTTTGCGAAATCCGCATTAGAGAATGAAAAACTTGGAGAAGATCTATCCACCGACTTACTAGCCGTTAGCTTTTCTTCTCCCGACTATATTGGGCATAGTTTTGGACCCAATTCTATAGAGGCAGAGGATGCTATGCTTCGTTTTGATTTGGCATTAGGAAAGTTTATGGATTTACTTGATCAAAAGGTTGGTAAAAGCCAATACACAATCTTTCTAACAGCTGATCATGGAGCTGCACATATCCCAGAATTCATGCAAGAAAACAATCTACCAGGAGGGCGTTTATTTACCAGTAAGCTCATGGATCGCCTGAACATATCACTGGAAAAGATTTACAAAATCAACAAAATCATTTTAAGTGACGATAACTACCAATATCACTTAAATCTTCGAAAACTTGACTCCGCCGGTATTGCAGTCAATGAAGTAGCAGCGTGGTT
>SXWI01000120.1 GCA_005791465.1 Bacteroidota bacterium | reverse complement strand
TTATTGTAGTAAGCAGCATTGGTAATTGAATTAGTCATCATCTCCTGAAATCCCATTCCTGCAAGTTGGTTTGCAATTTTTTCTTTTACCGTTGCCTTCCATCCTTCCGGATCGATAGCAGGAGATAATTTGATCTGTGTGGGTATTTCAATATTGTCAAGACCGTCGATACGAATGATCTCCTCTACAATATCAGCCTGCAAACTGATATCTGTTTTATGTGTGGGTACGGCTACTTCAAAAGAGTCCGCATCTTCTCTTCGCCATTCAAATTCGAGACTAGTTAAAATATTTTTTACAGCAGTGGCCGAGTATTGTTTGCCACTTAGTTTGTGTAGCATTGACCAGCGAACTACTACAGTTTTTTTAGGTTGAGGAGCAGGGTAGCAATCGATTAAAGCCCCCACAACGGTGCCTCCTGCAATTTCTTTGATTAACTGAACGGCTCTCTCCAACACGCGAACCGTGGCTTCTATATCGGTTCCTTTTTCAAATCGGGTAGCCGCATCCGTACGCAGTCCGTGTCTGAACGAAGTTTTACGAATATTGATTCCATCAAAGAATGCACTTTCAATAAATAGGGAACGAGTTGATTCTTTAACACCACTCTGAAGCCCTCCAAAAACACCTGCTAGACACATCCCTTCCTTTGCATTACAAATCATTAAATCTTCCTGATCCAATTTTCGGGAATTCCCATCCAGTGTAATGAAGGGGGTGCCTGTAGGCAAATTTTTTATAATCACCTGCTTCCCCTCAATTGCATCTAAATCAAATGCATGAAGTGGTTGTCCTGTTTCATGCTGGATATAATTGGTGATATCTACTATGTTGTTAATAGGACGAACCCCAATAGCTTTTAATCTTTTTTGCAACCAAGCGGGTGATGGTTCAACTTTTATACCCTCAATAGAAATTCCTGTGTAGCGAGGACAGGCTTTGGTGTTTTCAACAGTTACTTGTACCGGTCCTGATTTTCCAGCTTTATCCAATGGAGTAGTAGCTGGAAAAAGTGGGGTGATATTTTTTTTCTCGTGATGGTTGATATACGCGCAAACATCACGGGCTACTCCCCAATGGCTCATGGCATCCATGCGATTGGGAGTCAGACCGATTTCGTAAATGATATCGTCGTATAAATTGAAATAATCAGGAGCGGGTGTGCCAGGCACTGCTGTAGTGTCCAACACTAAAATTCCTGCATGACTTTCACCCAAACCAATTTCATCTTCAGCGCAGATCATTCCTTGGCTTTCCTCTCCTCTAATCTTTGCTACACGCATGGTTAATGGTTCGCCATTGGTAGGATAGATGGTAGCACCTACGGGGGCCACTACAACTTTCTGTCCAGCCGCTACATTGGGTGCGCCACAAACAATGGAGAGGAATTGGTCATTACCTATATTAACTTTCGTGAGTGTTAGTTTATCCGCATTGGGATGTTTGGACGTACTGATTACTTCTCCAATAACCAAACCCCGAAGTCCGCCTTTTACTTCTTCGTATGACTGCATACTCTCTACTTCCAGTCCAATAGAAGTAAGCAATTGACTCAGCTTTTCAGGAGCTGGTTTTTCAGGGAGATAGTCACAAAGCCATTTGTAGGAGAGCGTCATCTTCGAACCGAAATTTACTGGTTGCGAAGATAATGGAAAGGGGCTTGTTTACATTCGGTAACACACGGCATTGATGTTCATGCCGGCACCCACGGAGGCAAATAATACAATATCCCCCTTTTGCAAGGAGTGCTCTGCCCAATGTCCTTTTTTTACCATATCAAAAAGCGTAGGGATGGTGGCTACCGAGCTATTCCCCAGTTTGTGGATGCTCATGGGCATAATATGTTCAGGGATTTCCTTGATTCCATAAAGTCGAAACAGCCTTTTGATGATTCCCTCATCCATCTTTTCATTGGCCTGGTGTATAAAAACTTTTTTGACAGCTGTGATGGGTAAACCAGCTTTGTCAAGGCAATCCTTCATGGCAGCAGGAACATGTTGCATGGCATACTCATACACTTTCCTGCCTTTCATCTTGATATAACGCACGCTGGGATCTGCATCGGGAAGATTGCTTTTCCCAAGAAAAAGATAGTAGGCTTCATCGGTGCAATGACTTTGTACACTAGCTGCTAATATACCCGGGCCATCTTGTTCCTCAGGTCTGGATTCTAAAATAGCAGCACCTGCTCCATCGGAGAAGATCATGCTGTCCCTGTCAAAGTGATCCACCACCCGGCTTAGTGTTTCAGTTCCTATTACCAACGCTTTTTTAGCTACTCCTGCCTTGATAAAGGCATCTGCTTGAATTACACCTTGCAACCAACCTGGGCATCCAAATAAAATATCATAAGCTACACAGGATGGGTTTTGAATCCCCAATTCATGTTTTACCCGAGAAGCTAAGGCTGGGAGAATGTCTGTTTGAATAGTGTCTTTGACTACGTTCCCAAAATTGTGTGCTACAATCAGCTGGTCCAACTCTTCAGGGTTTAGTCCGCTTTCTTCCAAGGCAAGCCGGGCAGCGGCTACCGCCATATCAGAGGCATTTACTTTTTCATCGGCGTATCGTCTTTCTTCGATTCCTGTGATCTCTTTGAATTTCTCTACAATTTCCTTTCCTTCTGCATCAATCTTTTTTTGATCCTCTGCATAAAAAGTTTGACCAATAAATTCCTGGTTTGTTTTTATAACCGGAGGAATATAACAACCGGTACCTGTAATAACCGTTTGATTTGCCATACATGTAAATATAGCGCCCTTTTATAAGAACAGCCGTTAGTCCTAATCACTAGAAAATATCTTCTTACTTTTAGGGCTCAAATTCATTTTATGTCCAACCAATTGCTAAAGGGAAAGAAAGGAATCATTTTTGGTGCACTTGACGAACGCTCCATTGCTTGGAGAACCGCACTTCGTTGTCAGGAAGAAGGAGCGCAACTTGTTTTAACCAATGCACCTGTTGCCCTCCGTATGGGTGAGATCAATAAGCTGGCTGAAGCCTGTGGTAATGC
>SXWI01000119.1 GCA_005791465.1 Bacteroidota bacterium | reverse complement strand
TTTCCAGTGATAGGTAGCTGTTTTTTTGCGCTTAGTTATTTTCTGCAATAAACCAGGCCCTGATACTACTAATGTATCGGGAACTGTAATATGCATATCTACTCCTTCGTTGGGTTCGTCACTAGGATGATCTTTGCAAGGGAAATAGACACGTCCTCCTTCTTTTTGACAATTAATAGCAATCCAGGGGTTACCGCTTCTATCTTTTGTCCAGGTAAAACCTCCTGACCAAGGGGGTCTTACTGCTACAGGTGGTTGTCCACTATAGTTCACACGAATAGTAACTTTTCCTTGTGGGTATTGTTTGTCACCATAGATATAGAGCTTGTTGTCAATATGACTGAACTTTTGCTCTTTACTATTTACAGCTATCGACGATACTTCATATAGATTAATAAGGTCTAATAAAAGTGTATCAGCTGTTTTTGCAAGAATTATGTCAACATCTGCAAACCCCTTGATAGACTCTTTTGAAATATCGATATTAAGCGATAACGTATAATGCCTAATATCCATATTGGCCTGTAAAGGATTTAGCTTTCCTCCGGACGATAGTTTGCTAATATCACGATCTTGGGCTTGTACAAATAAGCTTATACAGCCAATAAGTAGGCTGCATGCAAGTTTTAGAGTTGTTTGCATAAAGGTTATTTCCTAGTAAGTTACATAAACGTAGTAGTAGAGCCTTACAGAGAGGTATTTATTTTTTCAAAAACTTTATGCTATTTTTTTGTGGATAACATCCCCCCCAAATACTTAAAAAAGTTAAGTCGGAATCATGAAAATTGAATTCGTATTACATAATCAAACTCTGGTTTTCGCTTGACAAATTATATTACATTTGGTACATCCTCAATTCCTTGCCATGTATCTATTAGTTTCCTCTGCTTTGCGATATTGTGCCTTGCGGTTTATTACGTTCCGCTTCGTTTTATTATCAATGCTGCTGTTACAACAACTTACAGCCGTTGCACAAGTAGAGCGAAAAAAAAATGCTAGTGATCCGGAGCCCTGGCGTCCTGCTTTCCATTTTACACCGCCTGCAAAATGGATGAACGATCCTAATGGATTGGTATATTATAAGGATACGTATCATTTATTTTATCAATACTACCCCGACTCTACAGTATGGGGCCCTATGCATTGGGGGCATGCTACCAGCAAGGATCTTCTGCGATGGAAACACCAGCCGATTGCTCTTTACCCGGATTCATTAGGATGGATCTTTTCGGGTAGTGCGGTCATTGATAAGGACAACACAGCCGGATTTGGTGAAAATGCAATGATCGCCATCTTTACCTATCACAATGATGCAATTTGGAAGAGTGGCAAAAAAAATACGGAGAGCCAAGGTATTGCTTATAGTCTGGATGGCGGAAAAACCTGGACTAAATACAAAGGCAATCCGGTGTTAAATAATAGCGGAGAACAAGATTTCCGCGACCCTAAAGTTTCTTGGTATGAGCCTCGTAAAGAGTGGATCATGACCTTGGCCGTAGGAGATCGAATAAAATTGTTCGCTTCTAAAAATCTGAAAGAGTGGAAAGAGCGTTTTGTCTTCAAGCCGGAAAATGATAGTAAAGATCTTGGCGTATGGGAATGTCCGGATCTTTTCCCCATGAAAACATTTCCATACCAAGAAGCCAAATGGGTGTTAATCGTCAACCACGGAGATAAAGCTCCAAATGGTGGCTCCGGTACTCGTTACTTTATTGGCGATTTTGATGGCGATCGATTTGTGGCCACTCAACCCGCTAAATGGTTAGATCATGGTACTGACTTTTATGCTGCTGTTACTTACTCCAACACCCCGGATCCAACACCCATCGTGCAAGCTTGGATGAGTAACTGGCAATATGCACAACAAGTACCCACTACCAATTGGAGAAGTGCCATGACACTGCCCAGAAAGCTTAAGTTGATCAAAAACCAACAAGAATATTTTTTAATGCAGACGGCTATAACGTCGTTTCAAGAATGTAATAATAAAACTATTCTTTTTCGAAACACCACATTGCCATTTGTGACGGAGGGAGATTTTGTTTCGGGGGGAGAGTTCGCTTTTCATACAGAAATTATGCCCTATGAAAAATCTCAAGAGCTAACCATTACTCTTTCCAACAAAAAAGGAGAGAAATTTACCATTCGCTATAAAGATGGCATTGTTAGCACAGACCGAAGCCAATCAGGAGTTATTGATTTTAGTGAAAAATTCGCCAACAAGCCACAGACCCTATGGCTGGAAGGGGATGTATTAGGAGCTGTTCATCTCTTTCTAGATAAAGCCTCCGTTGAAATTCTAATCAATAACGGCCGGTTCTCTATGACCAATATTTATTTTCCTACAGAACCCTATTCTAAAATTGCTATCGAATCGAACAAGCCTCAGACTATTTATAAAGTAGGGGCACGGGAACTTTGCTCAAAATACAAACAATGAATTCAACCAAACTCTTATACTGGTCAATAGTAGTAGCTCTCGCTGGCCTTTTATTCGGTTTTGATACCGTTGTTATTTCCGGAGCCGATAAACAATTGCAGGAACTCTGGCAAACCACCGACCTCTACCACGGCATGGTAGTAATGTCGATGGCTCTCTGGGGAACAGTATTGGGTGCCCTATTGGGGTCTATCCCTACCAACCGACTCGGGAGAAAAAAAACACTGGGTGCAATAGGTATTTTATTTCTTGCATCTGCAGCGGGTACAGCATTGGCCAATGATCCGCTGGTCTTTTCCTTCTTCCGTTTTATCGGAGGATTGGGGATCGGTATTTCCACCATTGCAGCGCCTGCATTTATATCAGAGATTGCTCCCGCAAAAAGCAGAGGGAAACTAGTGGCCATGTATCAGTTCAATATTGTATTTGGTATTCTCATGGCTTTCTCTTCTAATTTTCTACTACGCGATCTGGGTCCTGATGCCTGGAGATGGATGCTGGGTGTACAGATTATACCTTCTGTTATTTATGTATTACTCATCAGCGGCATTCCGGAAAGTCCGCGCTGGTTACTGGAATATAAAAATGACAGGACTGGAGCCTTATTGGTGCTTGAACAACTTCTGCCCCGCGAAGAAGCACAGGCAGAATTAACAACTATTGAAAAAGAAACCAGTCAACCCCATAGTGGCGAGAACATATTCATGAAAAAATACAGGAAGCCGCTTTTGTTAGCTTTCTTTATGGCTTTCTTCAATCAGGTATCCGGCATCAATGCCTTTTTATATTATGCTCCACGCATTTTTGAATTAGCCGGATTGGAGAAATCGGCTTCGTTTCTGAGTAGCATCGGCATAGGTCTGGTCAATTTGCTTTTCACCTTGCTGGGCATATCTCTTATTGATAAATTCGGAAGAAAAACGCTGCTCTATGCTGGTTCATTCGGCTATATTATTTCGTTAGGACTCGTATCCTGCGCTTTCTATTATGACTGGCAGGGACTTTGGGTCCCCTTGTTTTTCTTTTTATTCATAGCTGCGCATGCTATTGGACAGGGAGCTGTGATCTGGGTATTCATTTCTGAAATTTTTCCGAATAAACTCAGAGCTGCTGGACAGTCATTCGGGTCCACTGTACACTGGGTATTAGCAGCGTTGATCCCTTCATTCATCCCTTATTTGTTTCAGGAGATAGGTGCTGCCACGGTTTTTCTCTTCTTTTGTTTGATGATGGTGGGGCAATTGATTTGGGTCAGGGTTAGTATGCCGGAAACAAAAGGAAGAAAATTAGAAGAACTGGCTGCGGAATTACACCAATAAAGTTTTGGGCAACAATAAATGGCATTATGAAAACTGAATCCGTAGTTTGTTTCGGAGAAACACTCTGGGATATATTGCCGGGTGAAAAAGTAGCAGGCGGTGCTCCTATGAATGTAGCCATTCGTTTAGCTGCCTGGGGACATTCGGTACAACTAATTTCACGTGTTGGTCATGACGAAGATGGCGATCGTCTATTAGAATTATTACAACAGCAACATGTTGACATCTCCTTAATTCAAAAAGATCGGGAGTATCCATCAGGGAAAGTGCTGGTATCGCTTAATCAATCAGGTAATGCCAGTTATGAAATTGTTCAACCCAGCGCCTGGGATGCCATCGAGGCTACTGATAGAAATCTAAAAGCAGTGGCTGCCTCAAAAGCCTTTGTTTTTGGATCCCTTGCAGCCAGGTCTGAGGTCAGTGCTGCCACCCTGCTTCAACTATGTGAGGCGGCATCCAAGCGGGTGTTTGATGTCAATCTCAGAAAACCTTTTGTTGATATCGTATTGATCAAATCACTTATACAAATTTCACAGATAATCAAATTAAATGACGAAGAACTCATTGAGCTGATGCCTTTGCTTGGCTATAGTAAAATTAAAAACACAGAAAACGATTTACAGACTGCCATGAACTGGTTACGGTTATTTTCCGGGGCCGAGACCATTTGTGTTACCAGAGGAGCAGAAGGTGCTTTGCTCTTGCATAAACAAATGAATTACGTGCATCCCGGATATACTGTTACTGTAAAAGATACCATCGGATCGGGAGATAGTTTTTTAGCCACCCTTTTAGCTGGTTTACTAAATAATATTCCCCCTGATGAAATACTGGCGAATGCCTGTGCTGTTGGGGCGTTGGTCGCTACCCATAAAGGAGCGAATCCATCTATTAGTGAAGCAGATATTATTGCGATAAAAAAAGCGTAAAAATTAATTACATCTTAAAAATAATTCCTCTCGCCAAATTGTCGCTGAGGTGTTGAAACGCCATGTTTGGAGAATCGGAATGCTTTGCCATCGCACTGCATAAACTGCTTATAAAGAAATTTTATTTATGCAAATTAGGTAATCAATACCTAAATTTGTATAAATATTCAAAGCATGCAACCTCGAATCGCAGAAAAGCTGTTAAGAAAATATTGCCGCCAATTCAGGGCCGTTGCAGTAGTAGGGCCAAGGCAAAGCGGTAAGACAACGCTAGTTAGAAAAGTATTCCCCCGAAAGCCTTACGTTTCATTAGAAGATCCTGACGAGCGGATGCTAGCATCATCAGATCCTCGTACGTTTTTAGCAAGGTATAAAAATGGGGCAATCATTGATGAAGCGCAACGAGTGCCTGAATTATTCAATTACATGCAGGGGATCCTAGATAAGGTGCAAAAAGACGGGTTTTTTATTATTACGGGTAGCAACAATTTTTTACTCCAACAATCTATCTCACAGTCACTGGCCGGTCGAATTGGTTATATTGACTTGCTTCCCCTGAGCTTTAGTGAAATTACTCAATTCAAACGCAAGGATAATTCAATAGAAGAGCTGGTCTTTAATGGATGTTATCCTGAATTATACGATAAAAACAGAATGCCAACACTGTGGTATCCAGCTTATATTCGAACTTATATTGAGAGGGATGTTAAGCAAATTCGTAACATTGAAAATACCATTGTATTTAATCGATTTCTTCAGCTTTGTGCGGGAAGATCGGGTCAACAACTGAATATTTCCGCCCTCAGTAATGAAGCAGGAGTAGATATCAAAACAGTACAGGCATGGCTTTCTATTTTGCAAAGCAGTTACATTATTCATCTATTGCCACCTTATTATAAAAATTTTAATAAGCGAGTTGTAAAAACACCAAAATTGTATTTTATTGACACAGGTCTTGCTTGTTCCTTATTAGGAATACGCGAAAAAAAAGAGCTACTAAACTCCCATTTTAGAGGGGCTTTGTTTGAGAATTATGTAATCATGGAGATGTTAAAGAAGAAATATAACACAGGATCTAGTGCCGGATTTTATTACTGGAAAGAAAATAATGGTTTGGAAATTGACTTATTAATTGATACTGGCCGTGAAATCATAGCACATGAAATAAAGGTTGCTACAACATTTAATGAATCTCTATTAAAAAGCCTTCACCAATGGAAGAAAGTAAGCGGCTCAGCCAAAAGTGTTTTACTTTACAATGGACAAATCGAAATAATTGGGAAAAGTCAGCCTCAGGTTATTAATTGGATAAATTATAGCTTGAAATTTTAAGTAGCTGTAATTGCACCCATTTCAGGGGGTAAAGTATAAATTTCCTATAGCAAACAAAAAAGCCTGAAAATCAACGCAATTCATTGATATTCAAGCTTTTAAGTGGTGTGGGGCGGGATCGAACCGCCGACACAAGGATTTTCAGTCCTTTGCTCTACCGACTGAGCTACCGCACCATCCAGTCTCATTTTCAGAGCGGATTGCAAATATAGGTGTCAAAAATCATCTAGGCAAGTCCTAAACAACATCAACTATCCTTAATAAGTCCTCCCTCTTGGTTGATTTCCACTGGAATTAAAATTTGTGGGCAATTAAGTTGCAACTAAATTACAGTTGCATTTTAAATTATTATGAACAACAACTTACTATCCTATAAAGGATTTTACGGGTCAGTCAATTTTAGTGCTGCTGACGAGGTTTTTTATGGAAAAGTAGAAGGTGTACATGATTTAGTTTCATTCGAGGGGGCCACGGTTAAAGAGCTTAAGCAGGATTTTCAAAAAGCAGTAGAGGACTATATTTTGTTTTGTAAAAAGAGGGGGAATCCTGTTCAGAAGAGTTTGATGGGCTCATTCAATATTCGAATTAAACCGGATATTCATCAGCGGGCAGCGATTGTTGCTCTTCAAAAAAATATATCGTTGAACCAGTTAGTGCAACAGGCTATTGAAAGGGAATTATCGTTGGTTGAAGAAAATAAAGAAAGCTATACTTCACCGCGCAGCATAAAGAGAAAGCAACCTCGTAATTCAAAGGGGTAAGCACATAAATCCAAACGTTCTTTTCCCGTACTTTTGAGCTCCCAACCCCCTCAAAATGCGGAAAAATCTCCTGCTTTCTCTGTTTTTTTCTCTTGTTTTTTTGACGGCCTGTAAAAAGGATGTTCCGGATAATGGCAACACCAATCCACCGGTTCCGACATTAACCGACAACGATCATATTCTTCCGGGAAATCCAACTAATGCACAGACTAATGCTTCATACACCACTAATTACTTAAAGGACTACGGGTATTATAAAATCAGTTACAACAGTGCCATGGGAACTCCTAATTGGGTGGCCTGGCATTTGCAAAGTGAGGATCTAGGATCAGCTCCTCGTCAAGATGATTTTCGTTCAGACAATACGTTACCCAGCGCGTGGTATCGAGTGGTAAGTACTAGTTACTCTGGTTCTGGTTTTGATCGCGGTCATAATTGTCCCTCGGCTGATCGTACGTCTACCATTGCGGCTAACTCTTCTACTTTTTACATGACCAATATGATTCCGCAAGCTCCTACGCTCAATCAAGGTCCTTGGGCTGGTCTTGAGGATCATATTCGTGCTAACATGGTGGGCACCTCCAATGAAGCTTGGATTTACATGGGTAACTATGGCAACGCAGGTGGGGTGGGAAGCAACGGACAGTTCTCTGTGATTGATAATGGAAAAGTTCGTGTGCCTTCTAAAGTCTGGAAAGTAGTAGTTGTTATTCCTAAAGGCAACAGCGATATCAGTAGGTTAGATCGTAATGCAACCGTGCTTTGTGTAAGTATGCCTAACGACAATCGGCTATATACTACGGGGAATAAAACAGCATGGCGCAACTACATTATTTCTGTAAGTACGTTGGAAATTGAGTCCACATCCAATGGCACAGCGCTTTCACTTTTCTCCAATATTCCAGAGGCTGAGCGTACCGTTCTTAAGTCAAAGATTTACCAATAGAACTTACTTGATCTCCTCGAAGAGTCCTGTTTGTTTATTCTTGCGAACATTATTGCCGTAAAACCATCTTCCATTCATCGCTACATAGGTTCCGGCGGGGAGTGTTTGTGCAAAGGCAAGGGCGCTTCCTAAATTGAATAAACCATCTGAGCTACCGAATTTAATCGGAATCATCGCACCAGTCAGCACAATCGTTTTTCCTTTTACTTTCTCTGCTAATAAGCGAGCTGTTTCTGCCATGGTATCGGTGCCATGTGTAATAACTATTTGTTCTTCTTCACAACTGTTACACTGATGAACAATCAATTCGCGATCCTCGTCGGTCATTTCAAGGCTATCGATCATCATCAGGGTGCGGATTTCAACGGGGACTTTGCTGCGACCCATCTCCAACAAGTCATGCATATGGGTGTCCTTGAAAAATAATTGTCCGGTGAGCTCGTTGTACTCTTTATCGAAAGTGCCACCGGTAATAAGAATGCGGACGGCCATGTAGAAAAATTTATCGTGAAGGTAGGGCAAGCCGCGGAGAGATCATTTAGTAACTTTGTGAAACAAAAAAGGCCCTTCCGTAGAAACGGACTGACCTCTAACGATTGCTTGCCATATGAAAATCTTGCGCCGGAGCGAAAGCGATAAATCGATTG
>SXWI01000118.1 GCA_005791465.1 Bacteroidota bacterium | reverse complement strand
CAGTCTTTTGACATAAAAGCATTTGGTAAAGATTCAATCAGTTCAGTAATTGATATTACTGATTTCATCAGTGGCGATAATGATGTTTTGCATTTTAGTTCGTCCTTAAAATCTTCTTTACGAATTGCTGCACTCCAAGCTGATAAATCCTATGTAGTAGCCGTCAAGGCTTACCCAATCAATGTTGAGATCAAAGCCATAAAAACGTATGGTAGAGGCCCAGCCCTGCCATCAGGTCCTGGTGGAGGAATGATGGCTGGAGGAGGAGGAGGAAACATGACAATGGAACTAAATAGTTCAATTG
Source organism: Bacteroidota bacterium (assembly GCA_005791465.1). Classification (GTDB taxonomy): domain Bacteria; phylum Bacteroidota; class Bacteroidia; order Chitinophagales; family Chitinophagaceae; genus JJ008. The sequence goes on along the minus strand of SXWI01000118.1, from coordinate 12,621 downwards.
TCATTCTTCCTAAAACACCTATGCAGGCTCGTTATTTTGATCCTCGTGTAGGATTTTTTGCAGTTGGATACACTGATTTCGATGCTAACCCACAAGGAGTAAAAAATATTTCACTCGTTAAGCGCTGGAGATTGGAGCCTAAGCCTGCCGATCTTGAGAAATACAAAAAGGGTGAACTGGTAGAGCCTGCAAAGCCAATTATTTTCTACATCGATCCAGCTACTCCAGAAAAATGGATTCCTTATTTGATTCAAGGTGTGAATGATTGGCAAGTAGCTTTTGAGAAAGCTGGTTTCAAGAATGCCATTCTTGGCAAAAGGGCACCGAGCAAGGAAGAGGACAGTACCTGGAGTCTTGATGATGCGCGTAACTCTGCAGTTGTATATAAGCCATCAGACATACCAAATGCTAGTGGTCCTAGCATTTCTGATCCTCGCAGTGGTGAGATTATGGAAAGTCATATCAATTGGTATCATAACGTAATGCAACTCCTTCGAAATTGGTATATGATTCAGTGTGCCCCCAATGATCCAAGAGCACGTCAATTAAATTTTCCTGATTCGCTGATGGGAGAGTTGATTCGTTTTGTTTCTTCTCATGAAGTAGGGCATACCTTGGGACTTCGCCATAATTACGGTTCTAGTTCAAGCGTGCCTGTAGAGAATCTTAGAAACAAGGCATGGGTAGAAGCTAACGGGCATACTCCATCTATCATGGATTATGCACGTTTTAATTACGTAGCACAACCAGAGGACAATATCAGCACTGCTGGTTTGTTCCCTCGAATTGGCGATTATGACAACTGGGCAATAGAGTGGGGGTATCGTTTATTCCATGAATACAAAAGCCCCGATTCAGAGCAGTCTAAACTCAACACTTGGGTAATTGAAAAATTAAAAAATAATCGCCTTTGGTTTGGTACGGAGACAAATCCGGACGATCCTCGTTCACAGAGTGAACAAGTAGGTGATGATGCCATGAAAGGTAGCTCTTATGGTATCAAGAATTTACAGCGAATTGTACCCAACCTTCAAAATTGGACGCGTGAAGCTAATGAGGACTATGAAGGCATGAAAACGATATACCAAGAAGTTGTTTCACAGTTTGCTCGTTATAATGGGCATGTAGCCAAATACATTGGTGGAATCATGGAAACACCAAAAACACAGGAACAAACTGGTCCGGTGTATGAGCTAGTAAGCAAAGCAAAGCAAAAAGAGGCGTTGGAATTTTTGCAAAAACAATTATTCAACACACCCACCTGGTTATTAGATCAGCAAGTATTTGATAAAACAGGGCAGAGTGGATTAACTATTGTAGGTTCTGTTCAAGATAACATTCTTAATAGAATCATGAGCAGCCGTACGCTTACCAAACTAGTTGAAGCCGAGGCGGCAGCCGGGAAAAAGGCTTACGGTATTTTGGAGTACATGGGAGATGTAAAAGCAGGTGTTTGGGCTGAACTTGCAACCAAGAAGCCAATTGATGTATATCGTAGAAATCTCCAGAAAACCTACGTTAACACGCTGATCAATATTTTAAATCCACCTGCAGCCTCAGCTATATCTTTTGGAGGTGGTTTCGGTCCTGCTGCACCAAGTCTTGTAAGTGCCGATAAATCAGATGTTAGAACAGTTGTCAAGGCCCATTTGCAGCGTTTAAAGGCAGATGCAAGTTCAGCAGCGGTTCTTTATACAGATACAATGAGCAAGATCCATCTTCAAGATATTAGCGATAGAATTTCTAAAGCATTGGATCCTAAATAATTGCAATACACATTTTAAATTAAAAACCAGGCTTCATTCAAAAGAGCCTGGTTTTTTTGCTTTACATAAGATAGATTCGCTTAACTTTGCGACCCATTACCGAAGAGGTTCGAAAAAGGTCCCCCTGTGGGGAATGCCTCAAGGGTTAAACATTAATACTATTACCGATGCCAAAGGTAAAAACCAATTCTAGTGCCAAAAAACGCTTTAAAGTGACTGGTACTGGAAAAATCATGCACCAAAAGAGTTTCAAGCGTCACATTCTAACTAAAAAGTCCAAAAAAAGAAAACGTAACATGCGTTTAGATGGAACTGTTGCTAAATCACATGTTGATTTTGTAAAACGACTCCTTAGACTTAAGTAATCAAACTCTTTTATTCAATCTTAATTTCTGAATTATGCCACGTTCAAAAAACGCCGTCGCTTCCAAAGCCAGACGTAAAAAAATATTAAAACAAGCAAAAGGTTTTTATGGTAAACGTAAAAACGTATTAACTGTAGCCAAAAACGTTGTTGAAAAAGGAATGACCTACATGTTTGTGGGTCGTAAATTAAAGAAACGTGAATATCGTTCTTTATGGATCGCTCGTATCAATGCTGCGGTACGAGAAGAAGGTATGACCTACTCTGTATTTATCAAAAAACTACAAGAGAAAGGAATTGACTTAGATCGTAAAGTACTCGCTGATCTAGCTATGAATAATCCAGAAACTTTCAAAGGATTAATCAATTCTGTGAAGTAACTTTTGAAACTAGTTCTAATAATAAAAAAGGGCCGTTTGGCCCTTTTTTTATGCTTGATTAGTTGAAAGAATTACCAAAATGGAATAAATAACTCCTGGAAGCCAAAACAAAAGTGTTAGCAAAAGACTGATCCAAAATCTTGAGTTGATGCGTCCTTCTTTTAGAAAAACTGATAAGGGTGGCAGAAGAACGGCCAGTACCATTAATAAAGCAAGTTCAGTTTTTTCTTTCTCTGCTCGATGAATTAATTTCCTGATAGCACGAATGCCATATTTTTTGTTGTTGGAGGATCTGCTTTGGGATAGAAATTGATCGTTCCCTTTATAAGATTGTTCTGCTGGATTTACTGGGAAAGAAGCATGAGATCCAATCGTAATAAGTAAAGCTAAAAAACTTAAGAGTACAGAGCGCATATTAATTACATGATATCCATAGCCTTCACAAATGCTGTAGTTTGGAAGGGTAAAATTAGAGTTAACCATTCCCAATGTGAAGCAATAGCCCAAATCAATACTGCGGTGGATGCAAAAAATACCAACCACCAAATTCCTTTATTCTTTTTAGTTTGTTCCATTTTTCTGTTTTTTGCAAAATTAAAGTCTCTTGCTCAAATACTAAAAACAAAGCCCAAAAACTGCACTTGAATTATTGATTTTCACTATTTTCGTAATGTGTTTCGTACACACATTAGCTTGATTGTTTAAACGATTGTGCCACGCCTGCAATTCAATATTAAATTCCACACCCAATACGGTCAGGAACTCCTGATTATGGGGAATACCCCCTCTTTGGGCAATTTAAAAAGGGAGGCTGCAATACCCATGCGGTATCTAAACGAAGAGCTATGGCAATTGGATATTGATATTCCCCTACGCGGAAAGAATACCCAAATACAGTACAAGTATTTGCTAAAGAATCAAGATGGTTCTTTGTTGTCTGAATGGGAAAACGACAGAATTGTAACGCTACATTCCGCAAACCCCACCTGTTTTTTATATGATACCTGGAACCATGCGGGCGATTTTGAAAATGCTTTTTATACTACTCCTTTTAAAGAAGTTTTGCTGATAAAGCAAAAGAGTATAGCAAAAAAAAATACAGTCGGATCACATGTATTCCGGGTTAAAGCACCCTTGCTTAAAGGGAACCAGCAAGTTTGTTTACTGGGCAATGCTTCCTCCCTGGGAACTTGGTCAACTACACAACCTTTTTTACTTCATAAACGAAAGAATTGGTGGGAAATAGCAGTTGATATTTACGCTGAAATATTTCCTATTCAATATAAATATGGCATTTGGGATACAGATCTTAATCAATTTGTTCAATTCGAAGAAGGCGATAATAGGTTGCTCCCAGATTTATTAAAACAAGGATCATCATGCTGCTATATTCATGATGGGTTTATTAAATTACCCACGACCAGTTGGCGTGGTGCAGGCGTTTCTATTCCAGTTTTTAGCTTACGTACACGTGAAAGTTTTGGAATTGGAGAGTTTACCGATATCAAAAAATTAGCTGATTGGTCACAAGATGCTGGGTTACGTCTTATACAGTTGCTCCCCATCAATGATACAATAGCTACTCAAACTTGGCAAGATTCCTATCCTTATGCAGCTATTTCTGCATTCGCGCTGCATCCTATATACATCAATTTAGCGCAGGTTGCTGGAACAAAACAAGCTGTACTATTACGTCCGCTTCGAAAAGTTCAAGAGCAGCTTAATAATAAGGTAGCAATTGATTATGAAGCGGTAATTAGAATCAAAATAGAGACCCTACAACAATTATATGAGGTCTTAGGAAAGGACACCATTAATGACCCCAATTTTCAAGATTTTTTTCAACAAAACAAGCATTGGTTAAAACCCTATGCGGCATTTTGTTACTACAGGGATCAGTTTGTAACAACCCAATTTGAAAAATGGCCAGTTGCCTCTTCTTATCAAGTTGATACGATTGAGCATTTATTTAAAAGTGTTGCCACTAAAGCGCAAGTTCTTTTTTATGCATTTGTTCAATTCCATCTGCATTTGCAATTGAAAGACGCTGTAGCGTATACGCACAAAAAAGGGTTGGTGCTAAAAGGGGATATTCCTATTGGGATCTATCGATACGGAGTTGATGCTTGGGTCGATCCTAGTTTATACAAAATGGACTGGCAAGCCGGTGCTCCCCCAGATGATTTTACTGCCATTGGTCAGAATTGGGGGTTTCCAACCTACAATTGGAAAAAAATGCAAAAGGATGGTTTTGCGTGGTGGAAACAACGGTTTGAACAAATGAGTCATTACTTTGACACTTTTCGTATTGATCATATACTAGGGTTTTTTAGAATTTGGAGTATTCCAACAGATTCAATTCAAGGAGTACTGGGAAGATTTGTTCCTTGCATCCCTATCACAAAGGAAGAGTTTTCACAAAATGGCATATCAATTGACTACCAACGATTTTGCACCCCGCATATCAATGAAGAAGTACTTGATGCGTTGTTTGGTCAGCAACAATTTCAAGTGAAGGAGCAGTTTCTAATCATAGATGCATCGGGAAACTGGGTATTTTCTCCACTGTATGATTCGCAACTTAAAATAGAAAAGTATTTTGATTCCATACAAAAAACAGAAGCTGATTATCGAATCAAAACTGGGCTCTTAGAACTTCACGCAAATCTTATTCTCTTAGAAGAGCCCAACTCGGGTGGTAATAAATACCATTTTAGGATTGGCATTGAGAAGACCTGGTCTTTCAATCAACTTGATGAGCATCTCAAAGACAAATTGATGGAATTGTATCACGATTACTTCTACCGAAGACAAGACCATTTCTGGTATCACGAAGCCATGCAAAAATTGCCTTTCCTTAAAGAAGCAACTAATATGTTAATTTGTGGCGAGGATTTAGGCATGGTTCCCCATTGTGTTCCTGATGTGATGCAACAAACTGGAATACTGAGTTTGGAAATTCAGCGAATGCCAAAAAATCCTAATCAATCTTTTTTCAACCCCGCCCAGGCTCCTTATTTATCCGTTGTAACGCCTTCTACACATGATATGAGTACTATTCGAGGTTGGTGGGAGGAGAACAGGTCGCGTACGCAATATTTTTACAACCATGTAATGGAACAATGGGGAGAGGCCCCGCAGTTTTGTGAAGCATGGATTAATAGAGCCATCGTGTTACAGCATTTGAAATCGCCAGCCATGTGGAGTATTTTTCAATTACAAGATCTGCTTGGTATGAGTGACACAGTTCGAAGAACAGACCCACGCGAGGAAAGAATCAATGATCCAGCCAATCCTAAGCACTATTGGCAGTATCGACTTCATCTAAATCTTGAGGACTTAATAGAAAAGAAAGAATTTACAAAATTAGTTCGTCAGTCGGTTGCAGATGCAGGGCGCATTTAGTGTTCGCGTTGATTATCTTCGTGCAAAGTGTTTTATGCAATTGCGCTATTGGACTCATGAGTTGGAGTTTAGACATCCTTTTACAATATCGAAGGGAACTAAGACACATCAGCCAACACTTATCGTTGAAATTCAAGTTGGAGATTGGCGAGGTTTTGGTGAGGCGCCGGCAATTTCGTACTATGAGGTTACGCTAGAAAAGCTAGTCGCAACACTCGAAAAATTTCGTCCAACTATTGAGCGATTTACATTCACCGATCCGGAGCGTTTTTGGCATTTTTTACATCACCTCATCCCTGGTAATCCTTTTCTGACTTGCGCCTTAGACATGGCAGGATGGGATTTGTTTGCAAAACGAAAAGGCTTGCCACTTTATAAAATATGGGGTGGCAATGGCAAAGCTGGTCCAATCACAGATTTTACTATTGGGATGGATACACCCGATCGAATGCTACAAAAAATGCAGGAACAATCCTGGCCGCTTTATAAAATAAAAGTTGGAGGTTCTAACGATCTTGAAACACTTGAAAAACTACGCGCTCACACCGATGCCCCTTTCAGAGTAGATGCCAATGCGGGTTGGACCTTTAATACCGCAATCGAGCTTTTGCCGAGGTTGGCGGCACTTGGAGTTGAGTTAGTTGAACAGCCGCTGGCAAAAGATAATTGGGATGAAATGGCAAAACTGAAATCAATTTCCCCATTGCCGCTGATTGCTGATGAATCCTGTGTTGCAGAAAGAGACATAGCAACTTGTGCCACTTGCTTTCATGGAATCAACATTAAATTAACGAAGTGTAGTGGAATCACACCCGCTCGCCGAATGATCAAGCAGGCAAAATCTTTAGGACTGAAAGTAATGTTAGGAAGCATGAACGAATCCACCATTGGATCTGCAGCTATCGGGCATTTGCGGGAATGGGTTGATTATCTGGATATGGATGGTCCTTTATTGCTTGCAGAAGATTTATCAAGTGGACTATTATTCCAAAATGGGGTAGTAGTGCTTCCATTGGGTAATGGGCTGGGGGTTGAGTATAAAGGAGTCCAAAAAAATGAACAATAGAGTTGTAATAATTGTTGTAAATGTTCTACTAAATCAGTGTTATGGCCTGGAGAGATCAACAAGCATTTATTGAAGCATTGGAAAAGCAAGGAGAATTAATTCGTATTAATACTTATGTAGATCCACATTTAGAAATTGCAGAAATTACTGATCGAATCAGTAAATCAGGGGGTGGGGGTAAGGCGCTTTTGTTTGAGAACACGGGCACGGATTTCCCTGTTTTGATGAACGCATATGGAAGTGAAAAGAGAATGTGTATGGCATTGGGCGTTGATTCGCTGGATTCTATTGCAAAAGAGATTGAGGATTTGTTTAAACTTCTGGCTTCTCCAAAAGAAAATATGCTGGACAAGCTTCGACTTCTTCCCAAACTAGGTCAGTTTGCCAGCTGGATGCCTAAAATTATTAAAGGTCGGGGTGCCTGTCAGGAATCAATAATAATGGATCCTGATCTAAGTAAAATTCCAGTGTTAACCTGTTGGCCAAAAGATGGAGGCCCCTTTATAACACTTCCGGTAATTCATACTAAAGATCTTGAAACTAATAGCAGAAATGTAGGAATGTATCGAATGCAAGTGTTTGGTCCTACGTTGACGGGGATGCACTGGCATAAACATAAGGTAAGTGCCAAGCATTTTAGTGCTTACAAAAAAGCTGGTGTAAAAATGCCAGTTGCTGTCTCACTGGGTGGAGATCCAGTTTACGCCTACAGTGCTACAGCTCCCTTGCCTGAAAATGTTGATGAATATATGCTCGCCGGTTTTCTTCGTAAAAAAAAGGTGGAGTTGGTTCGCTGTATCACTCAGCCTGAAATTGAAGTACCTGCAGATGCTGATATTATCATAGAGGGATATGTCGATCCTGCAGATGATTTAATCTGGGAAGGACCTTTCGGAGACCATACGGGGTACTATTCCTTAGCTGATTGGTATCCACGCTTTCATGTAACTGCCGTAACACATCGAAAAAATGCGGTATATCCCGCTACAATTGTAGGAATCCCCCCTCAGGAAGATGCTTGGCTGGGAAAAGCCACGGAAAGAATTTTCTTAGCTCCTATTAAAATGACAATGGTTCCTGAGATTATGGATATGGATATGCCTGTAGAAGGTGTTTTTCACAACCTTGTTATTACTCAGATTAACAAAGATTATGCTGGCCAAGGTCAAAAAGTAATGAATGCAATGTGGGGTGCCGGACAAATGATGTTTAATAAAATCCTGGTGTTGGCGGATCAGGGAATCAAAATTCAGGTCTATAAAGAATTGACTACCTATGTATTTTCAAATCTAAATCCAGCTACAGATATTTCTTTTTCGACCGGCCCTATGGACGTGTTAGATCATAGCTGTAGCAAAATGGGCTTTGGCGGAAAAATGTGTATTGATGGAACTAATAAAATGCCTGAAGAACAAGATGAAGATTATCACTGCCCACCACTTAAAATCAGTTCGGCTGAATTAAAAGAATCGTTACTTGCGTATTCTCCGTCAATTCGGGATGTAAATACACAATTAATAGAGGAGGGGATTCCTTGTATTTTACTGGCTATTGAAAAAAATAAACCTGGACATATAAGAGAATTACACAGCGCTATCGCTGCCTTACCGACAATGGCAAGTATTAAAATGGTTCTTTATGTGGAGCATACCGTTAACCCAAATGATCTGGCAACAAGCTTATGGAGGTTCTGCAATAATTTAGACCCCAAAAGAGATAGTTATCTTTTCAAATCAAATGGGTTTCCCTACACGGCCTGCATGGGATTAGATGGTACTAGAAAAACCAAGGAGTTGGATAATTTTCAACGAGACTGGCCCAATATCATTGTAGCTGACCAAGCTACTATTGAAAAAGTCGATAAAAAATGGGGGCAGCTGGGAATAGGTTCGTTCATTGCCTCTCCTTCATTAAAATATAAAGGTCAAATCTATGGAGAGGAAGCTGTGGTGGATTAAAGTACTAGTAAGTTCAGTTTTTGTATTTAGCTATTTTAATGTCTACTGTCAAGATATAGTTGCTATTACACAATCGAGCAATTTGAGAATAAACTTACAGGGGATTAGAAATAATAAAGGTGTTATTCTATTATCGTTTTTTTCTTCTGCTGATGGATATCCCTCTGATGCGAGTAAGGCGGATCAAAAAATTCGAATGCCAGTCAAAAAACTCCAACTCCCCATTTTTTTTAAAAATATAAAGCCTGGTAAGTACGCCATAGCGCTACTTCACGACGAAGATGAGGATGGAAAAATGGCAACCACCTTTCTTGGTTTGCCAAAAGAAGGTTATGGGTTTTCAAATAATGTGATAGGATTAGCAGGGCCCCCTAGTTATCAAAAGGCATCTTTTATTGTGCCTGCATCTGGAACTGAAATTTTAATTAAAGTCAGATACTAAAAAACCGCCATAAGGCGGTTTTAATTTATGAAATAAAAAGGTCATCTAGCATTGTTCTAAGCCGGAGAAAAAGAAAGCGGATTCAATAGCAGCATTGTCATCGCTATCACTTCCATGAATTGCATTTTCACCTACTGAGCTGGCAAATAATTTTCGAATAGTCCCTTCCTCAGCAGCAGCTGGATTGGTTGCTCCAATTAATTTTCGAAAGGTATCCACTGCATTTTCTTTTTCTAAAATAGCAGCAATAATAGGCCCACTACTCATGAACTCCACTAATTCACCATAGAAGGGACGCTCACGATGAATTGCATAGAATTCACCCGCTTTATCTTTTGAAAGGTGAAGCATTTTTAAGGCTTTAATTTTAAAGCCTTCTTTGATAATTCGGTCTAAAATGGCGCCACTGTACCCTTTTTTAAAGGCGTCTGGCTTGATCATTGTAAAAGTTCGGTTACTCATTCTTAGTGTATTTAGCGCCGCAAACTTACAACTATCTTTCCATACCTTTGAGTTTACATGAAGCCAATTTCTGAACTTTTTCCCTCACTTTCGAGCCCCAAAAAAGTAGTAATTACCACTCATCAAAAGCCTGATGCAGATGCCATGGGGTCATCGCTCGCTTTATGCCAGTATTTGACTAAAAAAGGCCACAATGTAACAGTCATATCGCCCACCAATTGGGCAGGCTGGGTTAGTTGGATGAATGGTGCCTCTGCGGTTATTAATTATGAAAAGCAAAAAGATAAAGCAGATAGTATACTTGACAATACCGAATTATTATTTTGCTTAGACTTTAACGCGTTTCACCGAACTAAATCGTTGGCCGAAAAGCTTGCAAAAGTTTCATGTATAAAAATTCTTATTGATCATCACCAGGAGCCAGACCTGCCTTCTTTTCATTTTGGAGTGAGTGATACTTCAAAAAGCTCAACCTCTGAGATGATTTATGATCTGATTAAAGAAGCAGGTGATCTTTCGTTAATTGATATTTCAATAAGTGAGTGCATCTATGCAGGTTTAGTAGGTGATACAGGGTCCTTTCGATTTGCTTCTGCACATGCTGGTGTACATGCAATTGTAGCTGATCTTAAATCTCGTGGATTAGACCATGGACGGATTCACGAGGGATTATATGATAATTTTTTGGAGAACCGTCTCCGCTTTATTGGTCATGTTTTACTCCACCGCATGGAGATTTTCTATGAATACAATACGGCATTAATAACTATTCCCAAATCCGACTTATTAAAATTTCAAATTAAAACGGGTGATACGGATGGCCTTGTAAATTACCCGCAATCTATTCAGGGTATTAAAATGGTGGCGTTAGTCATTGACCGTGACGAAGAAAGAAAGTGGAGTTTTAGGAGTAAAGGTTCATTTGATTGCAATACATTTGCCCGGACTTATTTTGAAGGGGGAGGCCATTTTAATGCAGCGGGAGGAAGAAGCAGCGATTCAATTGAACAAACGGTTGCCCGATTTAAAGAAGTTATCAAAACACAATCATCACTTTTTTAATTAATAATTATGCATACATCTTTTAAATTTTTAGCGCTAACGCTACTTACGGTCACTTTTATCAGTTGTACCGGTCCGGCTTATCAAAAAACACCTGGCGGGATGCCTTATCAACTCATTAGAAGTAAAGACACGCAGCAAGCACAAATTGGTAGTTATATTAAGTTGAGTTTGACTCAGAAAATAAATGATAGCGTCTATTTTACTACTGGGGACAGACTTCCAATTTACATTCCTGTTCCTCCCCAAACACAGCCTTATGATATTTCAGAGCTTTGGACTACGCTACATCGCGGCGACTCCGTGATTGCCACTCAAATGATGGATACTTTTTTGAAAAGATTGCCTGCTGGAAATCTTCCTCCCGAGTTTAAAAAAGGTGATCGTATTATCACATTCATTAAGGTATTAGGAATATTCGCTTCCGACAGTCTCAAAACGTTGGATGAGCAAAATGAAAATAAAGCCTATAGTGTTCGTGAGAAATCTGAAGTTGAAAAGTTTCTTGGTGGTAAAGTAAATTCTGTTCAACGCACACCAGCTGGAGCTTATGTAGAAGTTATTTCTGCTGGTGCAGGTGACTTAATCAAAAAAGGTGATTATGTGTCGGTGAACTACACAGGGAAAACTTTTGAAGGAAAAGTTTTTGACAGCAACACAGACACTACTTTCAAGCATGTTGAACCGCTTCGTTTTTCTGTAGGAGTGGGACAAATGATAAAAGGTTTTGATGAAGCGATGCCTTATTTAAGAAAAGGTGGAAAAGGAAAAATATATATCCCTTCCTTATTGGGTTACGGTGCAGCTCCACCTCCAGGTGGCCCCATTAAACCCTACGATCACCTTATTTTTGAAGTGGAAATCACAGATGTACAGGCTAAAGCGCCCGAAACTAAGTAGAAAAAAGCGCGTTAAATAAGCGCACAGCTTCTACGGCTTCTTGCACATCATGAACCCGTAAAATTTTAGCACCTTTTTGCAGCCCAATGGCATGCAAGAAGGTGCTTCCATTTAGAGCACCAGCAGGGTCAGTATTAAGCGTTTTGTAGATAAAAGATTTTCTGGAAATCCCTAATAGTAAGGGGGCATCCAGCTCTTGAAAAGCCTCCAGTTTAGCAATTAGTTCAAAATTCTGTTCAATAGTTTTAGAAAACCCAATTCCTGGGTCAATGATGATTTGTCGAATCCCTTGTTTTTGACATGCATTTTTCCTTTCAGCTAAAAAGTCAATTACATCTTTCAAAACATTTTGATAGGTTATATTTTTTTGCATGGTTTCTGGTTCACCCTTCATATGCATAATAACATAGGGAACTTGAAGTTTTGATAAAGTAGCCAGCATTTTATTGTCAAGCAATCCTGCACTTATATCATTGACCATATGTGCACCAGCATTTACAGCAGCTTCGGCAACTTGAGCATGGTATGTGTCTACTGATAAAAAAGCTTGTGGAAATTCACTGGATATTCGTTCTATTGGCAAAATGACTCGATCACACTCTACCTCTGCTGAAAGCCGTTCACTGCCGGGTCGGGTACTTTGGCCTCCAATATCTAATAGGGTAGCTCCTGCCCGCAGCATGTGCTCTGCTTTTCTCAATATTTGGTCCATTTCAACTACACGACTACCCTCAAAAAATGAATCGGGCGTAATATTAAGTATCCCCATTACAATGGGTTTATCCACTACTATTGTTCTATCCTTGCTCTGCAGTG
>SXWI01000117.1 GCA_005791465.1 Bacteroidota bacterium | reverse complement strand
ATAGCTTGCAAATAGTCCAGCTACAGTACCAGGTACGCCGGCAGCCAGATGACCTAATTGGCTTTTTTCTGTATTGGCCTCTCCATTAGGCTCGATGTAGAGATCTCTGTGTGCAGCTGCAGGAGCTTTTTCTCTGTAATCAATTGCAACCTGTTTTCCGTTGCTCAACTGACCCACTAAGAATCCTCCTCCACCCAAGTTTCCTGCATTGGGGTAAACTACCGCCAGGGCCAGCTGAGTAGCAATGGCGGCATCAAAAGCGTTACCGCCTTGCTTAAGCATAGAGGCCCCGACTAGGCTAGCCAGGGGATGAGCCGAAGCAACAGCGCCTTTGGAGGCTATTAGTTTCTTTTCGATTTTGTAGTCAAAAGGATTGATTCCGGCCTGCTGTAAGGTTTGCCCTGCCCCTAGCTTCCAACTGATTATTGCAAAAAAGAAAAAGAGTTGTTTTTTCATATGTAAGCGTTAAAAAGCTAAACTACGGAAAGCGAAACAAACCTTAACTTGCTTGTCTAATTTTTCTCTATGAAAAAGTATTTTCTATGGACACTGCTTTTGCAGCTATTTTTTGGACTTGCTCAGGCACAGCTTAAATCGCCATCCGATTTTTTGGGTTACCCATTGGGGACTAGGCATACGCCTCACCATTTGGTCCAGCGTTACATGGAATATGTAGCAGCTACTTTGCCCGATCAGGTGCAACTAAAAGAATATGGAAGAACACAGGAAAACAGGTCTCTTCTATTTTTAGCAATTTCAGCTGCAAAAAATCTAAGTCGATTGGAAGAAATCAGAAAAACAAATCTTGCACTTACCAGTGGGTCTGTTGTAATGGGAGCAGAGCAGCTTAAGACGCTACCCGCTATAGTTTGGTTGAGTTATAATGTACATGGCAATGAAGCTTCTTCTACGGAGGCAGCGATGCTTACTCTTTATGAATTATTACGTGAGGGGTCTGATTGCGGGGTATGGCTCTCGAATACAGTTGTTTTGATAGACCCCTGTTTGAATCCAGATGGAAGAGATCGGTATGTGAACTGGTATCAGTCTGTTGTTGGAAATAAATACAATGCCAATCCGCTATCTAGGGAACATCAGGAACCCTGGCCGGGGGGTCGTTCTAATCATTATTATTTTGATTTGAACAGAGATTGGGCTTGGTTGACACAAATAGAGAGTCAGCAACGAATTAAACTTTATCGTAGTTGGATGCCACATGTGCATGTGGACTTGCACGAGCAAGGTTATAATGAGCCCTATTATTTTGCTCCAGCCGCAGAACCTTATCATGAGATCATTACACCCTGGCAACGAAAGTTTCAGCAGGATATTGGCGCCAATCATGCCCGCTATTTTGATCAAAATGGTTGGTTGTATTTTACAAGAGAGCGGTTTGATTTACTTTATCCATCCTATGGAGATACGTATCCTGTTTATAATGGTTCTATTGGGATGACCTATGAACAAGGTGGAATACGGGCTGGATTAGGAATAGTCAATGAAGATGGAGATACACTGACTTTATATGCAAGACTAACGCATCATGTAACAACCTCTTTGAGCACGATCGAAGTCAGTGCTCGTCAGCAACAACGACTTGTACAGGAATTTGCTTCCTTCTTTGAAAATGCACGTACCAAAGGAATGGGTAGTTACAAATCTTTTGTACTTAAAGCAGATGGACGCAGGGAAGCTTACTTGCAAAAGTTGCTGACATTACTTGATGCACATGGTATTGAATATAAGTGTGGTACTGCAGCTACTGCTAAAGGGTATAATTATGCTACGGCAAAAGAAGAGACATTCTCTGTTACTTCTGCTGATGTTGTAATTAATACAGCGCAAGCCAACGCTGCATTGGTTCAAGTATTATTTGAGCCCCGCACCAAGTTAGCGGACTCTGCCACCTATGATATTACAGCTTGGTCTTTACCTTATGCATATGGATTGCATGCCTATGCAACCAAAGAAAGAGTTGTGCAAGGAGCAAATTGGAAGCCTTCTTCCATGGCTACACCAACTACTACATACGGTTATGCGTTATCATGGACCAGTCCAGCCGCCGCATCATTTGCAGCACGTTTACTCCAAGCTGGTATAAAGCTGCGGTATGCTGAGGATAGTTTTACGACTGATGGAAAGAAATTTGATCCAGGGACTGTATTAATCTTAAAAACCTCCAACGAAAGATGGGGTAATATGTTCTTTGATAAGATCAGCGCTTGGGCAAATGAACAATCTATAAACTTAGTTCCACTTTCCTCAGGACTTGTACAACAGGGTTCTGATTTTGGCAGTGATAAAGTCCACGCCATGAGAGCACCCCGCGTTGCACTGTTGAGTGGAGAGGGAACTTATAGCTTGAGCGTAGGAGAGGTTTGGCATTTTTTCGAGCGGCAATTAAATTATCCAGTGACCTTATTAAACTTGACTTCTTTTTCAATTGCTGATCTTGCTGCATTTGATGTATTGGTATTGGCAGAGGGGCGTTATCGGTTTTTGGATAGTAAAGAGTCCTTTGAGGGAGTCCAAAAATGGGTTCAAGGGGGAGGGCGTTTGATTGTTCTTGGAGAAGCATCAGCTCAACTTGCAAAACTAGATCTGGGTTTAGCAATTCGAAAAGATGACAACTCGGGAGATAAAATAGACTCAATTAGTCTTTTTAAAAACAGGGAGCGGGATGAAATAAGTACAATAACAACGGGTTCAATCTGGCGCATCTCTCTAGATGCTTCTCATCCGCTTGGATTTGGTTATCCTGGTTATTATTATTCCTTAAAAACAGATGGAACCATCTTTGAATCGATTAAAGACGGTAAAGGTTGGAATGTGGGACAGACTCTTCAGGAGGGTCCCTTAGCAGGATTTGTAGGCAGCCGTCTTCAGCCAAAACTGAATGGAGGAGTTTTAATTGGGCAACTGCCAATTGGAAGAGGAAATATCAGCTTTTTTGCAGATAATATTCTATTTCGCAATTTTTGGGAAAATGGAAAATTGCTTTTTTGTAACGCTTTATTTTTTGATGCACGATGAAATTGTTTAGGCTCGCGCTGCTGCTATTTATTGGAATCCAATATTCCTTTGCTCAACCCACCGTATCCACCATTTATCATGGGATACAGAAGTTGGGTGTTACAGGAACAGTACTTTACATTGCTGCACACCCGGACGATGAAAACACTCGTTTAATTACCTATTTGGCAAATGACAGGTTGCTACGCACGGGATATCTTTCGTTAACCAGAGGGGATGGAGGCCAGAATCTAATTGGGCAAGAACAAGGTGTTGAATTAGGAATGATTCGAACACAAGAGTTATTAGCAGCTCGTCGTGTAGATGGGGGAGAGCAGTTTTTTACTCGTGCTTATGATTTTGGGTATTCTAAAACACCAGCTGAAACATTTAGGATTTGGGATCGTGAAAAAATATTACATGATGTGGTGTGGGTGATCAGAACTTTTAAGCCTGATGTGATAATCACCCGATTCCCAACCACTGGTGAGGGGGGACATGGTCATCATACGGCTTCGGCCATACTCGCAGGAGAAGCAGTTAAAGCTGCTGCTGATTCCACTCGTTTCCCGGAGCAATTATCAATTACTAAGAGAGCCTGGCGTGTCAAGCGTTTGTTTTGGAACACCTTCAATTTTGGCGGCAATTCAACCATTCGGGAGGATCAGCTTAAAATTGATGTAGGTGGTTTTAATAGTTTATTGGGAAAGAGTTATGGAGAAATAGCGGCACAAAGTAGAAGCCAACATAAAAGTCAGGGATTTGGTGTGCCTGTTTCAAGAGGGGAGGCCTTTGAATATTTTAAGTTAGTAGAGGGTGCTGCTGTTTCCAAGGATTTAATGGAGGACGTTTCGCTGAATTGGACTTCACGATTTGGTGCTCCCTTAATTCAACAACAAGTTGATAGCCTTCGAGATCAT
Organism: Bacteroidota bacterium; assembly: GCA_005791465.1. Taxonomy (GTDB): domain Bacteria; phylum Bacteroidota; class Bacteroidia; order Chitinophagales; family Chitinophagaceae; genus JJ008. Next base: position 3,291 of record SXWI01000117.1, on the reverse strand, counting down.
TTTAACTGGCTGGATCCAAAGGCATCCTTACCTGGATTACTTAGTTTATATCATTCACTTGAAAAATTACAGGCTAACTCAGTTATCGATCAAAAGAAGAAAGAAGTGAAGGAGCTGATTTTAGCGGTCAGTGGAATTTATCTGGAAACAAGTGCATCACAGCCACGTGCAGTACAAGGCGATTCTTTACAAATTTCGCTATTTGCAATCGATCGGCTGGGTTCTTCTGTTTCAATGGAAGGTGCAAGAATTGGAGATTATTATTTATCAAATACTTCAACTGTCTTAGGTCAAAACAAGCCTTATAGTAGGAGTGCTAGATTTTTTATTAATCCTGACTTTCCCATTTCGCAGCCTTATTGGTTACAGCAGCCCATGCAACAGGGGTATTTTGAAGTGAATAATCTAAGCTTGATTGGAAAGCCAGAGAATGAAGCTTCGCTTACTTGCACTATTGATTTGAAGTGGGGGGCTCAAGTGATTTCATTCCAAGTTCCCGTTCGGTATAAGTTTACTGATCCGGTGAAAGGTGAGCTGCAATGGCCTTTAGTGATTGTTCCACCGGTATCTATTCAACCGGAGGAGTTAGTTCAGCTTGTTACACCAACTAATAATATTGTAAGAGGGAATCTGCGATTAATAGGAATGTCAGCACAGATGCAATTACAGCCTGAGGTTGTTTCAGGTAAAAAAATCAAAGGGTTGATCAATCCTCTTACTATTTCCTCCTTGTCAGAAGACCAGATAGAAAATGTTAGCTATAGTATAGTATCCAAAGAAAAATCCGACACTCTTCTTATGGCGGTGGAATTAAAAAATGGAGTTCGAGTGAGTACTACAACCACAACGATCCAATATGATCATATTCCTCCGCTTACTTATTTCAAAAATGCTGTTGTTTACACCCGAAATTTTCAAGTGAAGGTAGCTGGGAAGAATATTGGATATATCCCAGGGGCCGGAGATAAGATTCCAGATGGGTTAAAGAGGCTGGGATATACTGTTACATTGCTTGACGAAAGTCAGTTGGCTTCTCTTTCGCTCCAGCAATTTGACGCCATACTCACCGGTGTAAGAGCGCATAACACACAGGACTGGCTAAACAAGTATCATGATAAAATTATGTCCTATGTTGAGCAAGGAGGTAATTATGTAGTGCAATACAATACTAGCAATCAGATAGGTCCCGTAAAAGCTAAGATTGGTCCATATCCTTTTTCCATCACAAGAAATCGAATAACAGACCAAGACGCAGCAGTTGTTTTTTTAGATCCCAAGCACCCGGTATTCAATTTTCCAAATAAGATTACGCAAGATGATTTTGTGGGCTGGATACAAGAGCGAAGTATTTATCATGGAGCAGATACTTCAGGAAAGCTTCAAGCCTTACTCAGTATGGCGGATCCTGATGAGAAGCCAGACACGGGCTCTTTATTAGTTGCGCGTTATGGAAAGGGATGGTTTACCTACACAGGACTTTCTTTGTTCAGACAGATACCGGCTGGTGTTCCCGGTGCCTATCGATTACTGGCTAATTTATTGTCATTAGGTAGCGTTGAAAAATAGGTAATGAGCAATTATCAAAAGCATAGAGCAGACTGGACTTTTGGCTTAGCCATCATAATGGGGCTTGCGCTTGGAATTTTTATTAAAAGGGTTAAAGTTGGAATTATAATTGGGATTGTATTGGGTGGTTTAATTCTCTTAACCGGGTGGTTGCGAAAAAAAAGAAATCGGCATGAGTAACCCATCAGAAAACAGACCTCCCATCTTTGGAAATTGGAACGCTTGGTACTGGGCGTTGATTATATTCTTACTGGTATTGATTTTTTTGTTTTATAAGCTGACTAAATCTTTTCAATGAGCAGACTGGATTGGTCGGTGCTGGTAATAACCTTGGTGAGTATTGTTTTGTATGGGTTATACAAGAGCAGGACTACTCGTGATTTGGATGGTTATTTTCGTTCCAATCGCAACCTGGGTTGGGGATTAGTATTGCTTAGTATCATGGGTACACAGGCCAGTGCTATTACATTTTTATCTGCACCCGGACAGGCCTATACGGACGGTATGCGTTTTGTCCAGTATTATTTTGGCTTACCCTTAGCCATGATTGTCATTGCTGTTTTTTTTATTCCGGTATTTCAGCGTTTGCAAGTTTATACGGCCTATGAGTATTTAGAAAGTAGATTTGACGGCAAAACCCGTTCTTTAACTTCTTTTTTGTTCTTATTACAGCGTGGTCTTTCCACCGGCATTAGTGTTTTTGCTCCATCGCTTATTCTTTCGTCATTATTAGGTTGGAGTCTCACCTACACTAGTGTGATCATGGGTGGACTTTTGATTATTTATACCTTATTTGGTGGGGCCAGAGCCGTGGCATATACTCAACAATTGCAATTAGGCATCATATTTGCCGGATTATTTTTAGCAGGTTGGATGGTGGTTCGCTTGTTGCCACCGGATATCGGATTGTCTGATGCATTGCGCATCGGGGGAAAAATGGGAAAATTTTCTATTATTACAACTGGGTTTAAAGAGGGGCGTTTTGATTGGAGCGACCAGTACAATATCTGGAGTGGGGTCATCGGTGGTTTTTTCCTTGCTCTTTCCTATTTCGGTACCGATCAGAGTCAGGTCGGTCGTTATTTAACTGCACGATCTGCTAGAGAAAGCAAGTTAGGCTTACTAATGAATGGCTTTGTAAAAGTTCCGATGCAGTTTTTGATTCTATTATTGGGTGTGTTGGTCTTTTCATTTTATCAATTCACCAAAGCTCCACTTTTCTTTAATGAGGTACAGCTTGTCAAACTGCGGCAGCACCCTGTTTATGCCGATTCGCTTAAGCAAGCACAAGTTCGATTTGATCAAGTTACTGCGACTAAGCAGCAGCTGTTAGTTCAATATTCTGACTTGAAACAGGGTGGAGAAAAGAACAGATTTGCACAGGACAGTTTACTAGATATTTATCGTTCGCTTCATGCGGAATCAGATTCAATTCGAGGTCGACTCAAGTTTTGGCTAAGTAAAAAAGTTTCCGGAGGCGATGGAAATGATACCAATTATATTTTCCTACGTTTTGTAGTGGACCATCTCCCTGCTGGGTTGGTGGGTTTATTGATTGCCATTATTTTTCTGGCGTCCTGGGGCAGTATTGCGGCTGCCATTAATTCGCTAGCTGCAGCTACCATGGTTGATTTTCATCGACGATTCAGCAAACAATCAATTTCTGACGAATCGGAGTACCGATGGTCACGCTGGTACACGCTTGCCTGGGGAATTTTCTGTATT
>SXWI01000116.1 GCA_005791465.1 Bacteroidota bacterium | reverse complement strand
TTTTTTGAAATACTTCTTTCCTAAAATACCATCGGCACCGGGATAACGGAACTCCCAACCAAATTGTTTACCAACTACTTCCACCACCATCGCATCTTTGGGGGCGGGACCGGTGATCTTAAACCAGTAAAAAATTCCAAACCCAACTAAAACGGAAAGTACAATAGCAGGAATTACCGTCCAGATTAATTCAAGTGTGTTGTTATGGGGATAGTAAAAAGCTTTACGATTATCGGTTTCCTGGTATTTGTAAGCAAACCAGAATAGAGCAACTTGAGTAATTACAAATACAACAAAAGTAACTGCCAGTGTTACATACAACATACGATCCACCAATACACCATGATCAGAAGCAGGCTCGCCTAAAATTCGGCCCTTTAACATTTCGTTACAGTAGTAAACACCAATCAATCCTAATACCAAAAATGCAAGCAACAAAAAGGCATTGATCTTATTGCTTTGCTTGCGTGCATTCTCGTATCCACGAATCATGGCCACATACTCACTGGCCTTCGCGATCTGGAAGACAACCACCAAAAAGAGAATCAGAATGGCGGAGATAAGTAATGTCTGCATAATTTAACTATCAGCTTTTAAGTTCAGTTTTCAAATCGAATTCACAATCAATTGTCAAAAAATCAGGTATGATGAATCAAACTTTCTTTCACAAAGGGATGATTCCGCGCCAACAAAGGTGCTTTTGCCAGTGCACGACCTGTGCTGTACATGATCAAGCCCACAAACCCGAGCGCAACACCTAAATCATAAATAATATTGGGAACCTTATCAGGAGAAACAGCCGGGAATACCATTTGATAAAAATCTAACCAGTGTCCGAAAATAATTACAAGGGCCATAAAAGTTATGGTACCATAATTACGCTTTGCACTCCGACGCATCAAGATCAAGAGGGGTGCAATAAAGTTGATGATGAACATCATCCAGAAAATTCCTTTGTAAATGCCATGGGCACGTGGCTGGAAGTAAATAGTTTCTTCAGGAATGTTAGCATACCATATCAACATGAACTGAGAAAACCAGAGATATGTCCAGAATACAGAGAAAGCAAACATGAACTTACCCAGATCATGCAAGTGCTCGTCATTGGTATATTCGAGATAACCATTATTCTTTAAGAACACTACAAATAAAGCAATCAGTGCAACACCCGATACAAAGGTGCTGGCAAAGGTGTACCAGCTATACATGGTGCTATACCAGTGTGCATCGATACTCATCAGCCACATCCAAGGTAAAGAGGACATTACTGTTAATGAGAATACAACAATGTAGAGTGCTGCCCACACGGTATTCTTGAAAATATATTTCCTACGCTCTTCGAGTGTTGCCAATGGCTCATTATCGAGGCTGCGAGAGAGCTGACGCATTTTCCAACCGAGTACAGACCAAAGTAAAACGGTCAACACCGTTACTACTGTAAAGAAGGTTTTATTAAGAAATCCTTTTTTGTGATTCAAGATTTCATCATGCTTTACATGTTCTGCATCAGTCCAATGGTAAATTGTATGATTGTCACCAAATACAATAGCCAGTAAAATAGCAGCACAAATCACACCCACCACAGGAATAACAGCAGAGATAGCTTCAGGCACACGACGGAAAGACATTTGCCAGCCGCCCCAGGCGAGTGTGGTAATGCAAATAAAAAACATGGAAGCATTCACCACTAACAAAAAGAAAACACTGTTTTGTAATAAAGAAGCCCAGAAGCGCGCTTGTTCACGAGGATCAGCACTGGAACCACTGGTCACCCAAAGACCAATAATGGAAAGCACACCAATCGCAATCAGCGATAAAGCGACTGTGTTGTAATTTTTGGGGGCGGTGAAAGTTGAACGGATTGACATCTTGCTATTTTTAAAGGCAGGAATTTCGTTTAGTTAACTGCGGCTGTTGCAGGAGCAGCTGCATCGGCCTGTTTTGCTTTGATATAGACAACAATTTCCCAGCGCTGCTTAGAGCTAAGCTGAGAACCATAACCTCCCATCAGATTCTTACCATACGTAATAGAATGAAACATGGTACCGGCTGCCATATTCGTTGCAATCGGATCAGTGATCAGATTACGCGGTGCAGCAGGATAAGGTCCATCGCCCCCTTTCCAAAGAGGACCATTACCATCCAATTTTGCACCGTGACAGATACCACAATTAATTAAGTAAATACGCTCCGCTTCTTTCATATCGACAGCAGCAGGATCCAATGGATTTTTTACCTCGGCAGAACGCGCATAACCTACAGAATCATTTTTAAATGGATAGGCCCCCATTGCACCACGCGCAACCGTACCTTCTACAGGGCGTGCATTGTAGTGAATGCCGGCTTGTGTCAATTCCTCGGTCGAGGAATATGTTTCCAGCGCGCGGCTATAAGACATATCTGGCATATACACTTTTCCGGTATCTCTTCTTACTTCGTTACATCCGATAGTTGCTACCATCAGGCCAATCAAGGAAGTAAGTATAACAGCTTTTTTCATCATCGATTCGATTTGAATGATTGAATCTTTTTATTGCTCAAAACGCATTTTGTCATTGGCATAATTACCCAGCCACCATCCAGTATCCTTTGTTTCTACTTTCACATCCGTAGCACCGGCCGCCTGCAAAAACTTAACAGCCTCTTCTTCGTTCGTAGCGCTTGTACACTCGATAGCCATCACAAAGGTGTCGTCCGTTGAACGAGGATTAAAATGATCTTTCTTCACAAACGGAGCCAGTTGGCATAACCAGCAAAATGTAAGCACCATCCCTACTGCAGCAAATAGAACCGTCAACTCAAAGGTTACAGGAATCCAAGCGGGCAGTGCAAAGTAGGGTTTGCCACCAAAATTGATAGCCCAATCAATAGTCAACGCCCAGGTAATAAACCCAACTGCCGTAGAGGTCCCGGTTATACCATAGATAAAACCGGCCGTATGTAAGCTGGTATCGCGTAACCCCATCTCCTTATCTAAACCATGAATAGGAAAGGGTGTAAACACATCATGAAGCTTGTAGCCCGCACGACGTACTTTTTTTACGGCAGGAAACAAAACCGCCTCATCCGTAAAATTTCCAACAATAAATTTCTTTTTTGCCATATACTTTAAGTTGCGCGATTAATTAATGATGATCGTGCAAGTGATGTTCGTCAAATTGTGTGACCGTATCTTCTTCTTCCTTGTTCATCTTACCCTTATAATTTTCACCGCTACGCTTGAGGATGTGCTTGATTTCCGCAATGGCAATTACAGGGAAATATTTAGAGAATAAGAAATAGCAAGTAAAAAATAGACCGAAGGTTCCCAAGTAAAATCCAACCTCCCAAATCGTAGGAGTATAATAAGTACTCCAAGAAGAAGGAAGATAATCCCGATAAATAGAAGTAACGATAATTACAAATCGCTCAAACCACATACCGATGTTAACCAGAATCGACATAAAGAAGGTCACAAAAAGATTACGACGCATCTTACGGAACCAAAAAATTTGGGGAGAAAGCACGTTACACCCCATCATGATCCAATAGCTCCAACCATAGGGGCTGCTCAGATTCAAGCGGTTTTCCTTAAATGCAAACCACTCATAATCAACGGCACTGTACCAAGCCATAAATAACTCGGTCAAATATGCGATACCCACAATAGAACCCGTTAACACAATCACTTTATTCATCACTTCAACGTGTTCAAGGGTGATATATTCCTCCAGTGATAATACTTTACGCGTCACAACCAGCAGGGTTTGTACCATCGCAAATCCAGAGAAGATCGCACCCGCCACGAAATAAGGAGGGAAGATGGTAGTATGCCAGCCAGGTACCACAGAGGTAGCAAAGTCAAAGGATACGATCGTGTGTACAGAAAGTACCAGCGGTGTACTTAAACCGGCCAACACCAATGAAAGTGATTCATGACGTTGCCAGTGCTTGGTGGAACCCGTCCATCCAAATGCAGCAACCCCATAAAAAGTTTTGCGCCATTTCAACTTAGCGCGATCACGTAAAGTGGCCATATCAGGAATCAATCCTGAATACCAGAACAATAAGGAAACGGTAAAATAAGTTGAGATCGCAAACACGTCCCATAAGAGCGGTGAATTGAAGTTCACCCAAAGTGGTCCACGTGTATTAGGATAAGGAAGAACAAAAAACGCATTCCATACACGACCCATGTGCCAGATAGGGAACTGACCAGCACACATTACCGCAAAGATGGTCATCGCTTCCGCAGCTCTGTTCACACCCGTTCTCCATCCCTGACGGAACAACAATAGAATCGCAGAAATTAAGGTTCCGGCGTGACCGATACCTACCCACCATACGAAGTTGGTAATATCCCAACCCCAACCAATGGTGCGGTTCAGGTTCCATTGACCCGTTCCGTAAGTAACTTCCATAGCTACGGATAAAATACCAAATAGTAACAGGGCTACAGAAATGGAAAATCCAATCCACCATAAACGAGATGGTTTGTTTTCCACAGGACGACAGATATCCTCTGTTACCTGATGATAGTCCTTGGTACCATCGACCAACGGAGCTCTGACCTGTGATTCGTATCTAAGTAATGACATAGAAATGGTTGATAGAGTTGGTTCAGGAATTAATGATGTGCAGCTTCGGGTTTAGCAGTTTCATGTTTGGTTTCAGTTCCGTGTGCAGCAGGAGCAGCATGGTGTTCCTCTACTTCCAGCACCTCGTCCGTGTTACGGACTTTGGCCAGGTAGCTAACATTCGGCAACACGTGTAACTGCTCAAGTACATAGTAACTGCGATTGGTATTGCTAGCACGAACAGCAGTGATGGCGCTATTCGGATCATTTACATTACCAAACACAATTGCGTTAGCGGCACAAGCTGTTTGACAAGCTGTTTTTGCTTCGCCATCCTGCAAAGGACGATTCGCTTTTTTCGCTTCCAACTTAGCGGCTTGCAAACGTTGGAAACAGAAAGAACATTTTTCAATTACACCACGAGAACGAACCGTTACATCCGGATTCAATACCATGCGTGTTAATTCATCGTTCATTTGCTCCACTACTGGATCGAGCTTACCCACCAACTGCTGATCGCGGTTGTTCGGGAAGCTATCCGCCCCAGTATAATCCGCCCAGTTGAAACGACGAACTTTATAAGGACAGTTATTGGCGCAATAACGAGTACCGATACAACGGTTATAGGTCATCTGGTTAATTCCCTCGGAACTATGGTTAGTTGCTGCAACCGGACAAACGTTTTCACAAGGAGCATTATCGCAATGCTGACACATCATGGGCTGGAAAACCACTCCTTTTAATTCGTCAGGATTAGTAGCATCACTAACAAAATAGCGATCGATGCGCAACCAGTGCATGTCGTGGTAACGCAATACTTCACTCTTACCAACCACTGGAACATTGTTCTCTGCATGACAGGCCACCACGCAAGCGCCGCAACCATAACATGCATTCATATCAATATTCATTCCCCACTTAATTCCGGGTTGGCTATGCGTAGGATACAGAGTTCCTTCTGTGCGATAGTCCGTTATTTTACCATCCTGGCTTTTACCGTAGGTTTCTTCAAGATGATTACGATAATCAGGAATAACATTCGGATGCTTGACCAAAGTAGCTAGTGTAGTTTCACGCACTACTTCCACACGATCATCATAGGTATTATGAATCTGAGACTGTGCAACTTTTTCTTTACGACCTGCATCAGCTACCGTTACTGTTCCTTGATAAGAAACGCCATTACCGACTTGTGAAGTAAAGATGTACGCATTCTTACCAACGCCCGCACAAGTACGACCCAGCTTTTCGCTTCTGCCATATCCCAGTGCCACAGCAATAGTATTGGATTGCATACCAGGAACAGCCAGAATCGGTAATTCCATTTCTTTTCCACCCATTGTTATTTTGATAACGGGTTTAAGCGGATAGAATTCGTAATTATTTATTTCTTTCTCTGTTCCATCGATCAAGTTTACTCCGAGTAACTCTTTAGCCATGGTCATACTTACCAAGGCATAGTTACCCCAGCTGGCTTTGGAAACACCATCAGGCAATTCCTGCAACCAAGGATTGGTAGCACCCGTTCCAGTTCCAATAGATGCTTTTTGATACAATACAATTTCAGTGCCTGTAACTGCAGATGCAGTAGTAATAGCCTGCGCTGCAGCAGCCAAGGCTGCACTGCTGTAAGAACCAGCAGCAATAGGAAGCGAATTATCTTGTATTCCTTCTTGTAAAACTGTATTGAAAGAAACTTCAGAACCTAATTGACCGATCCAATACTGTTTGAAATATTCTTCATAGCTAGTATCATTTCCACTCCACTTTAATAATGAAGTTTGGAAAGCTCTGGTTTTAAACAGCGGATAAATAGTTGGCTGGATAAAACTGGTTACTCCAGCTTTTGGTGAAGCATCTCCCCAACTTTCCAGATAATGATTAGAAGGAAGGATGAACTGACAGAGTTCTGTAGTCTCATCCATTCGCTCGCTAAAGGAAACAGTTGCTTTTACTTTTTTCAACGCAGCCTTCAATACATCTGCTTTGTGGTAAGTGTATACAGGATTTGCGCCGTACACAAGAAGTGTACCAACCGCTCCCGCTTCCATATCTTTTACCAGTTGCTCAAACTCAGCATCTACGCCTGCGCGGTAATTAACAGACTTACCCCAATCGATTGTTTTTCCATAAGCACCGATGGCCTGGTTGATTGCATTAACTACAACCTGTGTATTAGTATCGTTGCTTCCGCAGATTACTAGAGAAGCACCTGCATTTTTACGAAGGTCAGCAGCCGCTTTTTCAATACCTGCTTTTAATTTAGTATCCTTAATTCCTTCAGCACCTTTTCCACTTACAGCACTCAACAAAGCAAGTGCAACCAATCCAGTTTCAGAAGGACGACAAACAAATCTTTCATCAGCGCTAGCACCTGTCAAACTCAAGTATCCTTCAATTTGATAATGCTTGCTCATGGAAGGATTCTTCTCATCGATTTTGCGTCCGGCTGCATAGCCTTTTGCAAACTCAACAGGACTCAACCATGAACCTAAGAAATCGGCACCCAAACTCACAATCACTTTGGCCGCACCAAATTCATAAGAAGGTAAACGACGTCCAAAACCTGTCGCTTCATTGGCTAACAACATACCGCTGAAAGAAACAGCATCATATTGTATATGTCGTAAACCTGGGTAAGCTGCGATAATTGCTTTAGTAGAAGGAGAATTGAGTGTGCTGGTTAATAACACCGTTGAACCACCCGCTGCTTTGATGGCATCAGCCACCAACTTATCCATTTGTTCATAGGTAGGCACTTCCTCAAAACGCGCTTCTTCACCATTCCCTACTTTTTGCTGAGGAAAACGAATACGGTGGGTATCATATAGATCCAATACAGAGGCCTGTACACGGGCGGATGTTCCGCCACCAGTAAAAGCACATCGATCGTTTCCTTCAATCTTGATAGGACGTCCGTCTCGAACTTTGGCCAACACGGGAACCACATCGCCATCTTGCACGAAGGTGGTAGCATAATATTGGGCAACACCCGGAATAATATTTTCTGGACGATTGGCAAAAGGAATAGCCTTTTTAACCGGAATCTTACAGCTAGCAGCTAAGGTTGCTGCGGCGGTGCTGAATCCGAGGTATTTCAAAAAATCCCGGCGGGGTGCCGTGGCATCCGAAAGACCTTTGTCATCCATCCCTTCGAAGGGCAACTCTTCCCGGAACTCGTCCTGGTTCTGTTGTTTGAAGCTCTCGCTCTCATTAACCTCCCCGAAGCTCTGCCAGTACTTTTTTTGGCTCATAATTTCCTTGGTTGGTGGGTTCAAATAATCTTAATAGTGACATTTTTGACACTCCAGGCCGCCGATATCTTTTACCTTGATACTATCCATTTTTCCAGCCTTTAAGTCATTATGAAACTTTTCGTAAATGCTATAGAATTTATTACCTTTTGTGCTATCGTAGTTAAATTGAACATTTGACTCACGGTGGCAATTAATACACCATCCCATGCTCAAATCGGCTACTTGTTTTACCTCACCCATCTCATTGATTGCACCATGACAGCTCTGGCACTGAACCTTACCGGCAGTCACGTGCTGAGCGTGGCTGAAATAAACGTGGTCAGGTAGGTTGTGAATCTTAACCCACTCAATTGGCTTCTTGATCATAGATGGATCCCATTTGTTAGGCTGATCGGGATCAAATCCGGCATATTCATATAATTTCTGAATCTCCGCTGTACCGTCAATCTCATTTCCATCCTCATCAAAAATCTTCGGTCCTTTCTCATAAGCTTGAATAGCCTTGTGGCAATTCATACAAGTATTCACAGAAGGAATAGCCGCGTGCTTGCTCTGTTCTGCACTTCCATGACAGTACAAGCAATTAATTTGATTAATACCTGCGTGAACTTTATGAGAATAGTAGAT
>SXWI01000115.1 GCA_005791465.1 Bacteroidota bacterium | reverse complement strand
GGCAGCGCCTCTTCTCGTTTGCACCAGCAATTGGTTAAAGAGCAAAAATTATTTGTGCATATTGATTGTTATCATTTTGGGAGTAGTGATCCTGGCTTGGTAACTATTGAAGGAAAGCTTGTGGAAGGAGTAAGTATGGAAAAAGCTGAGCAGGCCTTGCAGGAACAATTGAATGCTTTCAAGTCACAGCCCCCTTCGGAGCAGGAGTTAGAAAAAGTAAAAAATAAAACAGAGAGTGCTATTGCATTTGAAGACATGAGTGTCATGAGTCGTGCCAGTAGTCTAGCGTATTACGAATTATTGGGAGATGCGGTCTGGATGAACCAAGAACTTGGCAAATATGCAGCAGTTACAACAGCAGAAGTTGCTACAGTGGCCAACGAACTGTTCCGCTCCGAGAATGAAAACACACTTTATTATTACGCAAATCCCCCCGCATGATTGATCGAAAAAAAATGCCACCGATAGTCGATGCGGTACACTATCAGCTAGAACTAAAGCCTTGCGCCCATCATCACTTAGATAATGGTGTTGATGTGTATATGATTGATGGGGGCGCTGAAGAGGTCTTGCAAATTGAATGGCTCTACAAAGCAGGCAACTGTTATGAAACTCAAAACTTGATAGCGGCCACTACCAATTATTTATTGCGTGCTGGAACAACCACACATACGGCCTATGAGCTGGATGAGAAGATCGATTATGTAGGAGCCTATGTCAATCGTGGTTGTTATAACGAACAGGCAGCTCTTACCCTTCATTGCTTGAACAAGCATATCGATGTATTACTTCCTTTGATCCGGGAAGTACTTACTGAGTCTGTTTTTCCTGAACATGAATTGTTGTTGTATCAGCAGAATATGAAACAACGGTTATCTGTTAATCTGCGTAAGTCAGATTATGTAGCGGGCCGTTTGATTGATGCTTATTTATTTGGAGAGGAGCATCCCTATGGCAAATATAGCTCTCCTGTCTCCTTTGATTTGCTGACACGTGATGCATTGCTTGAGTTCTATGATCGTTATTACAAGCGTGGACATTTTCAACTTTTTGTAGCTGGTAAAATTCCAGCTGATTTATTGGAGAAGCTAAACCGATTTTTTGGAAATCTTCCAATTGATTCACCGGTATTGCCAACGCATTTGCTACATCCAGCTGAACAAAAGAAGTTTACTATTCAAAATGATCCGACAGGTATTCAAGGTGCAATTCGTATAGCACGTCCTTTTCCTAACAGACATCATCCGGATTTTTTACCGGCTCTTGTATTAAATACAGTGTTTGGGGGATTTTTTGGCTCAAGACTCATGAGTAATATTCGTGAGGAAAAAGGGTATACCTATGGAATTCATAGTTATCTGCTGAATCTGCAACAAACTTCAGCGTGGATGATCAGTACAGAGGCCGGAAAAGAAGTTTGTGAAGCAACGATACGGGAGGTATATGCTGAAATGAATCGTTTATGTAATGAGCTCATTGCTGAAGATGAATTGAATCTGGTGCGCAATTACATGATGGGAGGACTCTTGGGAGACCTGGACGGTCCTTTTCAATTGATTGCACGCTGGAAAAACCTTATTTTAAATGGGCTGCCTCCTGCTCATTTTCATCGCACCATTGATACCATTCGAAGCGTTGATGCGCAACAATTACAAGCCCTGGCGCAGCGTTATTTTGATCCGGCTGATTTCTATGAACTAGTAGTAGTGTAATGGCTGTTAAATTTATTTTCTGAAATTTGTGCTATGACCTTCGATCGAAAGGATTTGTCGAATGAACAATTGCTTGCCTTTTACAGGCAGTTGTTATGGCCCCGCATGATCGAGGATAAAATGCTGGTATTATTACGGCAAGGAAAAATTTCAAAGTGGTTTAGTGGAATTGGCCAGGAAGCCATAGCAGTTGGAGCTACATTGGCCTTGCAGCCTGATGAGTGGATCATGCCCTTGCATCGTAATCTGGGGGTATTTACTACGCGGCAAATGCCCTTGCATCAATTATTTCTTCAATGGCAGGGTACCCAACAAGGGTATAGCAAAGCAAGAGAACGTAGTTTTCACTTTGGAAGTAAGGAGCATCATATCTGTGGAATGATTTCACACTTGGGTCCTCAGTTAGCAGTAGCGGATGGAGCGGCCTTAGCTTATAAATTGGCCAAGAAGGATAAAGTTTCGCTCGCTTTCACGGGCGATGGAGGTACCAGTGAAGGAGATTTTCATGAAGCATTGAATGTGGCAGCGGTATGGGACCTGCCTGTTATTTTTTTGATCGAAAACAATGGATATGGATTAAGTACACCTGTGCAGGAACAATACAGGTGTGAGCGGTTGATTGATAAGGCAGCGGGATATGGGATGGAAGGAGTTCGTATTGATGGGAATAATATTTTAACAGTATACGATACTATCAAAGGAGTACGTGATTATTGCATTCGTAATCAAAAACCCTATCTCATCGAGTGCATGACATTTAGAATGCGCGGGCACGAGGAAGCCAGCGGAACCAAATATGTACCGGCTGAATTATTTACTACTTGGGAACAAAAAGATCCTATAAAAAATTATGAACGCTACTTGATTGAGCAAGGAGTGCTAACATCTTTTGATGTGGCAGATATCAAAAATGAATTCAAACAGAAAATAGAGGCAGAGCTTGCTATTGGACTGGCACCTGCTCCTGTTATTGCTGCCCCGGAAAATGAATTGAACGATGTGTATGCTCCTCGTACTGAACCACTGGCGGTATTAACTGCCGACGATCAGGGCAGAGAACTTCGTTTTGTGGATGCGATCAGTGAAGGCTTACGGCAACAGTTGGAAAAAGATCCTCGTCTGGTTTTAATGGGGCAAGACATTGCTGCTTACGGAGGAGCTTTTAAAATTACGGAAGGATTTGTACAGCAATTTGGAGAGCAGCGAATACGAAATACGCCGCTTTGTGAAAGCGCAATTCTCGGTACCGCTTTAGGACTTTCCCTCGAGGGGTATTCTTCGATGGTAGAAATGCAGTTTGCAGATTTTGTATCGGTTGGGTTAAATCAAATTGTAAATAACCTGGCTAAAATTCATTACCGGTGGGGACAAAATGCCAACGTAGTGGTTCGAATGCCTACGGGCGCTGGCGTGGGTGCTGGTCCCTTTCACTCACAGAGTAATGAAGCGTGGTTCACACATATCCCTGGATTGAAAGTGGTATATCCTGCCACCCCGTTGGATGCAAAAGGTTTATTGATTGCATCCCTAAATGATCCTAATCCAGTTTTATTCTTTGAGCATAAGGCGCTTTACCGTTCTGTAACCGGCTTAGTACCCGAAACCTATTATGAAATTGAAATTGGTAAAGCCAAACAAGTTTTAAATGGAGAAGAAATTATCATCATCACGTATGGTAGTGGCGTGCATTGGGCTATTGACTATGCAGCGGCTCATCCAGATTATTCTATCGGCATTCTCGATTTGCGAACCTTATTTCCACTCGATACTGATGCGATTAAAAAAGCAGTACGTGATACCGGTCGGGTATTAGTACTACACGAGGACACACTCACGGGTGGTTTTGGCGGAGAAATTGCAGCTTGGATCGCTGAACATTGTTTTGAATGGTTGGATGCTCCGGTAATGCGTTGTGCTTCTTTGGATACACCTGTACCGTTTAGCACTGTCTTGGAAAAAGAATTTTTAGCAACCGCAAGACTGGATGCATCGATTCAAAAACTACGTTCTTATTAATCAGTCTTGTATAGCTTGGTAGACCATCGCTCTAAACTTTTCTACCATCTCCCCTTTGGTTGTGTTTTGTAATTGTCGATAAAACAAGTACACCATATTTTCTTTGGGATCTACCCAGTACGAAGTGGCAAAGGCGCCACCCCAGGCAAAGGTTCCTGCGTTGGCGGGGGTTCGTCCTTGACTTTTATCTGTAATGATAGAAAATCCTAAACCAAACTTGTCGTTATTACTATACGGCACTTCTCCAATTTGATTGGTGATCATCATATCTACAGTGTTTCGGCCCAGTACTCTTTTGCCATTATAGATTCCTCCATTCAATAACATTTGCAGAAAGATGGCATAATCTTCAATGGTTGAGGAAAGACCTGCTCCTCCTGAGTAATACGTGCTACCCTCCAGTGGATAATCGGGTGTAATGGTTCGGCCATTAAG
>SXWI01000114.1 GCA_005791465.1 Bacteroidota bacterium | reverse complement strand
TTCAGGTCGATGATATGAATACCTTTCTTCTCAGCAAAGATGTAAGGCAACATCTTGGGATTCCACTTCTTTTTCAGGTGACCAAAATGTACACCGGCCTCGAGAAGTTGCTGTTGTAAGGATGTATTATTTTCCATATAAGGTATAAGTACTTTAAAATTGATTGAAGGCGATTAACGTTTGGAGAACTGGTAGCTACGACGAGCTTTCTTATGACCGAACTTCTTACGCTCTACAGAACGAGGATCACGTTTTAGTAATCCAGCTGCTTTAAGCGCAGGACGAAACTCAGGATTCAATTCTACCAATATGCGGGAAATACCCAACATAGCAGCTTCAGCTTGTCCTTTTACGCCACCACCGGCAGCATTGATTTTTACATCGTATTTGCCTATCACCTCAACAGTTTTGAAGGGACGCTCTACTTGGTTTTGTAAGTAGACCAGAGAAAAATATTGCTTGTAGTCTTTGTCGTTCACCGTAATTTTCCCGTCACCCTTGGTAAGGAAAACGCGTGTTACGGCTTCCTTACGACGACCTACGCTGTTCTTTTGCTTTTCCATTTATTAGTTGTTTGTAAGGTTGAATCAGAATTTAAGTTCCTTGGGTTGTTGTGCGCCATGTGGATGTGCAGCGCCTTGATACACAAATAATTTCTTGATCATTTTACGACCCAATCTGTTTTTAGGAAGCATTCCTTTTACAGCACGCTCAATGACCACTTCAGGACGACGCTTCAACAAACTGGAAGCAACCTCTTCTTTTAATCCGCCTGGGTAACCTGTAAAATGGTCGTACATTTTTTGATCCAGTTTTTTACCGGTCAATACAACCTTTTCGCAGTTAGTTACAATAACATAATCGCCAGTGTCAACGTGTGGTGTGTAGCTGGCTTTGTTTTTCCCGCGCAATACAGCAGCAATGCGGGAACACATACGACCCACGGTTTGATTAGTACCGTCCACAACAAACCAGTTGCGCTTAACGGTAGCCTCGTTCGCATGTTTGGTAGTGAAATGTAGTTTACTCATGATGTTTTATTTGAGATCCCGCTATCCCAGGACCTGATTAAAAATGGACCGCAAAGGTAGGCCTGCTTAGGCACACCACCGTGAAAAAGAGGGTTAATTTTTCAAGATGCCTTTGCAAAGCATTGATTTTCAATAAAATTTTTGACTGATTTTTTTAGTCCTTACTGAAAGGCGGTCATTGCCCGGGTCGGACGGCCGGCATTGTCAAATGCTCCCAGCGTGTACCCCTTCCAGTTTCCATAACACTGAGGTTCCCAATAGAAAATTCCCAACCCTTTTTGACTGGGGATGGAACGGAGCTGAATTTGTAGTTCCTTTAAAAATAAATAGCAGGCATCGGCTTGGTCCCAGGGCATGCCTACTTCGGAAACCATCACCGGTGTGTTGTACCGATTGACCAGTTCAAGCATATTGGCCTTGCATTGTGTAACTAATTCGGGCCAGTTTGACTGCGTTGGATAGAGAGAGAGTCCAATCAAATCCCACATGACACCATATTGTTGAAGCCCATCTAAATTCCAGCGAAATAGCCCTGCATCATACCCATTGGATAAATGCACCATCACTTTGATGGTAGGATCTATTTGCTTAACAGCTTCATAACCGGCCTTAAAAAAACTTGCATAATTCCCCATTTGCAGAGAAGCCTTTCCCAAAGGCCAAAGCATTCCGTCATTGGTTTCGTTTCCAATTTGAACCCATTCAGGAGTTACCCCTCTTAGAACTAATGCCGACAATACACGTATTGTATGTGCACGAACAGAATCACATATAGCAGCAACCCCGCGTCCAGCCCAAGTTGCCGGTGGATTTTGTTTACCTGGATCGGCCCAACTATCACTGTAATGAAAATCAATCAGCAACTTCATACCGGCTTGTCTGACTCGCATTGCTTTATTGATTACATCTTGTAATCCATTCCAACCATCCGCAGGATTTACCCATACTCGTAGCCGGATTGCGTTCATCCCTATTTCTTTCATCAATAAAACAGGGTCTTTTTCAACACCACTTGAAGTGTAGAATCTTTTCCCTGTCGCTTCCATCTCGCTGATCCAACTTATATCTGCCCCTTTAATCAAAAGTTCATTCGACGCAGGAGGAGCGGGAGAATTTTTTTGACCACAGCCGCTGAGCGTACTGAATAAAAATAAGAGTGGCAATAAAACAAATCGGCTTCGCATCGAGAGTTGAAATTGGTTGCTGATTAAAGATAAAAAAAACGGCTCCACGAGGGAGCCGTTTTCTATTCAGTAAGTCGGAAGATTAGTTGATAGTAACCGTCTGTGTATTTTCATTCAATGTAATTGTGTAAGTACCCGCTGTGGTTGGTGTTTTGAAATTCGGACCTCCATCCCACTTGATTCTGCGAGGAGAACCTGTGGACTGACTTCCACCACTGGCATCTTCGTAATCAAAAGCACCCCATGCATTACCAGCCAGGAATTTAATATCCCTATTAGCTTCCAAGGCAACGGTAATTGTCCAAACACCATTACCGGAGTAGGTCATTTGAGGACTGGCTCCCGGGTTCCAGGCAGACACACCTGTTAGACCATCTCCAACAACACGCATTTCGTTGGCAGGAGAAATTTCATAACGAATACTATTTACGTTACGACCATCCCAAATTACACGGTAACGTCCTGTAGCACTAACATCAGGCATATTGGGTCCATTCACTTCCAATGCAGAACCACTACCACCGTTAGATCCATAACTGCGCGCATTGGCTGCAGTAATATCACCGCTGTTCCAGTTATTGAAGTCGATCAACTTCCAGCCACCAGAGGAGTTGAGGTTAGTTAATCCTACAAATAGATTTTTCTCAGGATGTCCCATTGCGTAGTTAGGGAAGGAAGCACCAGGATTCCAACCGGCACCGGTAGCACCACCTACAAAGCCCATGCGGCCTTCGCGGATATCGTACTTCATGTTAGCGCGATCGATAGAAACGCGATAAACACCAGCTGTGCTCACAGTGAAGTTGGCACCATTTTGAGCCAGGTTATTGTTGGTACCACCATAGTTGATAGCCCAGTCACGACCTTGCGTTACTTTAAATTCAGCGTTAGCAGGCAAATAGATATAGGTGTAGTACAATTTGTTCATTGCTTCTGGACGAATATCACGAATCAACTCAGGAGCGGTTCCTGGATCCCAGTTGTTTCCATTACCGGTTGCAGACTGATAGCCACCAGGCATATAGAAACGAAGAATTGGAATGTACGTGTTGATCAACACATTGACAGTGTTTGAAAAAGAAGTAGCCCCTTGCGCAGTAACCGCACGAACACGGTATTCAATTCTTCCAGGATTTCCACCAGCAACCCCTTCGTTGAGAGCCGTCTCATTCATTTCAAAATTTGTCAAGGTTACGTTCAAGCGATTTGCTCCTACTGCAAAATCACGAGGAGAAGCAAAATTCTTTCCAGCAGAATCATACTGCAGGGTATAAGTGATATCTGCTGTATAGCCTACAAAAGAACGTGTCCAGGTAAACGTATTACCAGGATCATTGGAAGTTGCTAAGCTTGGAGAAAGCGTTGCGTTCTGTGAAACCAATACAGAAGGATCTTCAAAAGGAGTAACGGTGATACGGAGTACATTGGACTCCAATTTCTCATTGTTATTGCCATAAGAAGAAGCCACTTTCACATCGAGTGAATGTGTTCTTCCTAATGCAAAACCATAGTTAAGTAGAATACCATTCAACTCGCGACCTGTGATGGCGGTGTTACGAACACCCTTAACAGTTTTAGTTATTTCACGACTAAAGTTGCGACCCGCTGAGTCAATGGAAAGAACATATTTGTAATTAGCAGAATCTGTTCCGTGTTGTGGGTTAGTCCAGTTAAAACTGATCACATTGCGGGTACTATCCGCCAATGTAGAGGTTACACTGGTAAAGTTTGAACTTAGTACAACAGAGTTACCTGGTTTATAAAAGGGCAAATCAGCCACTTTAGTACAAGCTGCGATTCCCAGCACCAGACCCAGATAAAAGAGTTTACGCATATTTTTCATAGCAGTACGTTTTTAGGTTTAGAGTCTGGTTAATTTGTATTTACCAGTCTGGAAGTTTACCTCAATTTTATAGCGACCAGCCCCTGGGCTTTGGAAAGCAGGATCGGCATCACGCTTTTCAAATTCGCCACCTAGTGCAGCAGCCGGTGCCAAGGCATGATACTGTGTTCCCCAAACTCCTTGAGCTTGTATTAATTTATAATAACCACCTGCATTGAAGGTTACATCATCCAAAATGTACAGCAACGGATTGCTGGCATCTCTTCTGAACTTCTGTGTTAAATTGTATGGAGCACCCATTGGATTGCTCCAACCTGATGCAAATGCATCACCGATTGCCCACAGGCCCGCATCGTTATAACCACCCGCTTCAGTTCCAGGAGGTTCTACAGCAAAGTCAAGATAAGGTGTAATACGAACAGTGATCGTGTTAGAGAGCAAAGGAACTGTTCCATTGATCAGCGAAGCTCGCACACGCATTTGCATGTTGTAAGCTACTCCAGCTCTTAGCTCCATTTTACCTAATACAGTATTTAGATCTTTTACAGTCATTCGAGTTCCCAACTCCTTGGCGATGGCTAACTCTTGTTTGTTGGGACTAGCGAAGTTTCCGCCAACGGTATCAACTTGAAGTAAGTAAGTAACGTCCTGAGAACTTACTCCCGTAGTAAAACGGTAATTAGGGTTTGTCCAATTCAGTACAAGACCAACTTGGTCTCTGTTCTCTTTACGAAGAACAATAGGTGCCGTAGCTGTAGTAGACAACACAGGGTTGGTTCCACCCATGTACATGATTTGATTTTCTTCTTTATCGCAGGAAACAATCCCCATCAAGAGGAAGGATCCCAACAGAAGCTTTGCTATGTTTTTCATGGCAATCAATTTTATTGTTGATTAGAAGCCGGGGTTTTGGCTCAGGTTTGGATTAGAAGTTCTGTTAGAGGCAGGTACAGGGAATAAGTTATACTTGCTATCTACTGCAGTACCAGAAGCTACACCACCTTTCCAAGGCCAGAGGTAGGTGCCGGTAGTTAAACGACCATAACGAATTAGATCCGTTCTTCTGTGTCCTTCCCAATACAATTCACGAGCTCTTTCATCCAACACAAAGTCAAGCGTTAACTGACTAGCTGTGATGTCTGAAGCAGTGCTACCACTGTGTGCACGCTGACGGATTGCATTGATATAAGCCAATGCAGTAGCAGCGTCTCCACCTGTTCCCCCACGAAGGGTGGCCTCGATGTAGATTAAATGCATTTCAGATAAACGGAAAACGGGGAAGTCAATATCAGACCAGTAACGCGTAGCATCAGAAACAGGCTGGCCGTCAGAACGAATATTTCTCCATTTATTAACGTGTAGACCATTGCTGAAATCAGCTACATCATTAATAGTTATCTGTGCAGGGTTAGTGCCATACAATGATGTTGTAAACATAGCGCGACGATCAGTTGCACCAGTTAGATCAGCGAAACGATCAGCCAATCCTTTTGTAGCACGATAACCAAACCAACCATCGCTGGTTCCGAAGTCCGCATAGTCTCCACCTGCAGCTGCGTGAATAAAGAAGGTTGTATTGCCATAGGAACGAGCCTTCAATCCATCGCAGGTAATGGCAAATATAATTTCGCCAGTACGCTTGTTATTATCAGCCATGAACAACTCACGATAGTTGCTGTGTAATGTATAGCCACCAGCAATTACTTTGCTTGCATACGTGATAGCATCGCTCCAACGAGCAGATCCAGTATATACTTGTGCATTCAAATACATACGTGCTAATAAGGCCCATGCTGCGCCTTTATCTACACGACCATATTCATTAGTACGAGGATTTTTTAGTTCGTTCTCAATAGCCTTCAACTCAGCTTCAATGTAATTGAAGAGGTTAGCACGAGAAATCTCTTGGGGAAGATTGGTGCCCACTTCATTTGCCTCCGTAATAAAAGTTGAACGACCGAATAAATCCATCATCACCCAGTAATTGAAAGCACGAAGGAAACGAGCTTCAGGGCGTGTAGCCTTGATTGCATTCACTTCATCAGCACTCAATTTACGGGCCGTTAATTTTTCGTCTGTTGACTCACGCAGGTACTCGTTGGCCACCATGATATTATAGATGGGGCGTGCATACATTCCTTTTAAGAAAGGATCTGCGCTGGAGTAACTGAGGTTATGAAAATCTTTAATTGTTTGGTCATTCCAGGATACAACTGCTTCATCGGTTGGAAGCTCCTGACAGTTAAAGAAACCGCGGAGAAAAGGTGACTGTGAACCTTCATCCAAACCCTGAATATCAGAAGCACCAGCAGGACCACTGTTACCAGTGGTTGCTAAACCTCCATATACTTTAGCCAATACCTGACGATACCCAGCAGCTGTAGAATATACATCGGCAGAAGTCAGGTCATTGGGTGGAAATAAATCCAACTTTTTTGCACAAGCACTGAGAAAAAGAACAACTCCCAGCAGCAGTGTGTTTTTGATGACTATATTTTTCATGATGCGTTGATTTTAAAATTAAAAGTCAAGATTGAAACCAATTGAGTACACACGAGGACGAGGATACAAGTTGCCATCCACTCCACCATCGCCTGCATTCTCTGGATCCAGTCCACCATACTTTGTAATCAGAAAAACGTTCTGGATGCTGGCATTTACACGAAGCGTTGCCTTATCGTTGAATACACGTCCTGCCTCATAACCGAAATTAATATTGTCGATACGGAAGAAGGAAGCGTTGTCCAAATAGTAGTCAGACAAATACCAGTTGTTGTTGAAATTAGTGGTCAGTAAATCACGGGTTGCATTTCCTATAAACTGAACGGGATTCTTGATTGAACGCATGGTTGCGTTATTAGAATTTACGTTGTTGTAGAGGTAGTTGCCCAACATACCATGGCCTGCAATTCCAAAAGAGAATTTTTTGATGCTCAATGAAGTGCTGAAGCCCAATAATACATCTGCCGCAGGCTTCTGACTGATCTGACGATCGTCATTATTAATCAAGCCATCACGGTTAGTATCCTCGAACAAACCTTCAATGGGCTTTCCATTTTGATCATAAATCTGCTTCAGCATATAGAAGCTATTAGGAGCAAACCCAACCGAATGGATACCGATTGTATTCCCGGTACCACCCCCAATTCCTGTAACCTCTTGTCCTTTGAACTTAGGATCAGGATTACGTAACAAGTTGGTAATTGTGGCTTTGTTATACGTATAGTTCATGTTAATATCCCAAGTAACATTCTTGTTGCGAATGGGCACTAAATTCAACGTAACCTCTACCCCTTCGCTATTGATATTACCTACGTTAGTAACAATTTCATTTACAAAGTTGGCTCCAGAAGCCACGGCCACGTTAGCCAATAGATCTTTTGTTTTGCGTTTGTAGTAATCTACCGAACCGCTCACGCGATTGTTGAAGAAACCATAGTCCACCCCGAAGTTGGTGGTTGTAGTAGTCTCCCAACGGATGGAAGGATCATAACCGGCAGGACGCAGATAGTTTACCCATGAGTTACCAAACTGCTGCATAGCAGT
>SXWI01000113.1 GCA_005791465.1 Bacteroidota bacterium | reverse complement strand
GTTTAATATGGATGGGTAATGACCACTGCATATTATGCAAAAAGTTGAGTTGCCATTTTTGCGCAACTCAAAATATGAGACTTATTTATGCCTGTTTCCAAATGCTGCTGATCAAACCATGAAAAAAGATCAACAGTGTCAAGGTTCCCCACTCGTTCACTCCCTGTAAAGGGACAACCCCCAAATCCCCCCAATGCCCCATCAAATCGATTACATCCTGCTTCATAACCAGCCTTCACTTTTTCTTGCCAATTGCTTTTTTCCCCATGTAAATGCAGACCAAATTGCGCCTCTGGAAATGTCTGAATGACAGATGAAGTTAATTCGTAGACCTGTTTGGGAGTCGCATGCCCAACGGTATCAGCCAAAGCAATAATTTTTATTCCTAGTCTAAGCTGTGATTCAATTTGATCTAATACTATCTTTCTATTGTATTCGTCTCCATATGGGTTGCCAAAAGACATTGACAGATATACCACTAGATCCTTCTGCGCATCGTGACAAGCTTCTTTAATGTGACTTACGGTATCAAAGGAATCAGCTAATGTTTGACGGGTATTTTTTAATTGAAAGGTAGGCGATACAGAAAATGGGTATCCTAATACATCAACTGGTTGATAGGATACTGCCTCTAACGCCCCTTTGACCGCTGCTACGATCACCAGCAACTTTGTATTACTCTCTCCTCGATGTAGTCCAGTCAATACTTCAGCAGTATCAGCCAGCTGAGGAACGGCTTTCTTGGAAACAAAACTCCCAAAATCAAGGGTATGAAATCCTACCTGAAGCAGTGCATTAAAATAATCTATTTTTTTTTGCGTGGGAATAAGGAATGGCAACCCTTGCATCGCATCACGTGGACATTCAACTAGCTGTAAGGAGTGCTTGCTCATTTTTTTGCCATACGTTGATTCATCGCTTCGAACAAGATAATACCCGTTGAAACCGACACATTGAGTGAGTCAAAATCTCCCCGCATTGGTATATACACTGCGGCATCAGCTCTTTTAAGTAAAGCAGGATAAATTCCCTTATCCTCACTCCCAAGTATAATACAACAGGGTTCTACAAAATTTGCATCTTTCAAAGATGTGCCTCCTTTCATTTGAGTTGCATATACCTGCACTCCATTTAAATGTAGAGTATCAACAGCTTTAAACAACGAATCTACCCGGCAAATAGCAATCTTCTCCAAGGCACCTGCAGAGGTCAGCATAGCATCTTCTTGAAGCGCCCCCACTCCTTTATCCGGAATAATAATCGCATCCACACCAGTACAGTATGCAGTACGTGCAATACCCCCAATGTTTCTAACATCCGTAATCCCATCAAGCATTAAAAATAAAGGCGATCTTCCAGCGCCAACCACCCAATCAATTACTTCCTGTAAAGACTGATACGTGATACGGGATTTTAACGCTATACAACCATCATGAACACCAGCATTGAACGTATCTAATTTAACATTAGGCACTACCTGAACTGGAACAGTTGCCAAACCAGCTGCCTTCTTTAACTGCACAAATAATGTATGCGAGAGGGATGAACTAATATAGATACGATCCAGCGATTCACCCTGCTCAAGCGCTTGAAGAACAGCAATAGGACTCAGTATGAGTTTGTTTTTTTTGGGTCGAGCTTGTTTATTTCGAAATGTTTTCACTTGGCAAAGAAAGGAAAAAAAGGCCCGCTGTAAAATCAGCGGGCCTGTCTTGTAAATAGTTAAATTACTTAAGCTGGAATGCTTTTTTCACCTTTCCAACATAATCTAGTTTTTCCCAGGTGAATAGCTCAACTTTTCTTTTAATCTGCTTTCCATTAGGTCCCTGAAATACCTTCTCTACAACAGCAGGCACACGTCCCATATGACCATAGGCGGCAGTTTCAGAGTACATAGGATTACGCAATTTTAGTCGTTGCTCGATAAAATATGGACGCATGTCAAATACCTGTTCCACTATTTTACCAATTTGACCATCCGTTAAATTTACCTTAGCTGTACCATAGGTATTCACATTGATACTGGTTGGCTTAGCCACACCAATGGCATAAGAAACTTGCACAAGTACCTCCTCAGCAACTCCAGCAGCAACTAGATTCTTGGCAATATGTCTTGTTGCATAGGCAGCAGAACGGTCCACTTTGGAGGGGTCTTTACCACTAAAAGCACCACCACCATGTGCACCTTTTCCTCCATATGTGTCCACAATGATTTTACGACCAGTAAGACCCGTGTCACCATGAGGGCCTCCAATAACAAATTTACCAGTTGGATTGATGTGGTACTTGATATCATCGTTAAACAACTTGGCGTATTTCTTGTACTTACTCTTTATACGTGGAATAAGAATATTGATAACATCTTTTTTAATACGTGCCAACATCTTTGGTTCTGCATCAAAGTCATCATGTTGCGTTGAAATAACTATGGCATCTATGCGAATAGGCCTGTTATTATCATCATACTCCAACGTAACTTGACTTTTAGCATCAGGACGGAGATAAGGCATTTTAGAATTTTTCTCCCTGCGAATTGCCGCTAATTCAATCAACAAGTTATGCGCAAGGTCAAGGGCCAAAGGCATATAGTGCTCCGTCTCATTGGTAGCATAGCCAAACATCATACCCTGATCACCCGCTCCTTGTTCTTCTTTCTTTTTGCGATCTACACCTTGATTAATGTCGGCAGATTGCTCATGAATAGCAGATAAAATCCCACAGCTATTTGCCTCAAACATGTACTCACTTTTGGTGTATCCGATTTTCCGAATTACACCACGTGCAATTTCTTGCACATCTAAATAAGCTTTTGATTTTACTTCACCAGCTAAAACAACTTGACCTGTAGTAACCAGTGTTTCACAAGCCACTTTGGATTGAGGATCGAAGGCAAGAAAATTATCAATTAAAGCATCAGAAATTTGGTCCGCCACTTTATCAGGATGTCCTTCACTGACAGACTCAGAAGTAAAAAGATAGGGCATGGATTATGGGTTTAGGCCCACAAAGATAAGAGGAGTAAAGATTGAAAAACTAAGGCTTTGAATAAATTATACGCAACCTTAATCGTTTACTGGGATTAAGGTAATTACCGCCTGCAAATACAGCTCTACCATAGGCAACCAGATCATTTACATAGACAGCTCCCCAGTATCTGTACAGGGGCGAGAAGAGGTTAGTTCTGCCTGGAGCGTATACCCTTAGTTTAAAGTTGGAAGAGTCGTTAGTTACAATTTTTTGCACATAACGAGTAATATCAAAACGATAAGTACTATCACGTAAAATATTACCACCGAATCGACCATTATCGTATGCAAAAGTGCCATAATTGTCCCTGATACCCATATCCAAATCAAAGGTCAATGCGGTATCCCCGCGCGTATTAATACGATCAAGTAAAAGCCGTTGGGGAAAGACAAAAGAACTTTGTTGGGGTGTAGCCAAAGGAGTCAATATCAATTCTGCCTTATGAACCACCACATTACTAAGTGTATCCAGACCAGGAATATTAATGGTCGCGTAAGAACCAGGGGTGGAAGCTATAAAGACCTTGTCGTCACGTGTCTGGTTGTTGGCCAAATAACTGGCCCACTCTCCTCCAGGAGTTCGTTTTACCAAGTTAGCTAGCGTGCTTTTACTTTGGAGGAACTCTGTAAAAGTAGTGTCTAGGCTACCATTCTTTCTGACCCTGTAATACACGATTAATTTGGTATTTGCGTCCGTAGGGTTGATATAAGTCAACCCATTACCTGTAGCATCCGGCTTAATTGCAAAGCCTCGAAAAAGTTTTTTAAAAATTGAATCACTACGATAACCCCCATTGGCAGTTGCACTGGTATCATAGTTAGTCAATCGGACTCCAAATGAATTATTTAGTGGGATTCTCAATACATTAACCAACTTGGTTGTATCACGTCTGCGGATGACGGTCACTGTGTCTTTTAGCCGCTTTAATGTGTAGGTTTTGCTACCCAATTCAAGTGGATTCACTACAAAATCAGGGTGATCATAACGATATAACGTTGTATCATTAAAGCCAGCCTGTTGCGAAATTTCAAAAACACGAAGACGGGAAACAGAATTAGTGTCACCGTATACTCCCTGGTAGGATAAAGACAGAATTACCGAGTCCACTGCTACTAATGAATCCTTCTGATAAAAAGGATAGATCATAATATTAGGCGGAAGAACAGAGAAATAACCGTCAGCCTTGAGTTGCCCAAATGCATCGTCTTGACTGATATATCCCAATGCCATCAAATCAGTGGAAAGAACGCGTGTGGAATCAGGTAATAAAAAATTGTCAGTTTCTGTTGACAATAGAGTTTCAAAAGTGGAAATATTATCTACGGGTGGAATAAGTCCGCTGCCCAGTGAGGTGGAATCATTGATTTTAGTACATCCCTGTAAAAGAGAACCAGACAACAGAAGAAGTAAAAGAGATAAGGAGAATAAATTTCTAGAACGCATTAGTAATGGATATTCAGATTTACTTGGATGCAAGGTCGGTGTAGAGTTGTAAATACTCTGTTAAATCCCCATCCTCACTATATGGAAGTGTTTTTTTGCCTCTCACCTTGGTAAATTCTTCAGTAAGTTTTTTCTCAATCTTTTCAGCACCAAACGTAATGGCATCTGCAAAGCTGGCGCCACCTCTTTGTAAGGCTGTATTAGTGCCTTCTTTGAAAAC
Organism: Bacteroidota bacterium; assembly: GCA_005791465.1. Taxonomy (GTDB): domain Bacteria; phylum Bacteroidota; class Bacteroidia; order Chitinophagales; family Chitinophagaceae; genus JJ008. Next base: position 2,404 of record SXWI01000113.1, on the reverse strand, counting down.
CTCTAGATCTTTTTCCTTTAAAGAAGGATGAATCAAAGCTTTTTTTAAGAATCCAGCACCTAGTTTTTCCTTGAAGGTATTCTGACCAATTGTATAGACGACTTTGCTATGAGCAAATACAGGTTCCTTTTTATAAAGGGTTTTGAGGTAGGCAGGAATTAAACCTGTCATCCAACCACTGCAATGAATTACGTCAGGAGGCCATCCAAACTTTTTAACGGTTTCCATGGCACCTTTGCAAAAGAAAATAGTTCGCAGGTCGTTATCATCAAACCATTTCTCATTCTCATCATGAAAAACGAACTTGCGTCTGAAAAGCTCCTCATTATCCAAAAAATAAACTTGTAAACGGGCACTTGGTAGGGAGGCAACCTTGATCTGTAGCGGAAGATCATCGTTATCCACAGAAACATTGATACCAGATAAACGTACAACTTCATGCAAACGATGCCTTCTTTCATTAATTACACCAAACCGAGGCATTATGCAGCGAACCTCAAACTGACTATCATTAGCCTTGATAGCCAACTTGTTGACCATTTCCGCAAACTCGGTCAGCTCCAGGTAAGGAGACATCTCATTTGCAATGAACAGGATTCGTTTTTTTGCAGTCATAAGGTTTGCGAAGTTAACAAATTAATCGGTCAACCACACTAATTTGCATTCTGAAATGTCTAAACGTCTCATTACCACTAGCCTACAATACATCCTTTTCCTAGGAATAGGGTTGGTCTTTGCCTGGTTATCCTTAAGGGAATTAGACCATGAAAAATGGACTCAACTCAAAGCTTCCTTTAAGGACGCAAAATTGTGGTTGATTGTACCGGTGTCGCTACTATTGTTATTTAGTCACTATTTGAGGGGACTAAGATGGAAACTTCTGGTTGATCCTATGGGATATAATGTTAAGGCTTTAAATACATTTTTGACCGTTCTGATTGGATACCTGGTCAATCTGGGGGTACCCCGCTTAGGAGAATTTATTCGTTGCACTGCATTATCACGCTATGAAAAAGTAGAAGTAGAAAAACTGGTTGGTACGGTAATCGTGGAACGCCTGTTCGATGCTGTATGCCTGCTTATTGTATTTGGACTTACCATTGGGCTTCAACCGGAATTATATGAGAATATAACCGCAGCATTTGAAAAAATAACAACCTCCTCCCCTGTCGTTGAAAAAAACAATCAAAGCTGGATCATTATTTTGATCTTACTGGCAGGGATCGGTTGGTTAGTTTGGAAAAATAAAAAACGAAGTGAGCTTGGTCAACAATTAATTGGCATTGGCAAGCGTATTTTGAATGGCTTATTATCCGTAAAAAAAATAAACTACCCGCAACGTTTTTTAGGATTAACCCTTGCGATTTGGATTTTATATCTATCTGCAGGTTATATCGGGTTTATGGCATTCGATACAACAAAAAACTATGGAATCACTGAAGCACTCACGATTCTTTCCGTAGGCAGTGTTGGGATGATTGTATCACCAGGCGGAATAGGCGTATATGCTTACCTTGTGTTACACACAATGCAACTTTACGGCTTAGATTATACAAGTGCCCTAGCTTTTGGATGGATATTATGGCTAGTGCAAACTGCGGTGATCCTTTTCGGAGGAGTCATCAGCTTTGGCGTTCTTCCTTTAATTAATTCGAACAAAAAAAATAATCAATAAACTGATTACAATGAATTTTTCAACTTGGTTCTCATCAACTTCACCGCATCCCGGCGTCAGTACTGGTCTTAATTGGGCAAGTTCTTCAGCTGAACCCATTACATCCATCTCACCTGTGAATGGTGAAGTAATTGGATCTATTTTACCTGCCACTAAACAGGATTATGAAAAAGCTATTCAAACTGCAGCCGATGCTTTCAAAATTTGGCGCTTAGTGCCTGCCCCTAAAAGGGGAGAAATTGTACGGCAAATTGGGGAAGCTTTAAGAATACATAAACAACTGTTGGGCGAACTGGTATCTTTTGAAATGGGAAAAAGCTTACAAGAGGGCTTGGGAGAAGTACAAGAGATGATAGATATCTGTGATTTTGCAGTGGGACTCTCAAGACAATTACACGGACTAACCATGCATAGCGAACGTCCAGGACACCGTATGTACGAACAATATCACCCACTTGGAGTTGTTGGGATTATTTCTGCTTTTAACTTTCCAGTTGCTGTATGGAGTTGGAACAGTATGCTCTCCTGGGTCTGCGGTGATGTTTGTGTTTGGAAACCCTCAGAAAAAACACCGCTTTGTTCTATTGCCTGTCAAAAAATCGTTTCAGAAGTTTTTAAAAGAAATGAATTACCTGAGGGCCTCAGTGTTATCATAAATGGTGGCCGTGAAGTGGGCGAATGGCTTGCTGCAGACCAACGAATTCCACTGATTTCAGCTACGGGTTCTAC
>SXWI01000112.1 GCA_005791465.1 Bacteroidota bacterium | reverse complement strand
GTAAGTAACCAGTCTACATAACGGAAGAATGTTGGAGACTCTTGTGTTTCCTGATAATACTCACGCATGTAGTAATAGTGAACAGCAGCGATAAAGGTGATCAAACCCGATACGAGTACCGACGTTCTCCACTCTTTACTGGTGTTGTTCAACTCAAGAAAGAAAAAAACAGAAGCGGCCATCATGGCCATGGTTCCGATAAAGAAAGTGAAAGAGACATAGTCTGTCTTCGCAATCACTCCAATCAGCATTTGATCGATCATATGTTGAGGTTTTGGTGAACTAGGTCAATCCAACTCTCGTTACACAATTTCATCTCTGCATGCGTTTGCAAGCAGCAGCAATCGTTGGTAAAATCAAGACAAAAATTAGGAAATCTTGTTCAATAAATGCAAACACTCCTTTTGTTTGTTAATTACTACATAATCAATAAGTTAGACTTAAACCTGATTTTGGTAAAGATTGTTAGTCAATAAGTTAAACAAATTACTTTTTGTGGATAAGTTGCAAATTTTATTAATATTTTGCTTTTAAATTCAAAAATCTCTTTAATAAAAATTTTCTACTTTCAAGCTTTAAACAAATGAGATACAATACTTTACTGATTTTTTTTCTGGCTCTTTTCACTGGAATGGGCGTAAATATGGGTATGTTATTTCTTGGAAGTTGGTTGATCCCATTACCTCCGGGACTTGACACTAGCACTCGTGAAGGCTTACGTGCCGCACTTCCCTTGTTGGAGGTTCGTCATTTTCTGTTTCCATTTTTAGCACATGCAATGGGAACATTGACGGGGGCGTTTTTAGTAACCGGTTACGCCAAGACAGATACCTTTCGTTATTCTATGTTAATGGCAGGACTGTTTTTTATTGGCGGACTTTCTACAATTGTAGGAATGCCCTCACCATTATGGTTTTCGATAACTGACCTGGTGTTAGCTTATTTTCCAATGGCTTGGGTTGCTCACAACTTTGCCAAAAAACTGAAGCCCCTTTAGTCGATCACTCTTCCTCCTGCAGTAATCCAGTCTGTGATCTTTTGCCGCTCAGCAGCAGGCAATAGCCCTGAGCTTGGCATAGGACTCGGATTGCCATCCACTGCTCTGGCTTTGATTCGATCTTTACCAGATACTATACTGCAGTCTGTGCTGAGGTTTACACCACCGCTGGCATTATTTGCGTTGTGACAAGTAACACAATTGGCTTGTATTAGTGCTTTTACCGCAGTGAATTTAGGTCCCTCTGTTCTGCTTGTCACTGATACACCAGTTAGTGTTGCAGTACAACCATTGGCATCCTTTACACCCAATTGGTAGGTGCCATTGTTTAGTCCTTGGAAAGTAGAGGAGGACTGGTAGGTTCCATTGTTAAGATTATAAGTATAAGGTGCGGCTCCGCCACTTGCACTGACTGCTATCAATCCGCTGGCATTTACACAGGGTGTAGTTCCAGTAATCGCGGGTGTAATTGTGATAGTAACACCCGTACAAGGTACAGAGGAAGTTAGGGTGAATGACTTTGTGCCTGAGCATCCATTACTGCTCTTTGCAATTAATGTGTATGAACCTGCTGTAAGATTTACAAATTGACCGCTAGATTGAAAAGCACCATTATTCAAACTATATGTATAGGGGCCAGTACCACCTGAAGCAGTTGCAATAATACTGCCATTAGCAGCGGTGCCTGAGGGGTTCATTACATTTTCTGAGATTGAAATGGTCACATTGGTGCAGGGGTCTGGGGTGGTATTATCTTTAGCACAGCCGGCAACCAGCACTAAAATTGACACAGCTAGTACAAATACTTGGATTTTCATAAGAATTGATTTGCTGTAGTGAAGTTAAGAAATGATTGATGGAATGTCTTAATTTCAATTTCCTCAAAATCACTTTATGAAACAATTATTGTTTGTTTTTGTTTTCATGGCCCTAGGTTTTGGAGCATTTGCTCAGCCGAAGAAAGCCAAGCTTACAGCAGTTAACACGCTGGCATTTGATGCAACCTTATTAAGTGGAGTGAAGTACCGCATGATTGGTCCCTTTCGTGGTGGAAGAAGTGCCGCTGCAGCAGGTAGTTTGCAAAACAGAAATACTTTTTATTTCGGGGCAACGGGGGGTGGCGTTTGGAAGACTACTGATGGCGGAAGTAATTGGAAAAATATTAGTGACGGTTATTTTGGAAGCTCTATTGGAGCAATAGTCATAGCACCCTCCGATGAAAAAATTCTTTATGTAGGGGAGGGTGAGAATACAATGCGTGGGAATGTATCAGAGGGTTTGGGGGGCATTTGGAAGAGTGAAGACGCAGGTAAAACCTGGAAGAATGTAGGATTAAAAGATGGAAGACATATCACAAATATTTTAGTTCATCCTGACAATCCTTCAATTGTGTGGGCGGGTGTAATGGGTCATTTATTTGGTCCTAACCAGGAAAGAGGAGTATTTAAGTCTACCGATGGAGGTGCAACTTGGAAAAGGACTTTGTTTGTCAACGAACAAACAGGATGCAGTGATTTAGTGATTGATGCAGAAAACCCCTATGTGATGTATGCAGGTACCTGGCGAGTTATTCGCACTCCACATAGTTTGGAGAGTGGAGGCGATGGAAGCGGACTATGGAAAAGTATTGACGGAGGTGAAACCTGGACTAATATCAGTAATGCAACGGGATTGCCGAAAGGAACTTGGGGAATTGTTGGTGTGGCTGTAGCGCCTTCAAACTCCAATAAGCTTTATGCTATTATCGAAAACGAAAAGGGTGGTCTATACAGCAGCAGTGATGCCGGTGAAACTTGGACCTTGCAAAGCAATGATAATAATATTCGTCAGCGTGCTTGGTATTACACAAAAGTCTTTGTGGATCCCAAAAATGAAAATGTGGTGTATTGCCCCAACGTAGGATTTATGAAAAGCCGCGATGGCGGAAAAACTTTTCAATCCTCACGTACGCCTCATGGAGATCATCATGATCTATGGATTGATCCAATTGATGGGAAACGTATGATTGTGGCAGATGATGGTGGCGCACAAGTAAGTTTTGATGAGGGACAGAATTGGAGTACCTACATGAATCAACCCACTGCTCAATTATATAGGGTCAGCACAGATAATGCCTTCCCTTATCGCGTGTTAGCAGCACAACAAGATAATTCTACGCTACGACTCCGTTCTTCAACCGCTGGAAGTTATATCACTGAGCAAGATTGGGAACCCACTGCAGGCGCAGAGAGTGGCTATGTGGTTGCCGATCCACTGAATCCTAATATTGTTTATGGAGGAAACTATGGAGGCTATCTTTCTAGGTATGATCATACAACAGGAGAGAACAAAGCTATCACCGTGTGGCCTGACAACCCGATGGGCGCTGGTGCTGATGTACTCAAATATCGTTTCCAATGGAATTTTCCCATATTCTTTTCGCCCCATGATCCTAAAAAATTATACTGTGCTGGTAATGCATTATTTGCTACAACAGATGAGGGTGCAAGTTGGAAACAACTTTCTCCCGATTTAACAACTAATGATAAGACTAGACAATATTCAAGTGGCGGTCCGATCACCAAGGATAATACATCCGTTGAATATTATTGCACCATATTCACTGCTATGGAAAGTCCTTTGGAGAAAGATCATATTTGGACAGGTAGTGACGATGGGTTGGTTTATTTCAGTAAGGATGGAGGTGCTAATTGGAGCAACGTAACACCCAAGGGAATTCCTCAATGGATGATGTGGAATGCTATTGAGGCGGATACATTTAAAAAAGGGGTAATCTATATTACGGGTACGCGTTATAAGTTGGATGACTACACTCCTTATATCTATAAAACAGAAGATTATGGTCAAACTTGGCAATTAATTACCAATGGAATTCCTTCGCAACATTTTACACGTGTGATGCGTGCTGATCACAAGCGTCCTGGGTTACTCTATGCGGGTACTGAATTTGGTATGTATGTGAGTTATGACGGGGGAGGCAACTGGCATCCCTTTCAGTTGAATTTGCCTATCACTCCCATTACAGATCTCTCTATAAAAAATAATGATCTTGTAGTTGCTACACAAGGGCGCTCTCTTTGGATCGTAGATGATTTATCAATGGTGCAGCAAATGGATCCTGTAATTACCAATAAGACAATGCATGTATACACGGTAAATGATGCTTACCGAGTTCCTGTAATATCCACGCGTTGGGGTGCGGGCGGTGTTCCAGCTAACAGTGCCCTAAATCCACCAAAAGGGTCTGTCATTAATTTTTGGGTAAAATCTGTTACTGATTCAACCAAAGCTTCAATTACAATACTAAGTCCTGCTGGTAAATTAATTAAAAAGTTTGCTACAGGATCAAAGGAGAATGCGTTGACAATAAAGAAAGGCTTCAATCAGTTTGTATGGGATTTAAAATATCCCGAGGCCGAAAAAGCAGACGGATTGATTTTGTGGAATGGCGTCCCCTCTGGAATTACTGCCGCTCCTGGAAAATATACTGCGCATATCCAAATTGGCTCGGATAGTGCTACATTAACTTTTAGCTTATTAGCGGACCCCAATTATAAATGCTCGCAAGCTGATTATGAAGCGCAGGTTTCGTTTTTAGTACAAGTACAGGAAAAATTCAACGAGACGATGAAGGCTATTCGTAAAATAAAAAATACACGTCAGCAGCTAACAGATTATACTACTCGTTTAGGTAAAACATGTCCGGCTGCATTGAAAAATTTAGGGGATAGTCTTGCAAAGCGATTAACAGCTGTTGAGGAATTGCTACATCAAACTAAAGCAAAGAGCGGACAGGATGTATTAAATTATCCTATACGGTTAGACGATAAGCTTAGTGGAGTATTTGATATGGCCAATAGTGGAAATATGGCGCCACCTCAACAAGCGCGTGCAGTTTTCAGCGAGTTAGCCACACAAGTGGATGCTGCATTAGCTCAATTGCAAAGTGTGCTGGGAGAAGGCTTGCAGTCATTCAATAAAATGATTGTTGAACAGCGCTTACCTGTGATTGTTGCCGAGCAATGAACAGATTTACACGTTGCAGACAGTGGTGTATTTTGATGCTATTGAGCGGAGCTTCTTTTTTTCCAGCAGCGCAGGAAACTTCTCTGCTGGTTGTAGGAATCATGCAAGATGGAGGACGTCCGCAATTGGGTTGTTTAAAATCTTGTTGTAAAGACGCAAGGCAAAGAGATTTTGTTTCCTCTATTGCGCTGATTGATTCTGCCAATCAAGTTTATCACTTATTGGATGCTACTCCTGATATAGCATCACAATTTCAGCTGATCAATCAGTCCTTGTCTGCCACCTATAAATTAGGCTCAATTTTTTTGACACATGCCCATGTTGGTCATTATACGGG
>SXWI01000111.1 GCA_005791465.1 Bacteroidota bacterium | reverse complement strand
TTTCATGCATCAACAGTTGCTGTACCCTGCCATTCATCTTAAGCACTTTTACCGTTTGCTCACCGTATTCCTCGGGCTTTAGATTAACAATACGGTCTTTTACTCGTCCATCCCAATCCACGCCACGACCAACCTGTATAGCACCCTGGCGCCTGCTGCGTGTGTCCATCATACTACCAGGGCGAAAGGCATTGAAATAAAGATGAAAAAATACCCGACGGAGTGTATCTGGTGAGTTATTCCAATAATCTAATCGCTGCGTACCGGCAAACCGATTCGTGCTTACATCCATATCTACTTCCATCTTGTAGTTTACACGTTGCTGCCAGACTCCAGTCTGAGCAACAGTAAGCAGAGAGCACATAACAAAAGTTAGGGTAGAAAGTAGTCTTATCATTTTAAATGATTTATTAATTAGGGTTTTCCAGCCAGAACAATTACCAATTCGCCTTTGATAGTCTTAGCAGAAAAATGAATTATACAATCTCGCAAACTTCCTCTAAAATTTTCTTCAAATCGCTTAGTTAACTCTCGACTTACACTACACCATCGTTCTTCTCCAAAATAATTACAACATTCTTCGAGTGTCTTGATCAATCGCTGAGGTGACTCATACAGTATAATGGTTCTTTCTTCCTCAGCCAGTGTCTTTAACAAGGTTTGCCGACCCTTCTTGAGTGGAAGAAATCCTTCAAAGCAAAATCGTGTAGAAGGAATGCCACTATTCACCAACGCAGGTACAAAAGCAGTAGCGCCAGGCAAGGTTTCCACTTGGACTCCAGCTTGAATACAAGCACGCACTAATAAAAAAGCAGGATCAGAGATACCAGGCGTACCGGCATCCGTGATCAGTGCCATCCGTTTCCCATTTTTGAGTTGATCCACCAAATGCTGCAATACTTTATGTTCGTTATGCTGGTGATAGGGACTGATCGATTTTTGAATATTATAATGCTGTAACAAAACAGCGCTGGTACGTGTGTCCTCGGCTAGAATTAAATCAACCTCCTGCAACACATCCAACGCACGAAGCGTGATATCCCTTAAGTTACCAATGGGGGTTGGAACCAAATACAGCACTGTAGTGGGAGATAAATTGGCCGGACTTGAATCAGTATGCTCGATAACCGTCACGTGCCGTAGGTTTTAGTTGAATCAGGCTTTTTCGCAGCGAACTTCAAAATACTCCATCACTGGATTAGCCAATAATTGCTGTGCAGCTTCGCGAGCAATGGCCTCAGCCGCGGCGGCAGAGTCCGCATCAATTTGCAGTGTTATATTCTTTCCAACTCGCACGTCTGCTACCCCTGCTAATCCCAAGTTTGATAAACCACCCAGCACCGCTTTTCCCTGTGGATCTAACAGTTCTTTATGGGGCATTACTTTAATTTCTGCTATATAACTCATGCAAACAGCTTTTTGAAAAACAAAGATAAGAGAACATAGACCATAATAATAAGCGGAATAGCCAACCATTGTAAAAGCAATAGCAATACAATAGACAATAATAATACTCCGAAGCGAAGCTTATTTTCTTTCCAGGAGAGTGAAGTGAATTTAAAAGCAAGAATTGGCAGCTGTGACAACATCAACCCTGATAAAACCAGGATAACCCCGTATAGAAAAAATGTGTTGAGAAGCAGCGAAGAAACCCACGCTTCATTAACCTGCCAGTAGACTAACGGAAGAGAAGCCACAAAAAGACCGGCAGCCGGCACAGGTAATCCTTTAAAATAGTTTTGCGTGCTTGTTGCATGGTTCAAATTGAACCTTGCCAAACGCCAGGCTGCAGCAGCGGGTAAAAGAAATGCAGGCCAAAGCAAATACACCGATTGATCGAGGGCTTGCTCCCCTTGCGCCCAGGAGAGCCGTAAAAACTGATAGAGAATCAGTGAGGGCGCTACACCAAAACTAACCACGTCAGAAAGTGAATCTAATTCACGTCCCATTGCTGAGCTGGCTTTTAATAAGCGCGCTAATAACCCATCAAAATAATCAACAAGAGCGCCCGCCAGTATAAAAAGAGAGGCCAGCCAAATTTGCTCCGGCACGTCATAATAGAGTTGACCGCTGTTATCGGCGGTCATAATAATACCCGGCTGTAAGGCAGCAACGCAGGCCATACAACCAAATACAAGGTTCAACAAGGTGAACAGATTAGGAATTTGCTTCACCATAGTTATTTTTTCATCAAGGCCTCAATTTCTTCGGTCTCAATTGGAATGTTTTTCATCAGATCCTTATTACCGGACTTAGTAATCCAAACATTGTTTTCAATTCGAATACCCATTTGTTCTTCCTCAATATAAATTCCCGGTTCGATAGTAAATACCATGCCTGCTTTAATGGGTTCTGTTCGTGTACCCAGGTCATGTACATCAATACCGAGATGATGAGAAATGCCATGGTAGAGATACTTGCGATAAGCTCTGTTTTCCGGATCCTCATTCTTTACATCAGATTTTCGGAGCAGCCCCAATTTTAAAAACTGCTGGGTGGCTTCCTCACCAATTTTATCAGTATACGCCACAATAGAAATCCCGGGCTTCAAAATACTTTTTGCATAATTATGTAAATGCAGGCAAGCATTGTAAACATTCTTTTGACGACGCGTAAACTTTCCGCTCACAGGTATTGTTCGGGTAAGGTCTGCACAATAGCCGCCATATTCTGCACCAAAGTCCATCAACAATAATTCTCCAGCCTTACACTCCTGATTGTTGGCAATGTAATGCAGGGTTCTCGCACGATCGCCGCTTGCAATAATACTATGGTAAGCAGGCCCTGTTGCTCGTTGATTTAAAAATGAATGCCAGATTTCCGCTTCAATCTGA
>SXWI01000110.1 GCA_005791465.1 Bacteroidota bacterium | reverse complement strand
GCGGCTTGGCGTTGTGCAGACCCTGGTACGCAGTACAATACTACCATCAACGAGTGGCATACCTGTCCAGAGGGCGGTCCTATCCGTGCTTCGAATCCTTGTTCAGAGTATATGTTCCTGGACAACACAGCTTGTAATTTGGCATCAGCCAACCTGATGAAGTTTTATGATTCCGCTACTAATACATTTGATGTAGAGGGATACGAGTATAACGTTCGCTTGTGGACTGTGGTACTGGAGGTTTCTGTACTGATGGCTCAATTCCCGTCCAAGGAAGTAGCGCAACTCAGCTATGAGTATCGCACACTTGGTTTGGGTTACGCCAACCTGGGAACCATGTTGATGGTGAGTGGTATTCCTTATGATAGTGAAGAAGCCCGTGCTATTGCCGGTGCTTTGACCGCGATCATGACGGGTATTTCTTATCGCACATCAGCAGAGATGGCACAGTGCCTGGGTGCTTTCCCTCGCTATGAGGAAAATAAAAAGCACATGATGCGTGTAATGCGCAATCACCGCTTGGCTGCCTATGATGCTGACGATTACGAAGCATTAAGTTTGAAGCCACAGGGTTTGAAAGTTAAATATTGCCCAGACTACTTGCTCAAAGCAGCTTGTAAAGCATGGGATGAAGCTGTTGAATATGGAGAGAAGTATGGATATCGCAATGCACAGGCTACTGTAATTGCTCCAACGGGTACCATCGGATTGGTGATGGATTGTGATACCACTGGAGTTGAGCCTGACTTTGCCTTGGTGAAGTTTAAAAAATTATCTGGTGGTGGTTATTTCAAAATCATCAACCAGTCTGTACCTACTGCGTTAAAGAACCTTGGTTACTCTGAAAAGGAAACCGATAATATCATCAAGTATGCCGTAGGTGCTGCTTCCTTCGCCGGCGCTCCTTTCATCAATCATCAAACATTGAGCGAAAAAGGATTTATCGCTGATGAGATCAAGCGTTTGGATGCGGCAGCGCTCACTGCTTTTGAAATTGGATTTGTATTCAACAAGTACACCCTTGGCGAGGAATGTTTACAGCGTCTTGGATATACTCCTGAGCAGTACAATGATTTTGAATGGAGTCTACTTGAAGCATTAGGATTTACTGACGAACAAATTGAAGCGGCTAACGATTATGTGTGCGGTACCATGATGCTGGAAGATGCTCCAGGACTGAAAGAAGAACATCTGCCTGTATTCGACTGCGCTAATAAATGTGGTCAGAAAGGACAACGCTATATCCATGCACACGGACACATCCGTATGATGGGTGCTACACAGCCTTTCATCAGCGGTGCTATCTCTAAAACAATTAACCTTCCCAATGAGGCAGTGGTTGAAGACATTGCTGATGCTTACTATCTCAGCTGGAAATTGGGATTGAAGGCAAATGCACTTTACCGCGACGGTTCTAAACTTTCTCAGCCACTCAGCAATAAGAGTGACAAGAAAAAGAAAGCTGATACGGGTGCTACTGCTGAAACAGCCGCTGCTGTTGATGCTGCTGGGACCAACATTGTTGATTTGGGTCAGCTGACTGTTGAAGAATTACTTGATGAAGTACAGAAACGTGTACAGTCTTCACCTGATACCAAGTTGAAGCGTCGTCTCGCCAAGATTGTTGAGCGTCGTACACTCCCTGCTAAGCGTCGTGGATTTACCCAGAAGGCTAAGATCAGTGGTCAGGCTGTATTCCTCCGCACTGGAGAATATGCAGATGGAACGCTGGGAGAAATCTTCGTGGATATGGCCAAGGAAGGTGCTACCATGCGCAGTATGATGAACTGTTTTGCTATTTCAGTTTCTATTGGCTTGCAATACGGTGTGCCGCTTGAAGAGTTTGTAGACAAGTTTGCTTTCACTCGCTTTGATCCTTCTGGATTTGTGGAGCACCCCAATATCAAGACCACTACCTCTATTGTAGACTTTATTTTCCGTGTACTTGGCTATGAGTACCTCGGTCGTACAGATCTAGTACATGTATTGGATAAGCCTGAAGTTCTCAATACGGGTGCAGATGATTGGGACGAAGTTCCTTCCAATCCCTTAGAGTATGCGAAAGAGCCTGAGCTCTCCAGTATACGTATCACACCGGGTGCAACAACTCCCGCTGCGAAATCAACGGCTCCTAAAGCAACTAAGGTTGAAAAAGTGGAGTCTGCCCTCGATGCGATGAATGCAGTGGCTAAGAACATGCAAAGTGATGCACCGGCTTGTAATGTATGCGGTAACATCATGATGAGAAGTGGTGCTTGCTACAAGTGTAATAACTGTGGCAACCAGGGGGGATGTGGTTGATTTTAACTAACGATTGTCTTATTTCAAATCCCGTCTTCACCGATGGGATTTTTTTTGCTTGCATAATTCCTCGGCTGCGAGAAAATAAACTAAGTGGGTTCCTGTTTTGCCCGAAGCCGGCAAACTCGGCCCTTCGGGCCTCAAACAGCGCCGGCTTCTTTGGGCTCAAGAACCCACTTCCGGCAAAGCCGTCGTTTATTTTTCGCTGTTTTTTTGTGCCAAGAAGGGCATGATTCGCTGAAATGAGCAATAGCCTCCTGAGGAAGGAGTGAGCCGTTGAAATGAGAGAGTGAGAGGTGAGGTAATCGCAAAGATTATTTCCCAAAGAAATTCTTCGCCATACCCGCCAGCATCGGATATTTTTCCGCTACGTAATCCTTAAGGATCAACAGCACTTGTTTAGCTTGTTCGTCAGTAAGACCAGCTTCTGCTTTGAGTTTATCGATGAGTTCTTGCATGGCAGTGTTTATTAAGCGACTTTTAAAAAATTGATTTTACTCTTGTCAAAATGGCGCTGGGCATAATCCAGATCCAGATTGAATTGCTTGACGGATGCAGAAGGCAGTTCATACATCGCATCGGTCAGGATACTTTCACAGATACTGCGAAGTCCACGGGCACCCAGTTTGTATTCCATGGCTTTACTCACCATAAAATCTAACACGCCCTCTTCGATGGTCAGTTTGATTCCTTCCATTTCGAATAAACGGGTGTATTGTTTCATCAACGCATTCTTGGGGGTGATTAAAATCAACCGAAGGGTAGGGGCATCTAGGGGATCCAGGTGTGTGACTACGGGTAATCGTCCTAGTAATTCAGGAATCAGACCAAATTGTTTTAAGTCGGGTGCATTGATAAAGCGCAATAGATTTTTTTGACGACTCTCTTGCAACTCCTTGTCTACATTAAACCCGATGGTGTTAGTCTGTATACGACGGGCAATGACTTTATCGATACCATCAAAAGCGCCTCCACAGATAAAAAGAATATTCTGCGTATTAATCTTGATGAGCTTCTGTTCGGGATGTTTACGACCACCTTGTGGTGGAACTAATACATCGGTTCCTTCTAATAATTTAAGCATTCCCTGTTGCACACCTTCACCGCTCACATCTCGGGTGATGGAGGGATTATCTCCTTTGCGTGCGATCTTATCGATTTCGTCGATATATACAATGCCACGTTCTGCGGCAGACACATCGTAATTGCATACTTGTAGTAGGCGGGTTAGAATACTTTCTACATCCTCGCCCACATAACCTGCTTCTGTGAAAACAGTCGCATCTACAATGGCAAAGGGTACATTGAGCAATCGGGCAATGCTTTTAGCAAGCAGTGTTTTTCCTGTTCCCGTCTCACCCACCATTACAATATTGCTCTTCTCAATTTCAATTTCTGATTCTTTTGCCTCTGTGTTTTTCTGTTGAAGACGCTTGTAATGATTGTAGACGGCAACTGATAAAACTTTTTTGGCTTCGTCTTGACCGATTACATATTCGTCTAAAAACTTTTTTATCTCGATCGGTTTTTTGACCGTTAACTTAAAAGAGGATTTTGCTTTTTCTTCTTTTGCTGTTAATTCTTGATCGATTATTTCTCGGGCGTGCTCTACGCAGTTTTCACAAATATGCCCTTCTTGACCTGCAATCAGAATTTTTACTTCGTCCCGACTACGTCCACAAAAAGCACAGTGCAGGGTGTTCTTTGCCATGGTTATATTTTTTCGACCAGTTTATCTGCGATGCCGTACTCAATGGCTTGTTTGGCATCCATCCAGTAATCACGGTCAAAATCTTTCATAATTTGTTCCACACTTTTCCCGCAGTTTTTGGCGAGTATACCTGCACCAATTTCTTTTACACGACGTGTTTGTTCGGCCTGAATCTCTAAATCTGTACTCACGCCTCTGATAAAACCACCCAGTGAAGGCTGATGGATCATCACTTCGCCATGCGGATAGATAAATCGCTTTCCTTTGACACCTCCACTGAGCAAAATGCTGCCCATGGATGCGGCGAGTCCCATACAAATAGTACTAACGGGGCTGCTGATGAGTTGCATGGTATCATAAATGACCATACCACTGGTTACCACACCCCCCGGACTATTGATATAAAATTTTATTTCTGTGCCTGGTTTGTCAGCTTCCAACAAAAGTAGTTTGCTTACTACGTCTTTGGCGCTTTTATCATCCACAACACCCCAGAGATATACTGCGCGTTTTTCAAAAAAGTAGCGCTCTAGTTTTTTGCTGAACATGCCAATATCTGACTTAGGTTGTTCTTCCTTTTCTTCTTCGTCTTCCATTTTCCAATTGCTGGAATAATAGGTTTCTCTCTTCATGGGATTAATCTTTCTTTTGTTTACGTGGGTTGGTGACCAAAACTTCATCTACTAAGCCATATTCTTTGGCTTCGATGGCGGTCATCCAATTATCACGATCAAAATCTTTTTCAATTTGTTCAATGGATTTACCCGTGTGCGAATGCACTACTTCATATAACTCTTTTTTGAGTTTACGAATTTCCTTCACGGTGATTTCTATATCACTGGCTTGCCCGCCAATTGCACCGCTGGGTTGATGCATCATGATGCGGGAGTGCTTTAACGCTGCGCGTTTTCCTTTTGTACCAGCTCCGAGTAATACGCAGGCCATAGACGCTGCTACGCCGATACAGATGGTGGCAATGTCAGGACTCACATATTGCATGGTATCATAGACACCTAATCCTGAATAAACGCTTCCGCCGGGACTATTGATGTACATATTGATATCGCGGGAACGATCAGCAGAATCAAGGAATAATAACTGTGCTGTTATAATATTTGCAACTTCGTCATTGATAGGGTAGCCCAGAAAGATAATGCGGTCCATCATCAATCGGCTATATACGTCCATCACGGCTACATTCAGTGAACGCTCCTCAATGATATTTGGCGTCATCCCTGTTACCAGGTGATTAGCATATTGATGGAGGGTATTACTGGAAATGCCCCGGTGCTTTACGGCATACTTCTCGAACTCGGATCGGGTGCTCATAGTATTGAATTTGAAATACGAACAGCAAATATCCGACCAAAAGGTGGGAACCCAAAATTATAGACAGGCTGTCAGGTTAGGGTACCGAAGAATTAATGATGATGGTGCTGATGCTCCTCTACCATTTTGGTAAAGGCCTCTGCCTCAATCTTCTTGTCGGTGGGTTTTAAAAGGGCCGCACCCCATTCGAATATTTTTTGAGTCTGGATACGATGATAAGCATCCTCAACAAATTTGCGATCCTTCATCATTCGCTCTGTGTAATCGTTAACCCAGGGCTGATCGTCGGCTAAACCGGCACCACCCATATAGCTGAACAGTTGATTCTTGGCAAATCCACGGATTTCCTCGGGGTCAACCTGGATATTGTTTTCGTTTACAATTTGTTCAGAAATCAGGGTCCATTTTAGTTGGTTGGTGAATTTTGGAAAATCCGCTTCAACTTCTTCGTCAGTCTTTGGGGTTTCGCCCTGTGTTTTGAGCCACTTTTTCAGGAAGCTTTCAGGGAAATCCATTTTTGCATTATCCAATAACTGATGATAGAGTTGATCGTGCAATTGGTTAGTTGCCTGGCCCGCCCAGTAGGCTTCAATTTCTTCTTTTATTTTACCACGAAACTCTTCAACGTTCTTCACTTCTTTACCGGGATAAAGCTGATTGAAGAATTCTTCATTCAGTTCTTTTTTCTCTAGTAGACCTACTTTGGTAAGACTGATATTGAAATATTTTTCAGCAGCCGCTGGATCTGTTTTATCAAGACCTAAATCACTAATGATCCACTCCCGCTCTTTTTCTTCAAAAGCTTCCTTTAAGGAGAGTGTGAGTTGATCACCCACTTTCTTCCCCATCCAGTTAGATCGTTTTTTCTCTGTGAAATACTTTACCAGTAGCGAGTTTTCTTTGGAAGCTCCTCCCTCAATAATATTTCCTTGGGCATCCGCTTCAACAAGATTTACATTGATTACGTTTTCCTCGCTTTCAACTGCCTCTTGATCCTTCATATTGCCATAGCGGTTCTGCAAACGTGTCACTTCATTATCAATCATCTCCTCAGTTACAGTAACCACATAACGGGTGGTCTT
>SXWI01000018.1 GCA_005791465.1 Bacteroidota bacterium | reverse complement strand
TGCAGCCGGGTCAGGACAGCGGCTCAGCGGCTCGCCGGGGGCTGGGCGGAACCAGCGCCGGGCGGGCGACAGATCCGGACGTCGCGGGTGACCGGCGTGGGCGGTAATTTGCCCGGCGGACCGATGTGATGGAATTCGCGGCGCGTCTCGATGCGGCAGCCCTCGACCGTCGCGACCGCGGCCGGATCGGACACGGACGTGCAGGCGGCGAGGAGCAGGACGGTGGCGAGGAGCGCGACGCGCATCTCCGCACCGCCGGCCATGGAAGCGGTCTCCATTCGAAATACCCTTTCCAAGAGGAACTCGCCGGGCGGCGCCTATCGCCGTCCGTGCCTGCGCCTTGCCGCGCTTTGGATTGGCGATGGGACGCGCCCTATGCTCCGCTCGCGGCTTTCTGCGCTCGCTTCTTCTGGAAAGCGCGCCATGTCATCGCCCGCTTGGACGGATCGTCGGTCTCCCACCTCCGGGGGTTCGAATCCCTCTCTCTCCGCAGAAAAAACCAAATGCCCCATGAAGGGGCATTTTTAATTAGGGGAGTAAAACAGAAATTCCTTAGTTAATAACCCAAGTTGCCTCGCGTAGACCGGAAGGCAAGAGATTTATTTTTAACTGCACTTTTCGGCGAGCCGCCAAAGCTTGTTCAATTCTCCCTTTCAGATGTTCATGCACCTGATATGGCATGAAGACCGAGGTTAAATTTCCCTCTTGGGCCACCGCATAAGGAATCTTGTCATTTAAACCATAGAATACAACCTGAAATCCAGCACGGCCTCCATTGATTTGCAAAGAATATGTTACACGAAGAGAATGCGAATAACTATCCTGGGTGCCATCGGCCATATTTGAAACTGTAAAACTGGGCATCCCCAAGCCTACAACTTCAAGTATCTCTTGCTGAGGACTGGTTAGTTTAGAAGCCTTGAATAGCATACCCTCTTTCTGACGAACAACCATTTCGTCAGTCATTTGAGATTGGCTTTGTGCAAAAAGAAAAGAATCAGTTGAAAGAGTTAAAGCGAGGAAAAAAATCGCATTTTTAAGCGTCCGCATAAATTAGTATTTGAAGTAAAATTAAAGATTAAGGAATAACCAACCGAACAAGTAATGCAGTAAGTTGTTATTTGGCATACAAGAATTAATGATGACAGCCTTCTTAAGTAGCATTCGATCCGATTTTGTGAGCTTTCCCCTTCTACTTGGAATCTTTGCACTTTCCAGTTGCCAAGGACAAGCCCAAAAGGCTCCGACACCTAAACCAACTAAAAAAATGGACCAGCCAACCACTATAAAAAATGAAAAGATGGATACTGCAACATTTGCAAACGGATGTTTCTGGTGTACAGAAGCAATTTTTGAGGAATTAAAGGGAGTGGCAAGTGCGGTATCCGGCTATACAGGTGGGCACACAGAAAACCCAACCTACAAGGAAGTTTGTAATGGCACCACAGGTCATGCTGAATGTATTCAAATCACTTTCGACCCTTCCATCATCAGCTACGATGAACTTCTAGAGGTTTTTTGGAAAACACATGATCCCACAACACTAAACAGACAGGGTAATGATATAGGCACACAATATAGAAGTGCCATTTTTTATCATAGTGAAGAGCAGAAACAAAAAGCCGCCGATTATAAAAAAGAACTTAACGAGAGTGGTGCCTGGTCAAACCCTGTTGTTACTGAGATTAGTCCTTTTACAATTTTTTACCCCGCAGAGAATTACCACCAACAATATTTCGAGGTGAATGGTGACGCAAATCCTTATTGCCAGTTTGTCATTCAACCAAAATTGGAAAAATTCAGAAAAGTTTTTGCTGATAAAAGAAAGAAAGAAGCCGCCGATAACTAAGAGTAGGCTAAATTAGCCTACCAACAAGTTACTGCCATGGCATTTAAAAAAGCTTCTTTACTTATAATTTGTCTTTGCCTTTCAATGGCGGCATCTGTCATAGTTCAGGCGCAGCCAAAATACCCGCAATTTAATGAGAACGACACCTTACGCGGAACGCTCAATAAAGAGCGAAGCTGGTGGAATGCACTCCATTATCATATAACAATTGAGCCCGACTTTCTAAACAAGGAGATTAAAGGGAGTAATAAAATTCGCTTCGCCACCGTTGGAAAATCAATGGAAAACAAACTGCAGATTGACCTGCAGCATCCTATGAAAATCGACAGTGTCATTTATCATGGCAAAGCAATAGCCTTTAACAAAAGAGGGGAAGATGCTTGGCTGATTGATATGGGTAGGACAAAAAAAAGAAGCCTAGACTCTCTCACCATTTATTATGGAGGAAAACCAACAATTGCGAAGAATCCACCCTGGGATGGCGGATGGATATTTGCAACTGATAAAAAAGGTAGACCCTGGATGACCGTTGCCTGCCAAGGCCTTGGTGCCAGCGTCTGGTATCCTTGCAAGGATCACCAAAGTGATGAACCGGACCAGGGAGCTGCCATAACGGTTATTACAGCAGACAGTTTAAAAGTAGTTGCAAATGGAAGACTAGTATCCAAGGTTAAGCTTGCCGGTGGAAAAACTATTACTACATGGAGCGTAATAAATCCGATCAACAACTACAACATTGTCCCTTACATTGGTGCATATTCAAATTGGAAAGATAGTTACCCGAGTAACTCTGGTAAACAACTTGATTTATCCTACTGGGTGATAGACTACAATATTGAAAAAGCAACACCGCAATTCAATAAGGACACTAAAAGAATGCTGGCGGCCTTTGAATACTGGTTTGGCCCCTACCCCTTTCAAGAAGATGGTTTTAAATTGGTAGAATCACCGCATTTAGGCATGGAACACCAAAGTGCGATTGCCTATGGAAATGGGTTTGGCAACGGGTATAGAGGCCGAGATCTTTCTGGCACTGGTTGGGGAAAAGACTGGGACTATATTATTATTCACGAAAGTGGCCATGAGTGGTTTGCCAACAATATAACCACCAATGATATTGCGGATATGTGGGTGCATGAGGGATTCACCATGTACAGTGAAGTGCTATTCATTGAATATCACTATGGAAAAAAAGCAGCTGATGCATACTGTCAAGGCATACGAACAAAAATTAGAAACGACCGTCCCATTATTGGATTTTATGGAGTAAACCACGAGGGAAGTGGAGATATGTATAATAAAGGAGCGGGCATGCTGCATCACATTCGCACCATGATAAATAATGATAGTTTGTTTCGTGAAATATTACTAGGCCTAAATAAAGAATTTTACCACAAAACAGTAGACACAAAAGATATAGAAGATTATTTTATAAGAAAGACTAGCCTACCCCTTTCTCCTGTATTCAACCAATATCTGCGGGCCACTAAAATCCCCATTATTGAATACACCTACAACCAAGGAAAACTTCGATATCGATTTACAAACTGTGACAAGGATTTTACAATGCCAGTTCGGCTGGACGATAAAGAATCCACGCAAATTGTTTGTAATACCGAGTGGAATCAAATTGAATTAGCTGAAATAACGGCTATCGAATCCATCTCGGAGAATTATTACTTTACTAAAAAGAGAGTAGAATAGCAGATAAATAGCATGAGCAGTATCAGAAAACAAAGCATTTTATCAACGCTAGTAATTTATGGCGGATTTGGAATTGGCCTGCTCAATACCTATTTATTTACCCGAAAAGATTTTTTTACACAAGAGGAGTTTGGCCTTTACAATGCGTTCATAGCAATCACGCTGCTTTTAGTAGCCGTTGGCAACCTTGGTGCTCCCTATTTCATCTATAAGTTCTTCCCCTATTACAGAGACCGGTTAAAAACAGAAAAAAATGATCAACTCACCATTGCGCTTCTCCTAGGAATGATTGGGTTTGCGCTGTTGATTTTTGTTGGTCAATTAATCGAGCCCTTGATTATTCGCAAGTATGTAACCAATTCTCCACTGCTGATTCAATTCTTCAATTGGATTTATGCGCTTTCTGGGGGGCTACTCCTATTCAATATTTTAGAAGCGTGGGGATGGCAGCAAAAGGAATCTGTATTTAGCAACTTTTTGAAGGAGGGATTTTGGCGTTTGATTGTTTTAGTATTGATTATCCTTTTTATAAACGGATGGATTGTAAACTTCAAAAACTTTATTCAGCTTTTTTCATTTAGCTATATAATCATTGGCCTATTGCTACTCGGATACCTGTACATAAAGAAAAAACTTCCGTTAAGCTGGCCCATAAGCCCCCTCTCGAATCGTTTAAAAAAACCAATTCTCCATTACACCAGCTTTACATATGCAGGTACCTTAATTTTTGTAATAGCACAGGTATTTGACTCTATTTTAATTCCATCGGTTCTACAAAATGCGTTAGCGCAATTAGCGATTTACTCATTGGCTCAAAATATGGCCTCTATGCTTCAGGCACCGCAGCGCGGAATTATTGCAGCATCAATGGAGCCGCTGACCAGTGCCTGGAAAGAAAAAGACAAGTCGACTTTGCTACGGATTTACCAGCGCTCTTCGATAAATCTTTTTTTATTTGGTGCTTGCTTCTTTGGATTATTTGTAATTAACTACCAAGATGCCATACTAACATTAGATTTAAAACCGGCTTTTCTTAGTGGTTACATTGTATTTATTTTGTTAGGGCTAACCCGGTTAATTGACATGGGCACTGGCATTAATTCCCAAATAATTATTACTTCTCCTCGTTGGCGATTTGAATTTACAAGTGGAATTCTGCTACTCTTATGCATGCTGCCACTAAGCTACTTTCTAACCCTCTCGTATGGTATAATTGGAACCGCTCTGGCCCAATTGATTTCCATCACCATTTATAATTGCATTAGGTTACTTTTTCTATGGTATAAATTCAAACTGCAGCCATTCACGCATGCAACTATTAAGGCAATGCTGCTGTTTGCCATTCTAACAATAAGTATCCATTATATTTTTGCAGATCAACAGGGTTGGTCTTCGTTAGCAGGAAGAAGCATTTTGTATTTAGTTATTGCAGCGACAGGCGTATACTTTCTTAACCTATCCCCTGACATTAAGCAGGTAATCCATACAATTAATAAAAGATTATTCAAAAGCTGATTCCGACACTGTGGCCATAGGCACCCTTCTGGCACCTACAAAACGGCTAGAGAAGTAAGGTTCGTTTCGACTACTCACCATCACACCATTACTTGATGAGGCATGTACAAACTTATTATTGCCTAGGTAGATTCCAACATGAGAAACAGAACGACCCCTAGTTCGAAAAAATAGCAAATCTCCAATTTGGATTTCTCCCTTATCCACCTTTTGGCATTGCTGAAATTGTTCACTACAAGTACGTGGCAGTCGGATTCCAGCATAGGTTGAGAGCACAGAAGCCGTAAAGGCAGAGCAATCAATGCCTTGCTGAGAGGTTCCCCCTCTTCTATATCGAACACCCATCCATGGATCAATTGCCGCTAAAAGTTTGGAATCAGGTAGCGAAAACAAGTCTTGTTCAAGTAATACAGAAAACTTCATCTGCAGGGCAGATACTACGCCTTCTTTGGAGGTAGAAGCTGGGGATAACAGACTTGGGCTTATGGGAACTTCTACTAATGCGACAGGTGAAGTGGCTGGGAAAGTCAAGGGGGAAGAATTCTTCAGGGCCCACCGAGGCTGTTGATTATTTTTCTCAACTTGTTTGATGGGAAGAGCATCCATGAAAACGGGTGGCTGATAAGTAGTGGTTATTGCCATCTGCGTGGAGCGTTCGGCTTGTTCTACCTTCAAAACCGGCAGTTTACCCTTTAAATTTTGAACAACGGTACATCCAGATAATAGCAGCCCTACGTATAGGAGCCCAGGAAAAATATGGGAAAAATGTTGCCGCAAGGTGGACTAGTGAATGATTTTGCAAAGGTAACTAAATTAGCTACTTTGCTAACCCGCTATGCAGTTTTCTCACCTACACGTTCATACGCAATATTCGTTATTGGATGGTGCCGCATCCATTCCCCTACTGTACCAAAAAGCAATTAGTAACCAGATGCCAGCTATGGCAATCAGTGATCACGGCAATATGTTTGGTGTTTTTGAATTTGTTGCCGAGGCTCATAAAAATAGAGATGCTAATGGAAAGTTAAAAGTTAAACCAATTGTCGGTTGCGAGTTTTACCTCACGGAAAATAGACATCAAAAAACCTTCACCAAGGAGCAGCGCGACAAGCGAATGCACCAGATATTGTTGGCCAAAAATGAAGAAGGATACCGAAATCTAATCAAACTAACCTCATTGGGTTTTGTTGAAGGAATGTATGGAAAGTATCCGCGTATTGATAAAGAGCTCATTCAAAAATACCATCTAGGTCTCATTGCTACCACTTGTTGTTTGGGAGCATCGGTGCCACAAGCCATTTTAAGGAAGGGAGAAGAGGAAGCAGAGAACGAATTCAAATGGTGGTTGAACATATTTCAGGAAGACTTTTACGTAGAGTTACAACGACACGGCATGGCAGAACAGGACAGAGTCAATGAAGTACTATTACGTTTCGCAAAAAAATATAAAGTCAAAGTAATTGCCAGTAATGATAGCCACTATGTAGAACAAGATGACTTTACCGCACACGACATTCTACTTTGTATAAATACTGGCGAAAAGCTTGCAACGCCTGCAATCCGTGATTTTGCCGACGATGATATCAATATCAAGGACAAACGATTTGCCTTTCCTAATGATCAGTTCTTTTTCAAAACAAAAGAAGAAATGGCCAAGGCATTTGCTGATATCCCAGAGGCCTTAGATAATACGAATGAAATTGTAGACAAGGTAGATCCGCTGAATCTGACTCGAGATATTTTACTCCCAAACTTTCCTGTTGAGAAAAGATTTCAAATTCATACCAAAGAGGAGATTATTGGAAAGAATAAAATATCGCCCGACGCTAATAACCAATGGGAATATTTAAAATATATCACCTACGAAGGGGCGAGCAGACGATACACTACAGTGACGCCTGAGATAAAAGAGCGAATTGAATTTGAATTGTTCACAGTCAAAACAATGGGATTCGCTGGATATTTCCTTATCGTTAGCGACTTTATCAGAGCAGGTCGTGAAAAAGGAGTTTTCATTGGGCCCGGACGTGGTTCAGCGGCCGGCTCAGTAGTTGCCTATTGTATTGGCATTACCAATATAGACCCCATTAAATACAACTTACTTTTTGAGCGATTTTTAAACCCGGATCGTAAGTCCATGCCTGATATCGACACAGACTTCGATGACGAAGGCAGACAAAGAGTAATTGACTACGTTGTAGAAAAATATGGCAAGAACCAGGTAGCGCAAATTATTACCTATGGTACGATGGCAGCAAAGATGAGTATCAAAGATGTTGCCCGTGTTATGGATATGCCCCTACCCGAATCAAATGCACTTGCAAAACTTATTCCTGAAAAACCAGGAATCGAGCTAAGACGGGTGTTACACGCTCCCTTGAAATCAAAAGAAGGAGAAAAATCACTTGAAGAAAAGGAGGCGCTTTCGAATGACGAGTTGGAAAATGTGAAAAAACTGAGAGAGCTTTACAAACAACCCGCTACTCCTGCCGGCCGTGTACTTCGCGAAGCAGAGCGACTAGAGGGATCCGTTCGTAATACGGGCATCCATGCAGCAGGTATCATTATTGCACCAACTGATTTAACAGACCTGATCCCTATTGCTACAGCCAAAGACTCACCACTTTGGGTTACACAAATTGAGGGAAATGATATTGAAAGTGCGGGCATTATCAAGATGGACTTTCTGGGTTTAAAGACACTTTCAATTATCAAAAATGCACTTGCACTAATTAAGCAATTACACAACGTTGAGATTGATATTGATAAAATTCCCCTAGACGATTCTAAAACATATTCGCTCTATCAACAAGGCTCTACGATTGGAACTTTTCAGTTCGAAAGCCCTGGAATGCAAAAATATTTGCGAGAACTAAAACCGGATCAATTCGAGGATTTGATTGCCATGAACGCCCTGTATAGACCGGGTCCTATGGCCTATATCCCCAACTATATAGACCGCAAACACGGACGCGAAGCAATCAGTTACGACCTACCAGAGATGCAAGAATTTCTGGAGGAAACCTATGGCATTACGGTTTATCAAGAGCAGGTGATGTTATTGGCACAAAAAATAGCAGGCTTCAGCAAAGGAGACGCAGACGTACTTCGAAAAGCCATGGGTAAGAAGAACAGGGAAACACTGGACAAGATGAAGAAGCAGTTTATCGAAGGTGCCACCGCCAACTTGTTGCCAGCTGAACGACTGGAAAAAATCTGGTCTGATTGGGAAGCCTTTGCGCAATACGCTTTCAACAAATCACATTCGACCTGCTATGCATATGTTGCTTACCAAACGGCTTACTTAAAAGCCCACTACCCTGCCGAATACATGTCGGCAGTACTCAATAATGCAGGTAGCATTGAAAAAATTACTTTTTTCATGGAAGAGAGTAGACGCATGGGAATTAATGTACTGGGGCCTGACATCAATGAATCCTTAAAAGGGTTCGCCGTAAATAAAAAAGGGGAAATACGATTTGGACTTGGTGGCCTCAAAGGAGTTGGTGAAGCAGCCGTAGAGAATATCATCGAAGAACGAAACAAGAAAGGGCCATTCAAAGATATTTTTGACTTTATTAAAAGAATTAACCAGCGATCAGTTAATAAAAAAACATTGGAGAGTTTGGCTTATGCAGGCAGCTTTGATTGCTTTACCTCCCTGCATCGTGCACAGTATTTTACTGTTGCCTCAGGGGAAGATGTAACAGGGCTTGAAAAAATAATGCGATATGGTCAGGTCATGGGACAGCAGCAAGCAAGCGCAGCTAATACACTTTTTGGTGACCTACCAGTTACCATGGAAATTCCTCCACCACGCATGTTAGATGTAGCCCCCTGGCCACTTGTGGTACAACTTGATCATGAAAAAGAAGTAACGGGGATTTACTTAAGCGGCCATCCCTTGGATAATTACAAATTTGAAATTCAACATTACGGAGTCACTGCTATCCGTGATTTTCTTCAGTTTAGGAATACTATTCGGGAGCAATCAAATCCTGGCAGGCCATTCCGCCTAGTAGGATTGGTTGCTGACGCACAACACCGAATTGCTAAAAGTGGCAATAAGTATGGTAATTTTATTATTGAGGACTACACGGGCAAAATGGAGTTCCCGCTATTCAGCGACGATTATCTCAAAATTTCGCCACTACTTCAAGCAGGAAGCACTGTACTGATAAACGGATTTCTGAAACAGCGCTACAATCGTGACGAATTTGAGTTTAAAGTAATGGGGGTAACACTTGCCGAAACAATGATTGCAAGCCTGACAAGATTGTTACAAATTGATGTAAGACCACAAGACATTACGCAAGAGATGATCCTGTTTTTGGAAAAGTATTTTAAGAAAAATCCGGGAAGAACTACTTTTAAATTTGCCCTAACTGACGATCGTAATACATTAAATACCAGCCTTATATCAACTTCGCAAGGAATTGAAATGAGCGCAGAACTAATTCAATTTTTAAATAATAACCCCAGTCTTCAAGTTTCTGTACAAACCATCTAGCCTGACAACTTTTACACAAGTAATGCCAATCGGTCAAGAAGATTTGTGCTGGAACTAAATTTGCAATTCACATTCTAAATAAACTAAAAATGGCAAAAGAATTTACAGACGCTAATTTTCAATCAGACGTGCTCGAATCCGATAAACTCTGTGTAGTGGACTTCTGGGCGGAGTGGTGCGGGCCCTGCCGCGCTATAGGACCCGTTATCGAAGAACTCGCAAAAGAATACGACGGTAAAGTAAATATTGGGAAGTTAAATGTAGATCACAATCCATCAGTCTCCATGAATTATGGCATTACCTCCATACCTGCTATTCTATTTATCAAAAACGGACAGGTAGTAGATAAGCTAGTAGGTGCACAGCCCAAAGCTAACTTTGTAAAAAAGATAGAAACACACGCTTAATAAATTGAAATAATAAAAAGCCTGCTTTACTCAAAGCAGGCTTTTTTATTTGTTACATTGAAATTTTCTATTTAGAAATAGTTTCGCTCACCGTATGGCGATGCTTAAATAAAAAAGCAAACAAAATTGCAACCACCAAGGAGTATCCTGCAAAGGATAGCCAAATTTCCCGCCAATTCATAGATTGATCAGGATTGGTAAAGTAGTGCTGTATTACCAATCCGCTAATAGTACTTCCCAACCAGGCTCCAAAGCCATTTGACATCATCATAAATATCCCTTGCGCGGAAGCACGAATAGAAGGAGAAACCTGTGTGTCGACAAATAAAGAACCGGAAATATTAAAAAAATCAAAAGCCATTCCATACACAATACATGATAAAATGATCATCCAAAGCCCTTCTCCAGGATCCCCAAATGCAAACAGTCCAAAACGGAATACCCATGCGATCATGCTAAAAAGCATAACTGATTTAATTCCAAAACGGCGGAGAAAAAAGGGAATTGCAAGAATGAATAAAGTTTCTGACATCTGTGAAATAGACATGATGATTGCCGGATATTGAACAGCAATACTGCTTTTAAATTCTTCTACCTTATCAAAATCATGCAAAAATGTATCCCCATAGGCATTGGTCAACTGCAAGGCTGCGCCAAGTAGCATAGCAAATATGAAAAAGAGGGCCATTTTATAATTCCTAAAAAGGGAAAAGGCCTGTAACCCTAATAAGGAAGATAAAGAGGTAGATTTTGTTTGTGCGGATTTGGGAGGACACGCTGGTAAAGAAAATGCATACACTCCTAAAATTAAAGAAGCTGCTCCCGCTACATAAAATTGCAAGGCTGAGGTTTCCCATTTGAGTAAACTAACAACCCACATAGCTACAATGAACCCAACTGTGCCCCAAACGCGAATTGGCGGGAACTCCTTAACAATATCCTTGCCGGCACTTACAATAACCGTATAAGAAACTGTATTAGCTAAGGAAATTGTAGGCATATAAAACAACATATAAAGAAGAAGAACCCAATAAAATTGTCCTGGATCATTTACCTGCGGTAAATAAAAAAGCACAATGGCCCCCACCAGATGACAAAGCCCTAGTAACCGTTCTGCATTCAGATAGCGGTCAGCGACAATACCAGCCAAGGCTGGCATGAAAATGGCAGATAGCCCCATGGTGGAAAATATAGCCCCAAACTCGGCTCCACTCCATTGTCGGTTCTGAAACCAATAGGCGCCAACTGTAATAAGCCAGGATCCCCAAATAAAAAATTCCAGGAAGCTTAAAATTGTAAGTCTGATTCGTGGTGTCATAGTAGAAAGGTAAGGAATTAATACCTTTGCGGCACTCTTTTAAGCTATAATGACCCATACTCATTCCACCTCCCCCGCCCTGCGAGCAATCGCAGAAAAAGTAAACAATCAAATCCGTATTACAGATCAGGATTGCCAATTACTTTTTGAAGAGGCTAGCCTTGGATTTGTTGGCACTTTAGCCAATCAAATTCGTGAAAGCAAAAACGGAAACCGAGTATATTTTAACCGCAATTTTCATATAGAGCCAACCAATGTTTGTGTTTTTAGTTGCCAGTTCTGTGCCTATAGTCGTCTTTACGCAAACAGAGAAGAAGGCTGGGAATTGAGTATCGAACAAATGCTTCATTTGGTAAAAAAATATGATGGCATCCCTGTCACGGAAGTTCATATTGTAGGAGGTGTTCATCCCAAGATGAATCTAACTTTCTTCAAAGAATTATTAGCCGCTATCAAAGCACATCGCCCTGGATTACACATCAAAGCTTTCACAGCTGTAGAATTTGACTATATGTTTCGCAAAGCAGGCTTATCAGTGGAGGAAGGACTGAAAACCTTGATAGCAGCAGGCCTTGATTCAATACCGGGAGGTGGGGCAGAAATTTTTCATCCAGAGATCAGAGAAAAGATTTGCAAGGATAAAGTTAATGCGGAGGGATGGCTTGCTATCCATGAAACGGCACACCAATTAGGCATTCCCTCCAATGCAACGATGCTTTATGGACATATAGAATCCTACAAACATCGTATTGACCACATGCATAGACTAAGAGCATTGCAAGATAGAACAGGAGGATTCAACACATTTATCCCACTAAAGTTTAGGAACAAGGATAATGATATGAGCCATGTCACAGAAAGCACTCTCATAGAGGATATGCGGATGTATGCTATAGCTCGAATTTATTTGGACAACTTCTCACACCTGAAAGCCTACTGGCCCATGCTGGGTCGCCAAAACGCGCAACTGTCTTTGAGTTTTGGCGTTGATGATATCGATGGTACTATAGATGATTCGACTAAAATATACAGCATGGCAGGCTCAGAAGAGCAAAGCCCCACACTGACCACCAATGAACTGGTTGATTTAATTAGGCAAGCAGGCAGAGACCCAATAGAAAGAGATACGATTTACAATGTAGTAAACGACTTTAGCATTCAGGTAAACTAAGGGGTACATTGATTGCAAGCCCTCCATCCGCAGTTTCCTTGTACTTATGATTCATATCTTTTGCAGTATCCCACATTGTTCTAATTACTGCATCCAATGAAACCTTTGCCAGATCAGGTGTACTTTGCAATGCAAGCTGAGAAGCCGTTATTGCTTTGATTGCCCCCATCGTATTACGCTCAATACACGGAACCTGCACAAGTCCTCCGATTGGATCACATGTTAAACCAAGGTGATGCTCCATGGCAATTTCAGCTGCCATCAACACTTGTCGCTGCGTACCGCCCATTACCTCCGTTAGTCCAGCAGCTGCCATAGCTGCTGATACACCAATCTCGGCCTGACATCCTCCCATCGCGGCAGACAGCGTTGCACCTTGTTTAAAAACAATTCCAATTGCGGCAGCAGTTAGCAAAAAAGAAGTAATTGACTTTTCAGACTCAGGTTCACAAAAAATTAGAAAATACTGTAACACGGCAGGTACTACTCCCGCTGCACCATTGGTAGGCGCAGTCACTACTCTACCAAAAGAAGCATTCTCCTCATTCACCGCTAAGGCAAAGCAACTCACCCAATCTAATGTATAATTAAAGCTACGACCACCAGCCGCAATAGATTCTATCCACGTCTCATATGTAGTATAAGTCTGTCCTTTCAGTAATTTTTTATTTAGCTCCGCCGCTCTTCGAATCACTTCCAACCCACCAGGCAATACTCCTTGGGTATGACAACCCTTGAACATACAATCACGCATCACAGACCAAATCTGCAATGATTGATCGATGGTTTGTTGTTCACTACGCCAAGCCATCTCATTTTCCATCATAATTTCATGAATCGAGAGCCCCGTTTTCATACACCAATGTTGCAATTCCTGAGCGTTGGAAAAGGGGAATGCCAGCTCAACTTTCTTTAATAATTTTTCCTCTTCGTCCTCTTGCACTACAAATCCACCACCTACTGAATAATACGTTTTAGAAAAATTAGTTCCGTCGGTCAGCTTTACTAAAAATGAAAGCGCATTAGAGTGAAACGGAAGTGATTCAGTAATCAGATAGTCGATATCCTCCTGCGGAGAAAAGGAAATCTCATGTACCCCCCCAAGAAAAAGACTATTCTGTAAACTAATCGTATGTAATTGCGCTTCGATTTGTTCCGTAGGAAAGGTGACAGGATCAGCACCCAATAAGCCCATTTGCACTGCCGTTCCCGTTCCATGACCTTTACCGGTTTTAGCAAGTGACCCATATAAAAGAACCCTTACTGAGGAAACTAGTTGAAGCTGATTTTTATCTCTCAAATAATCAAGCAAAGCCAATGCAGCTCTCCAGGGACCCAATGTATGCGAACTGGAAGGGCCTATCCCAATTTTAAAAATGTCAAAGGCCGATATCACCTCATTTGACATAACTGAATAATTTAAAGTACATCTACAAGTTCAACTTCAAAATAAAGGACCGAATCTCCTGGGATAGATCCGGCTGCATTACAACCATAAGCAAGTGAGGAAGGAATGATGAGACGGATTACACCTCCTTTTTTAATTAGAGGAAGTCCCAACTGCCAGCCTGCAATTACCTGCCCCAGTAAAAACTGAACGGGTACACCAGTATTTGAATCGAAAATTGTTCCATTCATCAACTTTCCTGTGTAACGAACGGAAACACGTGAAGTAAGTGCAGGGGTTAATCCACTGCCAGGATTTACAATTTGATACAACATACCGCTGCTATGCGTTTGAACGGTCAACCCGTTTGTGGTAGCAAAACTTTGCATCGTAGCAACTTCACTGGCAACCGTTTTGGGGGTGCAGGCTGTTTCTTTATTACAACTAATTATTAGGCTTACCACAAATACAGGGAGAAGAAAAAATAATTTACGCATAGCTGTTTTTTAAAAAGATTGACGGTTTATGAGTTCCTGATATCGCTGTTCATTCATATCCCATTGATGACGTGCGGAAAATATTACAATGAACAAAACTATTGCGATAGCAGCAAAAACAAGCACGAGAATTAAAGATGACTGTTCGCGAAAAAGTACCATTTGCGCACGACCATACCATCCTGAAAAAAGACTGGCGACCGTTGCGAGAACCAGGCTAACCCCTAGTGGCAAGCCCACAGACAACTGCCGAACCCAGCGTTTTTTAGCCACCCTATTTTTATTCCAAAAATCAATAAACGCTTTATCCTGTTCAGTTAACATGGATTGTAAAGTTAGGTCAACTGAATCGATGAAGTCAAAGAAAAACCCCGCTTTTGCGGGGTTGAGAGGTCCCGAGCGGATTCGAACCGCTGTAGGAGCTTTTGCAGAGCTCTGCCTAGCCACTCGGCCACAGGACCCTGTAGGGGACAGCGAAAATAAGCAGTATTTTTGAAATCCTATGAATCCAATAGCCGCATCGGAATTAATCTTAAATAGCAGAGGCGCTGTCTATCATCTTGATCTCCGTCCGGAGGAATTAGCCCCTACTGTTATTACGGTTGGCGACCCCGATCGAGTAAAAGCAGTAAGCCGATATTTTGATCGCATAGAATTCACTTGTCAACATAGAGAGTTTATTACGCATACCGGATTTGTCGGATCAAAAAGAATTACAGTGTTGTCATCTGGAATTGGACCCGACAATATAGACATTGTGCTGAACGAATTAGATGCATTAGTCAACATCGACTTAGCAACACGACGTCCAAAAGAGAAATTATCCAGCCTTCAGATTATCCGACTAGGAACTTCAGGTTCATTACAAGCAGATATCCCTGTTAATAGCTTTGTAGCCTCAACACATGGCCTAGGCATTGATAACCTTTTACACTTCTACCGCTTGAATCAAAATGAGGAAGAATCTTTGCTGATTCAATCCTTTTTAGCACAGACACAACTACAACATCAAACGGGCCAGCCCTATATCAGTGCCGCTTCTGGTTCACTATTGAAGCATTTTACAACAAATTTTTACAAGGGAATCACAGTTACTTGTCCTGGCTTTTATGGCCCGCAAGGCAGAGTGCTAAGACTTGGACTAAATAACCCGTCATTAATTAACAGACTCACTGATTTCAAATATGGGGCACACCGAATTACTAATTTTGAAATGGAAACAGCCGCCATTTACGGCTTAAGCCGCTTGATGGGACATCAATGCCTAGCGCTAAATGTTATTGTAGCAAACCGCATGACACAAACATTTAGCGACAATGCGCCACTGCATATAGACCGTCTGATACAACAGTTCTTAACTACATTCTCTGAATCATTTTCATGATCCTACATTTTGAAAAGTACCAAGGCACTGGGAACGATTTTATTATTGCCGACAACCGAGATCAATCGTTAAACGCATTATCGACCGATAACATACATCGTCTCTGTGATCGACATCGGGGCATTGGCGCAGACGGACTCATGCTGTTGCAAGAAAAGGATGGGTATGACTTTGAAATGAAATATTACAATGCAGATGGTAACGAAGGGAGTATGTGTGGCAACGGAGGGCGCTGTATTACACTATTTGCAAAGAAAATAGGGATCAATAAAGAGCACTTCAAATTCTTGGCTTCCGACGGCCCACATGAAGCCCATATTCGATCGGCAAATTATGTAGCACTACGAATGAGGGATGTCAACCAGATTCAAGAACAGAAGGGTGATTTTATTTTAGATACGGGATCCCCACATTTAGTTCGTTTTGTCCGGGGAATACAGCAACTGGATGTAGTTAAAGAAGGAAGAGCGATTCGTTATAGTAAAGATTTTGCTACAAATGGAATCAACGTAAACTTTATTGAGTTGGAAAAAGATGAAGAATCGCTTCAGATCAGAACCTATGAAAGAGGGGTAGAAAATGAGACTCTTTCCTGTGGTACTGGGGCTACTGCAGCTGCCCTCATTTGTTATCAAAATGAAAATGGCTTCAATGAAGTTACTGTTAAAACTAGGGGGGGTACACTTCAAATCGAATACAACAAAATAGCAGACAAACAATTCAACAATATATGGCTATGTGGTCCAGCTCACAACGTATTTGAAGGCGCCATAAACTTGTCAACATTATAGTATGAGCAAGATTTCAGTTCGTGTTTATGGGGTTTTAAGGGACGAACAGGGACGTGTCTTGGTAAGTGACGAGAAAATCAGAGGCGATCTATTCACCAAATTCCCAGGCGGAGGCCTTGAATTTGGCGAAGGAACTCGCGATTGCTTGGTTCGTGAATTAAAAGAGGAACTCAATCTCAGCGTTCAAGCAGATGATCACATTTATACTACTGACTTTTTCCAACGCTCTGCTTTCAATGAAGCCCATCAAATTCTTTCAATTTATTATGGACTAATAGCATTGGAACCGCTCAATATAGATCTCGATAAAAAACCATTTACTTTTACTGAAGAGTCAATAGCATCCTATGCAGCAACGCAACAAATGGAATCTTTCCGACTCATTCCATGGGAACAATTTAATGCGGAGGCAATGAGTCTTCCGATCGATAAAGTTGTTGCTACCCTACTCAAAAGTCGCTATTAATCACCCATTGCTGCATTCTTCATAGCCTCCGCCTGCTCCTTTCCTAGATAGCCCTCAATCAAGCCATGTACGAGGTAAATTACAGGAGTCATTAACAAGGCAACTGAAAATTTGTATAAGTAATTGACAAAACCTACTGCAAGAAACAAAGAAAAAGGCCAAACAAAATCTCCCCCCTGCTGGCTATAGCGAGTTCCAATGTAAAAAGCGATGAATAGAACTACAAAACTGTCCAAAAACTGTGATACAAGGGTAGAGCCCGTAGCCCGAAGCCATATATATTTTTCACCAGTCCACTTCTTGATACGATGAAAAATAAAAACATCGACAAGTTGCCCTACTAAAAAAGCAGTTAAAGATCCAATGATTATAAAGCTCCCCTGCCCCAGTACACTTTGATAAGCCAATTGCATATTAGGAACACCACTTCCCTGTTTACCGGTCACAAAAAAATCAGCAGGGGCTAACCAGATCGCTCCAGTAAATAAAAGGAAAGCAAATGCTATCAATCCTGCCGTCATCCAGGATAAAAAACGAACACCACGCTGACCATAATATTCGTTAATAATATCGGTCAAAATAAAGACCACGGGCCAAAGTAACACCCCAGCAGTTAGGTTAAAGGATAGGCTATTGCCTAATACCCTTACCTGAAGAGGCTCGAATCCAAGGCTCTTTTCAAGGGAAAAAATCTTAACCCCAATAATTTCTGCGATTAAGGCATTGGCAACAAAAAAGCCAGCCAGTACCAGAAACAAGCGGGTACTTTTATCCCGGAGTATAGTGTGAATCATAGTTGTTTTTAGGTTCCATGAAAATAGCATTATTTTGAGACCAAACTTTGTTACATGCCTGGCAAATTATTCAAACTATTTCTTCCTCATGTGGGGGTGCTAGCCTTTTTCATTCTCACCGCTGCCATTTTTTGCAGACCAGCACTCGAAGGAGGACAGCTCAATCAACATGATAATGTAAGCTGGAAAGGAATGGCTCAAAATGCATTCGAGTACAAAGCGGCAAAAGGGCATTTTCCACTTTGGAATCCCAACTTATTTGGCGGAATGCCCAACTATCAAATTGCAATGGAGGGTGAGTCAGCATTACCCAACTTGATACAGATTTTCTCATTGGGCCTTCCAAAGCCAATGAACTTCTTTTTCTTAGCTTGTTTATTTTTTTATTTTCTCGCGCTGAGTATTGGAGCCTCCCCATTAATTGGAGCCACTCTTTCACTCGCTTATGCTTTCTCCACTTACAACCCCGTAATAATAGCAGCTGGTCATGACACACAAATGATTGCCACAGCTTGTATGCCACTACTTTTAGCTGGGTTACTACTTGTCTATAACAAATCCTATTGGCTGGGCCTATCTGTTACAACATTAGGGGCTCACATGCTGATAGCAGCTAATCACCTTCAAATAACATACTACTTTTTACTAATCGCTATTCTGCTCACCGTATCATATACAATTGGTTGGATTAGAAATAAAGAATGGAATCATCTTGGCCGTGCTGCTATAATCACCCTTCTTGCAGCAATACTGGCTATAGCCGGTAATGCCCTTATCCTTTGGACATCTGCAGAGTATAGTAAGTTTACGATGCGCGGCGGCAAGGAAGTGAGTATCACTGCGGAAACGGTAAAAAGCACCAAAACTGTGGGGCTTGATACAAGCTATGCATTCGAATACAGCTTAGGTAACCGCGAATCGCTGACACTTTTGTTGCCCAATGCATTTGGTGGTGGAAATAGCCGTAATCTGGAAGAGGGATCCCCCGTTGCCAAAAAATTAATTGCAGCAGGAATTGATGAAGGTAATGCTGAGCAACTGGCACAAAGCTTACCTCAATATTGGGGGAAACTACCCTATACGGCCGGCCCAGCTTATGTAGGAATATTACTTTTTGTATTGGGCCTACTTGGTTTTTTCTTGAATCGTGGTGCCTTGTCAAATGGAGCATTAGCATTTACCTTGCTGGGAGTATTTATTTCATGGGGAAAAAACTTCCCCGCTTTCAACTTATTTCTATTCGAGTATTTACCCCTCTTTAATAAATTCAGAGCACCATCCATGGCACAGGTAATTCCTCAATTAGGATTAGCCGTGTCCACACTTTTGCTATTGGTAAATATTTTCCAAGGTAAAATTGAATTATTCACTAAAAAAACACTACTAGTAATCAGCAGTCTTTTTGGAATTTTATTGCTGCTGTGGATCCTACAAGATTATAGCGCTCCCATTGATGAGCAAATAATAAATGCCTACTCAGACAAAAACGGTTCCGACCAACTAGCCAGAACAATTATTGCAGGACTACAAGAAACTCGAAGCAATTTGTTTGGGGCAGCCCTCTTACGCGCTATTCTATTAACCAGTTTGTTGGGAGGACTTCTATGGGCCTTTACAAAAAAATGGCTCTCCCCTGTATTTGCCTTAGGATTGATTTTAGTAGTCTCTACAGCAGAAATCATGCTTGTAAGCCAAGGCTATTTAAATGAAGAAATGTACATGTCTGCAGATGAATATGGTGCAACAAATTTTACAGCCAGCCCTATTGATCAGGAAATATTAAAAGATAAGGACGCCAGCTACAGGGTATTAAATTTGGCAACAAG
>SXWI01000109.1 GCA_005791465.1 Bacteroidota bacterium | reverse complement strand
TCCTGTTGTGTAATTGTGGGGCGTTGATCCACTACATACCCAGCCGCTTCTAGCGAACGGGCTAATACAGGATGAGCACTTCCTGTAATTAATACACTATTTTGGGATGAACCAGGAGTCATATTGAACCGACAAAGTTAAGCAGTCCCGCTCTGCCGCATACGAAAACTCAATTGAGCAAATTCCTCCACAGAAAGTTGTTCGGCTCTCTTTAAAAACAGGGGATCGGATAGCGTTGCCGAATCAAAAAGAGATTTGCAAGCGTTCCGGAGTGTTTTACGTCTTTGATTAAATGCAGTTTTAACTAAGGTCGTAAACTCTTTTTCACTACGCATAGGCGGTACCGCTTTTCGTGGACGTAATCGAATCACCCCGCTTTTGACCTTAGGTGGAGGATTAAAACAGCCTTCCGCTACATCAAATAAGTACTCCACTTCAAAAAAAGCCTGTATCAATACACTAAGCACTCCATAAGTTTTACTTCCATGAGGAGCAGCAGCTCGCTGAGCAACTTCCTTTTGAAACATACCGATGACGGCATCGATCTGTTGACGCCAGTCCAAAACATGAAAAAGAATCTGCGTGGAAATATTATAGGGGAAATTACCAATCACTGTAAAAGAGCCTTGAAAGGGGGGCATCAAGTCTAAAAAACTCTGATGAATAATTTTTCCTTGCAGGACTGGGTAGATATTGAGCAGATAATCCACTTTCTCCTGATCTAATTCCACCGCTTTAAAAGAAATACCCGGGAGCTGAATAAGATATTTAGTGAGCGCACCTCCACCAGGGCCTACTTCCAACAGCTGCGTAAAGGAATGCTGTTGCAAGGCCTCAACAATTTTTTTGCAAATATTCTCATCTCGCAAAAAATGTTGCCCCAAGGATTTTTTAAGGGTATACATGGCTACAAATGTACTCGGATTGGCCAAGCAATTATTCGTAATTTTACAGGCAACTCAAAAGCATGAATACACCCAAACCAGTAATCGGCATTTCTTGCGGAGACCTAAATGGCATCGGCATTGAGCTGATCATTAAAACATTTATGGACAGTCGGATGCTGGAACACTGCACGCCATTGATTTTTGCTTCTAATAAAGCCATCAACTTTTATAAGAAAACTATTCCCGATTGCAACCTGAACTATGCCAGTTGTAAAGAACTGAATCGAATCAATCATAAACAGATTAATGTGTTCAATTGCTGGGAAGAGGATGTAGATATTAAACCCGGACAGTTAACACCTGAGGGAGGAAAGTATGGGGTTCTTTCTTTGCAAACGGCTGTAGCAGCACTGAAGCAGCAACAAATTGACGGGTTAGTAACGGCACCCATCCACAAGAAAAACATCCAATCTTTTGATTTTGCCTACACGGGTCACACGCCCTATTTGAAGGAATTTTTTGGTGTCAAAGAAGTGGTAATGCTGATGACTGCTGAAACCCTTCGGGTGGCATTGGTAACCGAACACGTTTCTGTGGCACAAGTAGCTGGACAGCTAACAAAGGAAAAGATTCTCTCAAAATTGCAAACCCTACATCATAGTTTGCAGAAGGATTTTGGAATTGATAAGCCGCGTATTGCAGTACTAGGCTTAAATCCACATGCAGGTGACGAGGGACTAATTGGGAAAGAAGAGGAAACTATTATTCGCCCGGCTATTAAAGAAGCAAAAAATAATAATATACTGGCGGTGGGTCCATATCCGGCCGATGCATTTTTTGCAAGAGGAAGCTATGCACAGTTCGATGCGGTGCTATCGATGTATCACGATCAAGGACTAGTACCTTTCAAAACAATAGCTGGAGGAGATGGTGTTAATTATACAGCTGGGCTTCCTGTGGTACGCACCTCACCCGATCATGGAGTAGCATTTGATATTGCAGGGAAAAATATAGCAGACCACACCTCCTTTATGACAGCTGTATTTGGCTGTATAGACATTATCAATCAACGCAAAGGATATGCAGCCGATAGAAATAATCCGCTGCGCAAAACTTCGAGAGCTATGTTTGCTAATGCAAAAGATGAATCGCTAGAGGACTGATCAGCGAAAAATTTCGTCTGATACACCCTGATTTATTTTGTAAGAACGGTACAAAATTTCTACTTTCCCTTTCTGTGGTCCCTTAGGAGTTGTTACGTTAGTTGCCCCATTATTATAATCCAGTGTAGTTCCTTTTGGCAATTTAAACTCACGGGTATTGAACTCTACCCAAACACGATCCGGTAATCCCCAGGATGCATAGGCCCCATACTGCATAGAAATTTGATACGTGCCACTCTCCCGTGTGCTAATAATCGACTTCACCACCAACAAACGAGCTGGATCAACGTACAACGTAGCACGGGTAATATCCTCTTCATCATTCAAGGGGAATATTTTTATGATTTCACAATTAATGCCATCTATCAAAGCAGTTCCCGCTGCAATGGCTTCAAAATTGCGAAGACCTAACACATTATTCAGATTGATATTTACGGTTCCTTTAGGAACAAAGGATATCCCCTTTTGATTTTTTATTTTTAATTGATCGGGGCGCTTGTAATAGACTGTTACTTGTGATAACGGTGCTTTTATAAAAAGAACATTTGTTTTCAGTTGCGCACTCGCTGTATAATCACGAACCAGATCATATTTCTTTTTAACGCCTGCGAGCAGTGTGGCAGGATCGATACTGGCACTTATAGCCCAATTGCTGCATAGTATAAATAAGCTGATCCACACTAATCTTAACATAAAATGTCTTTTTTTCGGTAGACCCGCTCTGCAATAAACACAAACAATACTGTGTAGCCAATAAGAATGGCGCCACTTTTGACCAAAGCCATTGGATTTTCAATCGATCCATTAATGGTAACCCCCTCGCTTGTTTTCTCTACATAAAAAAATCCTTTCCAGCCCAACATATGTGTGGTAAAGGACCAGGGGTTAATTGTTTGCTCAAATACGGGTACTTTCAATTGCTGCAAAATGGTAAATACAATTACAATACAAACGGTAGCTACAATAGGACCGAGTGCATTTTCAGCAAACACAGAAAGCAATAAGGCCAGCGCAGCAATCATAGTCAATGCAAGTGCTGCATAAATAAATGCCGCCACAAAACGCCAAATCACATCTTGCTGACTGATAATATGCAGATCTGTTTCACGAAACACCACCAAGTCTTCCTGCCCAAATAAAAGCAAACTTCCGCCCAATGCAAACAACGCCATCCAAAGCAGCAATAAAACTACATAGATAGTACTGGC
>SXWI01000108.1 GCA_005791465.1 Bacteroidota bacterium | reverse complement strand
ATAAAATAGGCTACCAGAGGATGTAAAAAATGTTGCAACCGTGCAGACAAGGATTGATCACCTCCTTTTCCAAATGGAATAGCAAAGGCAAGTAATACCCCACTAATGGTAGCGTGCACGCCCGAACGGAACATACAATACCAGAGCACAATTCCACCTATTCCATAGATCCACCCCTTTGTAATACCCTTTTTACCTATGAAAAAAAGAAGTACAAATGTCAATAGAGCAATATTTAAATAGAGTATTGAAAGTTGCTCGGTATAAAAAAGTGCAATCACCAAAATGGCACCGAGGTCATCAATAATCGCAAGCGCTGCCAGAAAAACCTTGAGGGCGGGCGGTACTGCTTTGCCAGCCAGGGATAAAATCCCAAGGGCGAAGGCAATATCGGTAGCCATGGGTATACCCGCGCCAGCAGAAGTAGGTGTCCCGCTGTTAAGCAACAGATGAATTACAGCGGGCACTACCATACCCCCAAAAGCAGCTATGATAGGTAATACCGCATGCCGAAAGGTGGAAAGCTCCCCGATATAAATTTCTCGTTCTATCTCCAACCCAACCAGTAAAAAAAATATGGCCATCAATCCATCATTAATCCACAACTCAACCGTTAAACCGGCAAATGGGAGATGCCAAAAATGCGCGTAAACCTCCCCCCATGAAGAATTGGCCAGTAAAAGTGAGACCGCAGTACACCCAATCAGTAAAAACCCTGAAAATTGTTCGCTTTTAAAAAAGTCCAAAAACAGCCGGGTAAAGACCTGGTTGCGGAAATTGGAGGATTGAGTTCCGGACATAGATTGAAATTCAGGGTTTTCCCCTGGTGTTTTGGAAGCCTCAAGTTAATTATTTACAATTCTTTGACAAGGATCCTAGGTAAAAAAGTCTACTTGCCTTTAGATTTGCATTCCAGTATGAAATTAATTACATCAATACTACTTTTTGTGTTCTCCCTAACGGTCACATTGCCGGTGGCTCAAGCCCTGCTGGCAAAAAATCAAATAACCCTTTTTGTGGTGGACGAAGAAAAAAGCTCTTCAAACGAATTAAATGAGACTAAGGAAGAGAAAAAAGAGATTTCCAATCAGTTTTACTTATCAGATATTGCCATACAATCGGCTTTATCACTTGATTTATTCTGCCTGAATCAAGCGAAAATTCCAACTGCTCCATTAATGGAAAAGACTACACCTCCTCCCAATTTTTGTTGATTATTCATTCTTCACTATCGGGTACAATACCCTGTTACATAAGACTGAGTTTTTAAACGAAGAACTCGTTGAAAAAATAAAAAGTCAGCTGACAGTAAAACTACCCTTACCTGCTTTGAATAAAACAGACATTAATATATTTCAACTACTATATTGAGCGTCATAAAAACGAAACGATAAAAGCAACTTGATAAATTGAACTTTCTTTTATAATTCTTCATTTAAAAATATGCCAACTACTCCCACATTTAAAGATTACATAAAAAGTCTACCAAACGACCTTACCGCGTCGGTTGTCGTATTCCTGGTTGCTCTACCTCTTTGTCTTGGGGTAGCACTAGCCTCCAATGCACCATTATTCAGCGGAATTATTGCCGGTGTGATTGGTGGAATAGTGGTGGGACTTGCCAGCCGGTCTCATCTTAGTGTAAGCGGCCCCGCAGCAGGGTTGACCGCCATAGTAGCAGGTTCCCTCGCTATGCTCCCCTCGTTTGAAGCATTTTTACTGGCTGTTGTCATGGCCGGGGCGATACAGTTGATTCTTGGTTTTTCCAAAGCGGGTGTAATTGGAGATTTTGTCCCAGGGAGTGTAATCAAAGGAATGTTAGCGGCCATTGGTCTGATTCTATTAATCAATCAATTTCCGCATCTACTCGGAGATGACTCTCAATTTGAAACAGACGAAGGTGTTCCTCGCAAGGGAAACATTTTCAGTAATTTCTTTTTTGCATTCACCAATATCAATACCAGCGCCTTTATTATTGGGGGGCTGGCCTTGCTGCTGAATATTTTTTGGGAGAAATTTCAAAAAGGAAAAACTGGCTTTATTCGCTTTGTTCCAGGACCCTTGTTAATGGTTATAATTGGAGTAGCGATGAACCAGCTTTTTCAGACACAAAACTGGTTACCGGCACTCACTGGAGAACACTTGGTAATTCTACCAATGGCAAATAACCCAACTGAATTCTTTTCCTTTTTTACCAGGCCCGACTGGTCTCAATTAGGAAATACGGCCGTGCTTACCGTAGCCGTTACGCTAGCATTGGTTGCAAGTCTTGAAACCTTACTCAGTATTGAAGCTGTTGATGAGTTAGACCCCTATCAACGAGTAACTCCTACCAACCGCGAGTTAAAAGCACAGGGTTTGGGTAACATCATATCCGGGCTTTTAGGTGGGCTGCCTGTAACTAGTGTAATTGTACGCTCCTCTGCTAATGTAAATTCGGGAGCCAAGACAAAAATGTCTACCATCTATCATGGTACCTTATTACTGCTTTGTGTGGCATTAATCCCCGCATTGTTAAACCAAATCCCTAAATCAGCCCTTGCCGCTGTACTAATATTTACCGGTTATAAATTGGCAAAGCCTTCCTTATTTGTTGGCTTTTATAAAAAAGGATGGAATCAGTTTTTGCCATTTGTGGGTACGATTCTGGCAATTTTGGCAACTGATCTATTAAAAGGGGTGTTGATTGGTATTGGAATCGCTATCATCTTTATCATACGGTCCAATTTCAAGTCAGCGGTTATTATTACAAATGAGGCTGATAAATATTTGGTTCGCCTGCGTAAAGATGTTTCCTTTTTCAACAAAGCAATTCTAAAACAAGGTTTAGAAAAAGTACCTACTAATTCTTATGTAATTATTGACGTATCCCGTGCTGATTTCATAGATCAAGATATTATTGAAATCATAGAGGATTTTCAAAAACATGCTCCCCTGGAAAACATCAAAGTAGAAATCAAAAAAAACCCTTCGTCAATATCCATTTTGACATAATTTTTAAAAAACAAAACATGGAAAACCCAACAAATAACCTTTTCACTACAGAGATGGTGAAACCTGCTTTACAAGCATGGTGCGATGCAGTCGTAGCTACAGGTAAAGTTTATACTGATGGTAACGATACGCTGGAATTTGCAAGCCAGGTACTAACTGATGCATACGACTATGATAATGGCAAAGTATTATTTAAGCCTACCCTCACTTCAGGTGATCAAACATTTAGGCCAACAAAGGAAGGAGCGTTATCTTACTTTGTTGGAAAGAACCCTAATTACCCGACTGACCATGGTTTTTTATTAGAGCCATGGATAAAAGTTTGGTTTACTGATTTAGATTATATTTTAACCGGAAATTTGGCTATTATTCAATGTAACGTACACTTTATTTCAGCCAAAAGAGAAATTTTTGTTAACAAGAGTTTTGTTTTCAAAATTGATAACGACTTAAAAATCAGGATTTGTTTGCATCATTCCTCATTACCTTACAACCCAAACCCAATCGGATAAAAAATAATATATTTTTCCCGGTGAGTAAATGGTAGAGATTAATACTGGAAGTAAAGGTCATGGTGCTGTTTAAAAATATCAGCATCGTGACCTTTAAGCTTTTCAACGTAATTTTTAAAAAGCCAAACCATAAAATGCAACTCATTCTATGGTATTACCTATCTCATTAATTTCTTATAAATATTTTAGGTACGCCTCGGAGCTTCTATACAAATTTGACGATCTCTGAGTTACCTTCGTGGTATGTCCATCGAGGTAAGCGGTCTTCTTAAGGAATATGGCACCCAGCGCGCCGTAAACAATATTTCCTTTCAAGTTAAACAAGGGGAAATTGTAGGTTTTCTAGGCCCCAATGGAGCGGGCAAATCTACCACTTTAAAAATGTTGACGGGCTATCTGCAACCCACGGCCGGACAAGCAAGGGTTTGCGGACTCGATCTTGCCACACAGCCACTTAATGTTCGAAAAAAACTAGGATATCTCGCAGAACAAAATGCGTTGTACCCGGATCTCTATGTACGCGAGTACCTTTCTTTTATTGCAAGAGTTCATCACGTAAATAAAATTACCGAGGCAGTTGAACAGGCATTAGCCCTGACAAGACTTGAACAAGAAGCGCACAAAACCATTGGACAGCTTTCCAAAGGATATAAACAACGAGTAGGATTGGCAGCGGCCTTAATTCACAATCCGGAGGTTTTGATTTTGGACGAACCCACCTCAGGGTTAGATCCCAACCAATTGGCAGAGATCCGAACCCTGATCAAGCAGCAGGGGCAAACCAAAACCGTTTTATTCTCCACGCATATCCTGCAAGAAGTAGAGGCGCT
Source organism: Bacteroidota bacterium (assembly GCA_005791465.1). Classification (GTDB taxonomy): domain Bacteria; phylum Bacteroidota; class Bacteroidia; order Chitinophagales; family Chitinophagaceae; genus JJ008. Next base: position 223 of record SXWI01000108.1, on the reverse strand, counting down.
TTGTGATCGCGTGATCATCATTAATAAGGGGACCATTGTTGCAGATAGTCCATTAAACAAACTTGCGGAGACAGTATCTTTGCCGCGCCGTGATATGAAATTGGAAGAAATATTCCGCTATCTGACCGGCGAATCTTAAAACCAACAATACGACTATACCCATGAGCTACATTGCTGAGATTTTTGCCCGACAAATTTTAGACTCCAGAGGAAACCCAACCGT
>SXWI01000107.1 GCA_005791465.1 Bacteroidota bacterium | reverse complement strand
GGTCTATAAAACTCAGGGCAAAGAGATTTTAGTTAAACAGATTGCCGGTGCATTGGCTAAGCGTATTGTCAATTATTTAAAGCCCAGTCAAGAGGTCAAGCAAACCGAGGAAATGGGGTTTATAAAATTTGGATCGAGAGTAGATCTATTACTGCCACTTGATGCAAAAATTCTAGTCAAGTTGGGAGATAAACCACAAGGTGGTGTAACGGTACTGGCTACGCTGTAATTAGAGGATTTCTTTCAATTCCAACAAGGAAAATATAGTGAAGGTAGGAAAGCTGCCATCTGAAAGTGATTCACGTTTGCTGTTAATATGATTCACATGCACTTGATGGATTCCTGCATTGCGCGCTCCCAGAATATCTACTTCCAGCGTATCGCCAATCATGATACTCTCTGCTGCAGTTGCCCCTGCTTTATCTAGGGCATAGGCAAAAATTTCTGGTTTAGGTTTTAAACTACCGGAAGCTTCTGAAGTAACCACGGCTTTAAAATAGGGCGTAAGACCTGAGTATTCCAACTTACTGTGCTGCGTTTTTTCAAATCCATTAGTAATTAAATGCAGTGCGTACCCCTTGTTGTGTAAATAGTCCAACACTTCCATAGTGTGCGGGAAAAGTAAGGTGCGGCTTGGTAGTAAGGCTAAGAATCCTACACTCAATGCCTCTGCTAATGCCTCGTCTGCAATTTTAAAATCTAACAGGCTGAGTCGCATCCTTTTGATTCGTAGTTCTTCTTGGCGTATAAAACCATTTCGGTAACGCTCCCATAATTTTTCATTGTGTAGAAGATAGTTCCGATAGAACAACTCAAAGTCATCTACTCCACGCGTAGCTAAGTCTAACTCTGTGTAAAGATGTTGCAGGGTTGCTTTGGCGTTGGCTTCAAAATCCCATAGGGTGTGATCCAGGTCAAAGAAAATATGTTTGTAGGCAGCTTGTAAAGACAATTGGGTTGATTTAATAGTGGGTCGATACCTTTGCAAAATACGCATAAACAATCGGTATGGCTTTAACAGTAGTTATTACAGGGGCATCGCGCGGAATAGGCAAGGCCTTGGCCCAACATTTTGCAGCGGCAGGGTATGAATTATTGTTATCTGCAAGAAATGCTGATGGGGTAGAAGCCACAGTAAAAGTGTTACGTGAACAATTTCCTGGCATCGCTATTCATGGCAAAGCAGCAGATCTATCTATTTCAGAACAGGCCACTGCATTGGGGGATTGGTGTCTTTCATTCGCTGCTCCTGATATCTTAATCAATAATGCAGGATTCTTTCAGCCTGGATCACTCGCAGATGAACCAATGGGTCAACTCGAAAATCAAATACAAGTAAACCTAGGTAGCGCTTATCACCTTACGCGCACTTTACTTCCCTCCATGTTACAACGTGGTACAGGCCATATTTTTAATATCTGCTCTATTGCTTCTCTGCAACCCTATCCAAATGGGGGTTCATACAGTATCAGTAAATATGCATTACATGGGTTTACGCAAAATCTTCGGGAAGAACTAAAACCTACTGGCATCAAAGTAACAGGTGTTTATCCTGGCGCTGTCTTGACTGATTCCTGGGGCAATTTTGATAATTCATCGGGACGTATCATGGAAACAGATGATGTTGCCAAAATGGTAGTACAGGCCGCACAATTATCACCACAGGCCTGTGTTGAGCAAATTGTATTGCGTCCTCGTCTTGGAGATCTATAATAATTTATTCCGCGTATTTGTATCCAACCCCGCGCACAGAATGAAAGTAGCGCGGATTACGACTATCCGTTTCAAAGTACTTTCTAAAATTTAGGATAAAGTTGTCAATAGTACGGGTGGTAGGATAAACCTGGTATCCCCAAACGGTCTGCAGAATTTTTTCTCGGGGCACCACTTCGTTTTTATTTTCAATGAGCAATTTCAGTAACATAGTTTCCTTCTTGGAAAGTTGTATCCGTTCTCCCGTTACGCTAATCGCCTCCTGTGCTTTAAAATCAATGGTATTGGGACCAAACTGGTATTGTTCGTCAACAGAATTTCTGTCCTGTAGCTTTTTGTTTTTATCAATGAGTTTGTGAACTCGTAATAAAAGTTCCTCGAGATTAAAAGGTTTGGTTAGATAATCATCAGCTCCCTTTTTTAAACCACTGACTCGATCGGCACTGGTATTTTTAGCACTCAGAATTAAGATGGGGATTTCGTTATTACTGATGCGGATCGATTCGGTAACAGCCAATCCATCCATTTCAGGAAGCATAATATCTAGGATTAGCAAGTCAAAATATTCGTTAGCGATTGCTTTTAAGGCAGCTGCACCATCGAAGGCAGAGCTGACGCCATAACCTTCCAGCTCGAGGTTTAATTTGAGCGCTTCATGTAAGTTTTCTTCGTCCTCCACTAAAAGGATGGATCCTTTTTCCGGTTGATTCATGTAGCAAAGTTAACACGGAACACACTGCCTTTTGGAGAATTATCTCTGACACTCAGGGAAGCCTGGTGATGATGTGCAATACGCTCGCAGAGGTATAGTCCAAGACCGGTTCCCTTTGTAGTGCGAGTAGCCTCATTGCCGATTCGATAAAATCGTTCAAAGATTTTTTTCTTTTCTGTATCCGGGATGCCTTCCCCTTGATCGGCTACTTCCAGCAAAACCTGTGTCCCAGCTTTTTTAAGTTGAACCGAAATGATAGATTGTGCCGGTGAATATTTGATTGCGTTTTCCAGTAGGTTATTCAATAGAATCTGCAGCAGCAGTGAATCTCCCTGTAAGTCAATTTCTGGTTCAATATTGGACTCAATGAGCCGACCTGGGAAACGGTTGCTCATGTCTTTGATACAATCCTGTACTAACAAAGAAAAATCAAGATCCTCCTTGGCTCCGGCAAAACCTTTATTTTCTAACTGAGACGAGACTAAAATATTATTAGTCAAAAAATTCAATCTACTGGTTTCGTCCAGCGCAATGCGAATTAGCTTTTCCTGTTTCTCTGGTTCGAGCTTGTACCGTTGCATGGTCTCCAGATTTAACCGAGTTACCGCAATCGGCGTTTTTAACTCATGCGTGACGGCCATCATAAATTGCTGTTGCTGTTGTTGTGCTCGTAATTGTTTCCGAACAGCCCTAAATAGCCCTACAGCTCCGATTAATATCACTATTAAAAAAGTAATTCCTTCACTGATATATTTTGTACTGTTTCTGCTTGCCAGTGATTCGATGGCCACCACTCGCCTTTCTTTCTCAAGGGGATCTAATTGCGAAGCCTGCAATTCCAATAATTGAAGTTGCTCGGCACGAATTCGTTGATTTTGATTTTCAAGTGAAATCAACCACCAAAGCAGCGCAGCAAGAATATAAACCAGCAAGGACCAGTATAAGATGGTGGTTCTCCTGAGTTTTATTTTGCGGGTATCTACTGCCATTAGGGTCTTTTTT
>SXWI01000106.1 GCA_005791465.1 Bacteroidota bacterium | reverse complement strand
AGTTCCATGCCTGGGGGATGTGTAATAACAAAATCAGCTTTGCCCCAGGCATTAACCCACTCCGCAAAACTATTGGCTACACATTGTGGCAGCGGTTTAATATGCGGGGCCCAGGTTAATACCACACGTGGTTTTCTGTTTGTAAAATTGGCTGAACGGCTTGTGATATTCTCCTGAATAGTTAATAAATCTGCCAAGGATTGTAAGGGATGTCGAGTCGCAGATTCAAGACTTAGAATAGGAACGCCTGCATACTTGACAAATTGATTTAAAATATTTTCTGCATAGTCCGCTGTACGATCATCTAAACCAGGAAAAGTGCGAAGGGCCAAGATGTCAAAATACTGACCTAAAATCGGAGCTGCATCCTTTACGTGTTCCACCGTGGTTCCATTCATGATCGCACCTTCTTGAAATTCCATTGACCAACCTTCTGCCCCTACATTAAAAATGATGGCTTCCATTCCTAATTGTTGCGCTGCAATTTGGGTGCTCAGCCGCGTACGCATACTGGGGTTGAGAAACAAACAGCCCAGTCTCTTTCCCTTTCCTAAAGCCTGGTCTGCAAAAGGATTCTTCTTGTAATAATGCGCTTGTGCTAGTAACGATTCTATTGAATCAGCATCTTTTACAGATAAAAAATGTTGCATGGTTTAAGATGAAGGAGATTGAATTTCTTGTTGAAGACTAGCTATAAATTTACTAGCATCAGTTTGTGTTAAAGCAAGCGACGGGAGTAAGCGAATTACATTCGGCTTTGCCTCGCCGGTAAAAATATGTTGTCGGAGAAGGAGATTTTTTTTCAACTCAGGCAACGCTGCAGGCACATCAAATCCAATCATTAAGCCACGGCCTCTTACATTTTTTAAATCGGGGATTTCTTTCAATTGTTCGGCGAGCCAATTACCTATCTGTAAGGCATTATTCATTAGATTTTCTTGCTCCATTACTTCCAAAACTGCCAAGGCTGCTGCACAGGCCAAATGATTTCCACCGAATGTGGTGCCAAGTTGAAAATGTTTGGCAGGAATTTCAGGTGCGATTAAAATTCCCGCTACCGGAAATCCATTTCCCATGCCTTTTGCCATGGAATAGATATCCGCGTTGTCACCTGCATAGTCATGGCTAAAAAATTTGCCACTTCGTCCGTAACCGCATTGAACACTATCTGCTATGTAGAGAGCGCCGTATTGAGTACATAGTGTACGTATAGTTTGTAAAAAAGAATCATCAGCCACATGAATGCCTCCTACACCTTGTATTCCTTCAATAATAACAGCAGCAATTTCATTTCCTTGTTTTTGAAAACATTCCTCCAGTGCCGTAGCGTCATTAAAAGGAAGAAAGATTACATTTTCTGTTTCATTGACAGGAGCAATATAATTTTTATTGTCTGTGGCTGCTACCGCTAGTGAAGTGCGTCCATGAAACGCTTTGGTGAATGCAATAATTTTTTTTCTGCCAGTGTGGAAGCTGGCTAGTTTTAATGCATTTTCATTTGCTTCTGCGCCGCTATTGCATAAAAAGAGTTGATAATCAGGTTTGCCCGTAAGTGCCCCCAGCTTTGTAGCTAATTCTTGTTGTAGGGGGATACGGATAGAGTTAGAATAGAATGCAATTTGATCAAGCTGCAACTTAATACGTTCTACCCAGTGTGGATGTGTGTGACCTATGCTGATCACCGCATGCCCGCCATAAAGATCAAGGTACTCCTGCTCATTTTGATCCCATACGCGGGACCCTTTTGCTTTTACAATGGTAATGTCTTGTAGGGGATATACATCAAAAAGGGGCATGATTAGAAATAGTTTGCTTTTAGTTGAAGTCCACTTTCTTCCTCCAATCCAAATAGAAGGTTCATATTTTGAATTGCTTGTCCGGCTGCTCCTTTCAGGAGATTATCAATGATGCTGTGCACTACTAATTTATTACCCTGTTTTTCCAATTGAAGCAGCGCACGGTTAGTTCCTACAACTTGTTTTAAAAAAATAGATTCCGTACTGATATGAACAAAAGGATGGGAGTGATAGTATTCTTTGAACAGGCTTACGATTTCATCCAGTTGATTTGAAATAGTAAGGGTTGAACTACAAAATATCCCCCTGGTAAAATCGCCTCGCCACGGAATAAAATGAACAGCGGGGGCTTTCTTGTTCATTGATTGACCTAGTGACTCGTTAACTTCATCTAGGTGTTGATGTGTTAGTGTTTTGTAGGCTTGAATATTGTTTGCGCGCCAACTAAAGTGTGAAGTAGCTGCAATTATTTGCCCTGCACCGGTGGATCCTGTGATTCCTGTTGTATATATGTCAGTCAACAAACCAGCCTTTGCCAAGGGTAGTAAACTTAATTGAATGGCTGTTGCAAAGCATCCTGGATTTGCAATCGCAGTTGCATTTTTTATTTGTTCTCTATTCAATTCAGGTAAACCGTAAATAAATGTTAGATTTCCTATTTGATTATTATTTTTTAGTCTAAAGTCATTGGTCAGGTCAATGATTCGAAGATGATCAGGTAGTGAAAGTTCTTCCAGTAATTGACGAGATTCGCCATGACCCAAACAAAGAAAAAGTACATCTACTGCTGTATCGATACTTTCTGTAAAATTAAGGTTGATAAGTCCTGTGAGATCTTGGTGCAGTTGACTTACTGCTTTCCCCGCATTACTACGGCTATGGACAAAACCGATCTCTACTGATGGATGAAGTAGTAAAAGTCGAAGCACTTCTCCTCCGGTATAACCTGCTCCACCAATAATGCCTGCTTTAATCTTTTTCATGACCTGTTTGTTGAACACGATGATAAATGCCAACTTGATTACCAAATATTCGAGTAAATCCGCGCACATCCTGCCCTGTAAATCCGGTGTTCATCTCTCCATATTTTCCAAACTTACTGTTCATCAGATCAAAAGGACTTTCTATTCCCGTAACCTGAAATCGGTAGGGAAGTAGTTGTACAAATACTTTTCCTGTTACTTGTTGCTGGCTATTGGTGAGGTAAGCTTCTATATCGCGCATAACCGGATCTAATATTTGACCTTCATGCAGCCAGTTGCCATAGAATTGGGCTAATTGATCCTTCCATTGCAACTGCCATTTACTAAGCACATGTTTTTCCAAAGCATGGTGAGCTTTCAGGATAATCATTGGTGCCGCAGCTTCGAAGCCTACGCGTCCTTTGATACCAATGATGGTGTCTCCTACATGGATGTCTCTACCAATTGCAAAACCACCTGCAATTTGTTGCAAAGACTGAATGGCTTCTACGGGATGTTTGAATTCTTTTCCGTTAACTCCAAGCAGTTCTCCTTGCTTGAAATGAAGCACAACTTCTTCATGACCTTCTTTAGTAAGTGGAGTGGGCCAGGCTTCCTCTGGAAGCATACCGTTTGAGTGCAAGGTTTCTTTACCGCCCACACTGGTTCCCCAAAGTCCTTTATTTATGGAGTAAACTGCTTTTTCAAAATTCATCACTACTCCTTTACTTTTTAGATATTCAATCTCCTGCTCACGGCTTAATTGAAGATCTCGAATGGGAGTAATAATTTCAATACCCGGAATCAGGATTTGAAAAATCATATCAAAACGAACCTGATCGTTTCCAGCTCCTGTGCTTCCATGGGCAACCGCTTCTGCTCCTAATTGTTTTGCATGTTCGGCAATATGTAATGCCTGGCTAAGTCTTTCTGCCGAGACGGAGAGCGGATAAGTATTATTCTTTAATACATTTCCGAAAATCAAATAACGGATAATTCGGTTGTAGTAGTCGATTGTGGCTTCAATAGTGGTGTGCGACTTCACTCCTAACTTTTTTGCATGTGCCTCTATTCTTGCCAATTCAATTTCATCAAAACCACCTGTATTAACCAGTATACTATGCACTTCATATCCTTTTTCCTCTGTAAGATATTTGACACAATAGGTGGTATCGAGTCCTCCGCTAAAACCTAAAACAACTTTTTTAGCCATTGCCTGTACGATTTATCGTGTGAAAAAATGATGAAGAAATCCTACGCTTTTACTGCCATTGCTTTTTTTCAAAAAGGGACGTAGTAATTTCCATTCCTTAAAGCGCAACAGCCTTTCAAAGCCTGTTTTGTTCTCCTCGAAATATTTTTTTGTTTCCTCTGGTTCGTAGTGATCTGCAGGATCGTAAAGCATACCTGTACACATACAATTTTTACGGTCCTTGCTCATCAGGATATCGTAATTGACACAGCTTTT
>SXWI01000017.1 GCA_005791465.1 Bacteroidota bacterium | reverse complement strand
GCTAAAAAAATAGTAGGTTGTGCGGCTTCTAAATCACGAGAAAATGTAGCGAGTGATTCTGGAAAGTAAATAGTACCGCCGGTAAATATGCCACAATACTCCACCACCATTCGTTCTGCAATATGACTAAGTGGTAAATAAGAGAAAAATACTTCGTTCTGCAAATCCTCTCCCAATGCCTCCATCACTGTGAGCAGACTAAAGCTATGCGCAAAATGTGTGTGCATCACCCCCTTGGGATCGCCGGTAGTTCCAGATGTATATAGAATACAACTGAGTGTTTGAGGATCAGGAATAGTATCTGTCAAAATCGCGTCTGCATTTTCTATAAACGTATTCCAGTGCTCACAACCTGACCAGGCCCAATGAGGAAAATGTATAGATCGCACGTTAGTCGGTATACCTGACTGAAGTGGCTCAAATGCATCAAGTTTTCCTACAAAGAGTACCTGACTTTCGCTGTGGGTTAATATTTGCCGAAGTGTTGCAGCAGTTACGGTAGGATAAATAGGAACAGATACATGTCCGGCCATGGTAATGGCAAGATCTGCCATAATCCAGTGCGCAGAATTTTTTCCAATGATGGCAATTCGAGAACCTGCGGGCAAATTCAAGGCAGAAAGCGCCCCTGCCATTTTACGAATAGAGAAACCTGCTTCCTCCCAGGTATGAGCCATTGGTTTTCCTGCAATGGGCTCGGAAAGAAATACTTGACTCGCCTTTTCTTTTTCAAAGCGATAAAACATTTCCAACAACGTAGGATAACTAGTGGGTGTTTTCATGCCCGTTAAATTGATTTTTTATCTCAGCCATGCCCTTGGATGGAATTTTTCCTTGTATAGGAGCAAAGAATTGAAGAATGCGATCAAAATCTGCTTTCTCATTATCACTCGTGTAAAAGGGCTCACTTAATACAACCCCTCTGTTCCCAAAATCAAGGCCAATCATTACAATGGGTATGCCAGCTTTTTTTGCAATGTGATAGAATCCTGTACGCAGGCGATCTACTTTTTTACGAGTCCCTTCTGGAGAAAGCGCAATCATGATCTCTTCCTCTTTGTTTAAAATATCTACTACCTGGTCTACCACATTATGGGTGCTAAATCGATCCACGGGCATTCCACCGACCCAGCGGAAAAAGAATCCGAACGGCCCATCAAATAATTCTTTCTTCCCCAGAAAGCGGGCATTCTTTAAACGTAACAAACTACGATAGGCCAAACCAACAGGAAAATCCATCCAATGTGTATGCGGACCTGCTATAATCACACATTTTTTAACTCCAGCTGGAAACTGCACCTTGGTGTTCCACCCTAAACTTCGAAATAAAATAGTCCAGAATAATCGCTGCACAAGTTTGGCTTTGCAACAAGATAGGAATTTATGAGAATTTATTTTCCCAAAATACAAATCGATGCTTGATATGGCTTAATGGAAGTGATTTATCTTTAAGGCACGATGAAAAAATATTCAATCCTCGCTTCACTGCTGGTAGTTTTGTTTACAATTCCTGCTACGCATGCACAAGTTCCCACCCCACAACAAGGGCGTATAGTTCGTCACGAAAATTTCCCTTCTGCCCATGTAACGCCAAGACATGTGGACGTTTGGTTACCCGCAGTATATGATCCGCAAAAAAAATATGCGGTGCTATACATGCATGATGGTCAAATGCTTTTTGATAGCACACTAACTTGGAACAAACAGGAATGGGGTGTTGATGAGACACTCTCGCAGCTCATGCGTGAAAAGAAAATAAAAGACTGCATTGTAGTGGGAATCTGGAATGGAGGACGAAGCCGACATGCAGAATATTTTCCTCAAAAACCTTTTGAGTCGCTCACAAAAACACAACAAGAAATTGTTTACAACGCTTACAGGAGTAATGGACAGTCTATATTTTTTGGAATTCCCATTATGTCAGATCGATATTTGAATTTTCTTACCCAGGAGTTAAAACCATTTATCGATAAAACGTATTCTACTAAAACTGATCGAAACAACACATTCATTGCGGGTAGCAGCATGGGTGCCTTAATTTCTCTATACGCCATCTGTGAATACCCAGCCGTTTTTGGTGGTGCCGCTTGTTTGTCAACCCATTGGCCAGGCTTGTTCACCATGGAAAACAACCCGGTTCCCGGGGCCTTTTTTTCATATCTAGAGCAATTACTCCCCTCTCCCAAAAATCATCGGCTTTACTTTGACCATGGTACCGAAACTTTGGATTCAATGTATGCTTCCTTACAAAAAAGTGTTGATCAAATCATGGGAAAAAGGGGGTATAAGAGTCAACAATGGGTTAGCCGCTCCTGGCCAGGTCAAGATCACTCTGAGCGTTCCTGGAGAAGCCGTTTTTCAGTGCCTGCTACCTTTTTATTGAAGAACTAACTATAGCTCTTGGTACATCGCCATTTTGGTGGGAACTTTGCAGTCCCTCAAAAATTACTATTCTATGGATAAGCAAGTACCTAAAAGCGATGTTTCGTACAACGTAAATGATGTTAGTAAGTGTCCTTTTCACAATGGCACTTTAAAAACTGGTCACAGTGGAAGTGGTACGGGTAATCAAGACTGGTGGCCGCATCAGTTAAAGCTGAATATTTTACGCCAGCATTCGTCCCTAACCAATCCTATGGATGCTGATTTCGACTATAAAAAAGCATTTGAAAGTCTGGACTATAAGGCCTTGAAAAAAGACCTCGAAAAATTGATGACCGATTCACAAGAATGGTGGCCTGCTGATTTTGGTCATTACGGGCCTTTCTTTATTCGTATGACCTGGCATAGCGCAGGTACCTACAGAACGGCAGATGGAAGAGGTGGTGGTGGAATGGGTCAGCAACGTTTTGCGCCGCTGAACAGCTGGCCTGACAATACAAACCTTGATAAAGCAAGAAGATTATTGTGGCCGATCAAACAGAAATACGGTAACAAAATTTCCTGGGCCGATTTAATGATTCTTGCAGGTAATGTTGCCTTAGAATCAATGGGATTCAAAACTTTTGGTTTCTCTGGAGGAAGAACCGATGTATGGGAACCACAACAGGACGTGTATTGGGGTTCAGAAAAAAAATGGCTGGATGATCAGCGTTACACAGGTGATCGTGATTTGGAAAATCCTTTAGCTGCCGTGCAGATGGGATTGATTTATGTAAATCCGGAGGGACCTAACGGAAATCCTGATCCAATTGCTGCTGCACGTGATATTCGTGAAACGTTTGCACGCATGGCGATGAATGATGAAGAAACAGTTGCATTAATAGCAGGCGGACACACATTTGGAAAGGCGCATGGTGCGGGTGATGCTGCATTACTTGGGGCAGAGCCCGAAGGAGCTTCTATCGAAGAACAAGGATTTGGTTGGACCAGTAAATTTAAATCTGGTAAAGGCGGTGATACCATCACCAGTGGCTTGGAAGTGACTTGGACCAATACACCAACCAAATGGAGCAATAATTATTTCGAAAATCTTTTCAAGTACGAATGGGAATTAACGAAGAGTCCCGCTGGTGCCTATCAATGGGTAGCAAAAAATGCGGATGCCTCCATTCCGGATGCACATGATGGATCAAAAAAGCATTTACCTACTATGCTGACCACGGATCTTTCATTGCGCCTAGACCCAGCGTATGAAAAAATCTCCAGAAGATTTTTAGAAAACCCTGATCAGTTTGCGGATGCCTTTGCAAGAGCCTGGTTCAAATTAACCCATCGCGATATGGGTCCT
>SXWI01000105.1 GCA_005791465.1 Bacteroidota bacterium | reverse complement strand
GTTTGAAGGTTCCTCTTTTCTATTTGAAAGAGCGGATGTTAAGCAATGGTTAAGTACAGTACCTCCCCATAGCTACGATTTAATTGTGATGGATCCGCCCACATTCAGTAATAGCAAAAAAATGAATGAAGTGTTGGATTTGCAAGTCGATCATGTGAGTCTAATACGCTCTTGTATGCAATTGTTGTCTACAGATGGTGTTTTATTCTTCAGTACTAATTATACAGGGTTCAGTTTGGATAAGGAGGTTTTGAGCAGTTTTGTTATTAAGGATATTACACGTGCAACTACTCCTTTTGATTTTGAAGGCCGATTGAAAAGGGTTTGTTTTAGAATACAGCCATAAAAAAAGCCCCAGCGGGGCTTTTACAAAGTAGTTTGTATTCATTAAAGTGTCTTAAGCACCTCGTTCATACTACGAACAGCTGCTGCGCTTTTATCAAAAGCTGCCTGCTCAGTTTCATTCAATTGAAAGTCTATAATTTTTTCCCATCCATTCTTTCCGATAATTACAGGAACTCCCAAACAAATATCATTTTGCTTGTATTCCCCATTTAAAGAAACACAGCAGGTAAACAGTTTCTTTTCGTCTCTGACAATTGATTCCACCAATGCAGCTGCAGCGGCTCCTGGCGCATACCAAGCGGAGGTTCCAATCAACGCAGTTAAAGTGGCGCCACCCACCATAGTATCTTTTACAATTTTATCCTGTTGTTCCTGATTTAAAAATTGAGTAACAGGTACGCTGTTCCAGGTAGCCATTCTAATTAATGGGATCATGGTCGTATCACCATGTCCGCCAACTACCACTGCATTGAGGTCAGATGGGCTGCAATTCAAATGTTGACTGAGTTGGTATTTAAAACGGCTGCTGTCCAGAGTTCCACCCATACCAATAATTCGATTATTGGGTAGACCCGTAGCTTGAAGCGCCAGATACGTCATGGTGTCCATAGGGTTGCTCACTACAATGATAATGGCGTTGGGAGAGTATTGCAGTATGTTTTTGCAAACTCCTTTTACAATACCTGCATTTACGCCAATCAACTCCTCTCTGGTCATGCCGGGCTTACGAGGCAAACCTGAAGTAATTACCACCACATCACTACCCGCTGTTTTAGCATAATCGTTTGTGCTCCCCACAATACGCGTGTCAAAGCCTAGTAAAGTTGCCGTTTGCATCATATCCTGTGCCTTACCCTCGGCAATTCCTTCTTTAATGTCTAATAAAACAAGCTCCTGACAGAGTTCTTTTCTAGCGATATTATCGGCGCAGGTGGCACCCACTGCTCCTGCTCCTACAACAGTAATTTTCATAGTGAAAAATTTCGGCAAAGGTAGCAGTTTTGTGGTCAGGGAGTCAGGTTGTATCTTCGCGACCTCAAAAATTTTGTAATGGCAAATACAGCAGACATCAGCCGCGGACTTATTATCAAGTTAGACGGCAGTCTTTATTCAGTAGTAGAGTTTGGGGAGAACAAAACTGCTCGTGCAGCGGCCAAGGTTTGGGCAAAACTGAAAGGAATCGATAATAACCGCACCATCGAAAAAACCTGGAATTCCGGGGATACCATTTTCCCTGTTCGTGTAGAACGAAAAGCTTATCAATATTTATACAAAGACGATACGGGTTTTAATTTCATGGATAATGAAACTTTTGAACAAGTAGCAGTCCAGGATGCATTGGTAGATGCTCCTCAGTTCCTGAAAGAGGGGCAGGAGGTTAGTGTCTTATTTAATACGGAAACAGAAGCCCCCATGTCAGTGGAACTACCTGATAAAATTGTATTGCTGGTAACTTACACTGAGCCTGGATTAAAAGGCGATACTGCCACCCGTACCCTAAAACCTGCAACGGTAGAAACAGGTGCCAAGGTCAATGTTCCTCTTTTTGTAAATGAGGGCGAACTGATTCGGGTGAACACTAAGACTGGAGACTACGTGGAACGAGTGAAGGAGGCCTAATAAGACGCTTTAAGTGTTTAGTCCGGTTTTTAGCGAAATCGGGCTTTTTTTTGCCTTTTTTAGCTTTTTTTGACCTAAAAATGATAAAAAAGAGCCAAAATTACCGCGTTTCTGTATGAGCAGTCCTTACCTTAGCACTCCAATCCGGGGTCATCTAAACCAAATTAAACTTGAAAAACATGGATTTTAAACAGATTCAGGAGTTGATCAAGATGGTCAACAAATCCAACATTGGAGAAGTTACCATTGAGCAAAAAGATTTTAAAGTTACAGTCAAGCAAAAAGAGGATAAGATAACTCAGGTTGTTAATGCTGGAGCCCCAATGCAAGCAGTTCCTATGTCAGCACCTGCTGCTCCGGTCGCTGCTGCACCTGCTACGGAAAAGCCAAAGCCTGCTGCTTCTACCGACAATTTAATTACCATAAAAAGTCCCATGATTGGTACTTTTTACCGTAAGTCTTCTCCTGATAAACCCAATTTAGTGGATGTAGGGACAGAAATTACTCCGGGAAGCGTGGTATGTATCATTGAAGCTATGAAACTTTTCAACGAAATCGAAAGTGAAATAAAAGGTCGTGTGGTGAAAGTATTGGTTGATGATGCCTCACCAGTGGAGTACGATCAGCCTTTATTCATGGTTGAACCTGCCTGATTTATTAAAACGAACTAGCCAATGTTTAAGAAAATCCTCATTGCCAATAGAGGCGAGATTGCCTTGCGTGTAATACGAACGGCACGGGAGATGGGTATCAAAACGGTTGCAGTCTATTCCACCGCGGATCGCGATAGTTTACATGTAAAATTTGCTGATGAAGCTGTCTGTATCGGAAAGCCGCAGAGTAGTGATTCCTATTTGAATATCGCCAATATCATGTCTGCAGTGGAAATAACCAATTCGGATGCTGTTCATCCAGGATATGGTTTTTTAGCAGAGAATTCCCGCTTTGCAAGAATTTGTAATGAGCATGGAATCAAGTTCATTGGACCCACACCAGAAATGATCAATGCCATGGGGGATAAGATCACTGCTAAGGAAACCATGATCAAAGCGGGGGTACCTGTTGTTCCTGGTGGAGAAGGATTATTACAAAGCGTGGAAGAGGCAAAAGGTTTAGCTCGCGAGATGAGCTATCCTGTTATTTTGAAAGCCACTGCGGGTGGTGGGGGAAAAGGAATGCGAATTGTTTGGGAGGAATCAGAGTTGGAAAAAGCCTATGATACGGCTAAGGCGGAGGCCTTGGCTTCTTTTAAGAATGACGGGATCTACATGGAAAAGTTTGTGGAAGAACCTCGTCATATCGAAATTCAGGTTGCAGGGGACCAGTATGGAAATGTTTGTCATCTTAGTGAGCGTGATTGCTCTATACAAAGACGTCACCAAAAATTAGTGGAGGAATCGCCCTCTCCATTTATGACGGATGAATTGCGCTACAAGATGGGGGAGGCTGCTAAGAAAGCAGCGGCCGCCATCAATTATGAGAGTGTCGGTACCATTGAGTTTCTCGTGGACAAGCACAGAAACTTTTATTTCATGGAGATGAATACTCGTATTCAAGTGGAGCATTGTGTAACGGAGGAAGTGATCAATTACGATTTAATTAAAGAACAAATTTTAATAGCAGCTGGTCATCGAATTTCAGGAAAGGATTATTTTCCTCAGATGCATTCTATCGAGTGCCGGATCAATGCTGAGGATCCTTACAATGATTTCAGGCCTTCTCCAGGAAAGATTACGGTCTGTCACCAGCCGGGAGGCCATGGAGTCCGTGTAGATAGTCATGTGTATGCGGGTTATGTTATTCCGCCTTATTACGATTCTATGATTGGAAAGCTGATTACGGTGGCACAAACTCGACAAGAAGCCATCCAAACCATGTACCGTGCTTTGAGTGAATACGTGATAGAAGGCGTAAAAACTACTATCCCGTTCCATTTACAGCTAATGCAGGACGAACGCTTCCGTAGCGGAGATTTCAATACCAAATTCCTGGAATCATTCAAGCTGAAGTAAGCTTAAAAGCCTGCTACACTATCATCGCCTCTTTTATCGGCGATTACTTCCAATTTGCCGTTAGCTAAAACGCGGATTAATTCAGTGCGTCCAATTGCGCCTCTTTCCTTTCCCAATGGATAGCCCATGGCTTGCATTTTTGTTTTAACCTCTTCAGGGAATCCCCTCTCAGTTACTAATTCATCCGGTAGCCATTGGTGATGAAATTTTGGCTTATACACTGCATCTTCAGCAGAGAGTTCGAATTCCAAGATATTGATCAAGGTTTGAAATACTTGATTGGGTATTGTAGTTCCACCAGGCGTTCCTACAACGATATACGGTTTTCCATTTTTGGTAACTAGAGTTGGAGTCATTGAGCTTAACATCCGCTTGCCCGGTTGTATTGAATTGGCTTCCCCTCCAAGCGCACCATACATATTGGGTACGCCGGGACGAACACTAAAGTCGTCCATTTCATCATTGATAAAAAAGCCGGCATCTCCAATCACGGTTCGGCTTCCGTAGGAGTTATTTAATGTAGTGGTCACTGCCACTGCATTTCCCTCTTGATCAAGTACGCTAAGATGGGTGGTTTCTTCACTTTCTTTTGGAAATGTTTTGCCTGGACTAACTAGTTTACTGTCTGTTGCTTTTTGCGGATCATAATCTTTCATTCGCATTTTTATGTAAGCAGGACTTACTAAATCTCTAACTGGAACAGGATAAAAATCCGCATCTCCCATATATTCGGCACGATCTGCGTACGCTCTTCGCATTACTTCTGTCATGAGTTGAACGGAGGCAAGCGAATGAAAGCCCATTGATTTTAAATTTTTATCCTCAACCATTTTCATCATTTGGTTGAGTAGAAGCCCGCCACTGCTGGGCATGGGCATGCTCACAATAACAAAATCTTTGTAAGCAAAGCGATGAGGAGTTCGTGTAACTGCTTCGTATTTTTTTAAATCCTCAATTGTGATGATGCCTTTACCGCGGTTCATTTCATCGACTATCAGTTTGGCTGTTTCTCCCTCGTAAAATCCTGCTTTCCCTTTTTCCTTTATTCTCATTAATGTGGCAGCTAATGCTGGTTGACGTAAGGTGTCACCCTCTTTCCATCCTTCTTCTTTTATAAAAACAGGATTACGTGTATTATATTTTTTTAAGTCTGATTGTATGGCGTTTAGCCCTCTGGCCTCAGCAGCAGTTATCTTGAATCCAATCATGGCTAACTCAATAGCAGGATTAATGAGTTTGTCGAAAGAAAGTTTGGCGAAGGGATAGCTTGCAAATAGTCCAGCTACAGTACCAGGTACGCCGGCAGCCAGATGACCTAATTGGCTTTTTTCTGTATTGGCCTCTCCATTAGGCTCGATGTAGAGATCTCTGTGTGCAGCTGCAGGAGCTTTTTCTCTGTAATC
>SXWI01000104.1 GCA_005791465.1 Bacteroidota bacterium | reverse complement strand
GTCAATTTCAGTTTAGCGGCTACTGCTGCAATCATATCATCAGCATCTGGCGCAACCAATAATGATTCCTTATTCACCACATGCGTATATCCTTTTTCCTTGGCTACAGCACGAATGGCATCATAAATCTTTCTGTAAAGCGGAGCTAACAATTCATTCTGCTTTGCTTCCATAGCCTGATTTACAATTTGCTGCCAGTTCTGAATAGTATTAATCAATTGAGGCAATTCCTCTTCCAATTGCTTTTTCACAGCAGCTGGCGGGGGCTTCAAAGTATCTTTGTATACGCTATCCTTGTACTGATAAGTCTGAATCAATGACGCATACTGCGGATTGATAGAGTCCTGCTGATAACGGGTGAGAATAGAATCAAACTTATTGATTTCAGGCATTAAAGAGAGAACATTCTCCACATTAATATAGCCAATCTTGATCTGTGCCTGGGAAGCATTGGTAAACCCGAGCAAACCGATCAACGCAATAATCGCTACGTACTTTTTCATGTTTTGGTTTTTATAAATAGAAGTTGGTGTTATCGTATTCCTAGTTCTTTAAGGACCTCCTCACTTTTATCGAGTTTGGGGTCGGCAAATATAATGGTAATTCCCTCACTTTTGTCGAGGACAAAATCGTAGCCCCGGCTGGCAGCCAGTTTTTGAATTGCATTGTACACTTTATCCTGTACTGGCTTTACCAGCTCTTGTCTTTTACGAAACAAATCGCCTTCAAAACCAAAACGTTTACGCTGTAAATCACGCAACTCTTTTTCTTTATTAAAAAGTTGATCTTCTTTTCTTTTTTTCAGTTCAACTGTTAACATGACCTGCTCGGCATCAAACTCACGGTATAAACGATCAAGCGCCGTTTGCATACTATCAATTTGTTGTTGCCAGGTGGCAGCCATAACATCCAACTGCTGTTGTGCATTTCTGTACTCAGGCATTTTATCTAAAATATAGCGGGTATCAACTACCGCATATTTTTGTGCAGCACCAAAAAGTGCTGTTATCAGAAAACCGAATACCAGTAAAGTTTTTTTCATACTGTAAATTTATTCAGGTTCGAATCCTAGCATGAAGGTAAAACGAGAGATACCTTTCAATCCGTTGGATTGCCCGGGAATGGCGCGATCTAAACCAATACCGTAGTCAAATCCAAGCAGACCAAACATGGGAAGGAAAAAACGCATACCGACTCCCACACTACGACGTAGACGGAAGGGATTATAGTCTTTGTAATTATACCATCCATTAGCCGCTTCAAAAAAGCTTAGCGCATAAATGGTGCTGCTGGGGTTAGTCACCAAGGGGAAGCGCGCTTCCAATTGATATTTGTTGAATATGGTAAAGAACTGGCTTGCACTTTGTTGGTCCGGATTAATAGTTGGATCTGAAGTTTGATAAACTGGATAACCACGGTGCGCCACAATATCATAACCCAGTAATCCAAAATTATTAGTCAAGCCAGCATCACCCACTTGAAAACGTTCAAATGGAGAATAAGGTAAATCAGGATTGTAACGTCCCATAAATCCATACTTAGCAGCCAGCTTCACTACAAACTGACGATTTTTTTCTGCCCCCAATGGTTTACCAATTGGAACGTACCACTCGGCATTGAAACGCCATTTGTGATATTCAGGTCTACGATACGCATTGTAACCAGATCCAACATTTCCCAATAAAGAATAAGGAGGAGTAAACTGGACACTGGCCAGAAAGTTTGATCCGCTGGTAGGAAAAATAGGATTGAATACGGAAGAACGTTGCAGGGCCACTTTAACACTCACGTTATTAGAAGTACCAGAAGTAAAATCGGAACTGAATATCGGATAATTGGCAAGCTTGTAACGTGTGTAGTTGAAAGTGAGTACCAAATTGAAATAATCATCTGGCCATTTTAATTGTTTTCCAAATGCAACAGAAAATCCACTTGTGCTGAGATAGTTTGTATCAGAACGCGCTTTGTCGATTCGACCAGTAAAAGGATCAAATGCATTGGAGAAACGGCTGCTGTTGAAACCAAGTGTGAGTGAATTTCTTTTCTTACCACCTAACCATGGTTCTGTAAATGATGCACTATAGGAACGATACGCACGACCATTGGATTGTAAACGTACACTTAACTTTTGTCCATCGCCAGTAGGAAGTGGATCCCAAGCCGATTTTTTCCAAATATTCTTAACAGAGAAATTATTGAAGGTTACTCCCAGTGTACCGGTCAAACCAATACCACCACCCCAACCTGCAGAGAGCTCTAACTGATCAGCCGATTTTTCTTCCAACTGCCAATTGATATCTACCGTTCCATCATCCTGATTTGGTACTACGCCCGGATTGATTTTTTCCTGATTGAAAAACTGAAGATTTCCCAATTCACGCTGGGAGCGGATCAGTTGTGCACGACTGAATAATTCACCGGGGACCGTACGCAGCTCACGACGAACCACATGATCTTTTGTTTTTTCGTTACCGGCAATAGTTACATTTTTGATACGCGCCTGCGGACCTTCCATCATTCGAATTTCATAATCGATGGTATCGTTATAAACAGCCACCTCCACAGGTTCGGCACGGAAAAATAAATAACCATCATCCATGTAGTAGCCACTGATATCCCCTCCTTCCTGCGAAGCTTCTTTACCAAGTCTTTTATTCAGCACCGCCACATTATAAATATCTCCTTTGTTGATAGCAAGTAATTGATTGAGCAATGAGTCAGAAAATTTTGCATTGCCCTTCCAGATGATATTTCCAAAGTAGTAGCGATTCCCTTCGTTGACCTTAAAGTCAACATTCAAATTACCCCTTGCAGTAAGATATTGTGTGTCTGCAATAATCTGCGCATCACGGTATCCTAATGAGTTGTAATAATTGAGTAGTTTTTCTTTGTCCTCTTCGTACTTCTTATCATCAAATTTTGCTGAGCTCAATAATTTCAGGCGAACATAGGGATCCAGCACGCGCTTGGTGCGACTAGGAGAAAGAAAACCAAGTGTACGGAAGTACTCTCGTACACTGGCGCGAGAATTAGTTCCATAAGGACCCGAAGCTTGATCAGGGCGCAAGGTTATACGAGTAGATTCTTTTGTTCCTTTAAATTGTTTTTTTAAACGCAGGTCATCTACCTGTTCGTTTCCATAGAAATTAATATCGCCAATACGTACGCGATTACCTTTGGCAACATTGATAAAAAGCATATTGGAGTTGGCAAACGTGGGGTCTGGCTTTTCTTCCAGTTTTACTTGCACATTTCTAAACCCTTTTTCGGCGTAATGTTTTGTAATTTTTTCTATGATCTCACGACGGGTGTTTTCCGTGATGATGGTCTGTTTAGTCAGGCTGATCTTGGTGAGAATATCTTCTTCTTCAGTTTTGCGAATTCCAGTAAACTTGTAATTACCAAGTCGGGGTCTTTCCTGAATGTTGATCTCAACCCATACTTTATCATCCTCCAACTTGGTTACAAAAACCTGAGCGCCTGAGAATAATTTTTGTCTCCAAAGATTACTGATGGCTTTTCCAAAAAGCTCAGCACCCGGGTGAACAAATTTGTCGCCAGGCTGCAGGTTAGCAATAGAATAAACGATCGAGGTATCGAGATAACGGATACCGGTAATTTTTACCTCCGCAATGGTATACTCTTTTACAATACGAGCCTTTTCCCACTCTAATAAGCGAGGGTCTACCGAAGTAGGCTTGGATGTATCCTGTTTTTCTTGGGCTTGAACGGGACTTGTAAAGCTCAGCGAAACTAGCCCGGCTAGCAGCAGAAAGTGTGGTAAAGAAATTAAACGCATCAGTTTCAATGTGTTATAAAATACCAGCCCTAGGCCGGTCGGCAAATTAAGGCTTAAAATCGAAAGTCTTTGTTAAAGCTGCTCACTGATTTTTCCAAAACGCCTTTCCCTTTGCTGGTAATCCAATAAAGCATCATATAAATTTTGCTTTCTGAAATCTGGCCAACATACCTCTGTGAAGTACAATTCAGCATAAGCCAACTGATAAAGTAGGAAATTACTGATCCTGTACTCCCCACTGGTTCTAATCATCAACTCTGGATCAGGGAAGGAATGGGTGGAAAGGTGTTCTTCTAAAGTTTGTTCACTTATTTGGGAAGAACTTAGGTCTCCTTCTTCAACAGAACGAGCAATTCGACGAACAGCCTCTACTAATTCCCAACGACCGCTGTAACTAAGCGCCATCACCAGATTCAACCCAGTATTTGATGCAGTCATTTCCAAGGCCTCCTGCAATTCGATGCGGGCAAATTCTGGCAACATGCTTAAATCACCAATCACACGCAAACGGATATTGTTCTTATTAAGTGTTGGAACCTCTTTACGAATAGTAGTGACCAAAAGTTGCATCAGACCTGATACTTCCTCGGCAGGACGATCCCAGTTTTCAGTAGAAAAAGCATACAGTGTCAAATACTCAATCCTTAATTCTGCACAACCTTCCACGATGTCGCGGACACTTTCAACACCATGAAAATGTCCAAACAAGCGATCCTCCCCCTTATCCTTAGCCCAACGGCCATTCCCATCCATGATGATGGCAATGTGGCGGGGTAATCGGTCTTTGTCTAAAAATGCGGGAAAAGGAGCGGACATAGGCGGTTTCGAATCAGGAGCAAAGTTACCCAATTTAATCAGCAGCTGGGCATTTATAACTAAACAGGTTGAAGCTGAAAGTAAGCTGTGCCGTTACAAATTGATCTCGCTGGCTACTTCCATTTCCACGTTGTCGGCCGGGGATCCCAATTGGAGTCCCCAATTCATTGGACCGGTCGCTTAACAATTGAGCAACTGAAACCCCGCCCGGTGGTTTGGGAAATGCAGCAGGATCTACATAGGTGGTGCTGACATCATCCAAATAATCTGTGGTGGTAAAGCGATGCACTACTTCCAATCCAATATTGTACCGCCCTCCACTGATAGAGTATTTAAACCCACCACCAAAAGGAATGCTCAGGGCTGTGGTGCCATACATTTTTCGATCAGGATACAGCGGACTATTTTGCCCTTCGGTTCCGATTGGTAATTCTCTGAAATATACCCGCTCGTTTTGCAAAAAAGTATAGGGATCGTAATTAAAAATTCCTACACCCAGGGTGATATAGGGTGTAAAGTTGTAACCAGGTTCCTGGGGAACAAATCGAAAAAAATTAAAATCTCCTTGCAGTGCTACCTCCCAAACAGAGGAATTAAAACTCAGGTTACGTTGTAGCTGAACTGCGTTTTGTGTATTATAAACATCAGAGTAACCCAACTCTGCATAACTCACACCAACTCTTGCCGCAATATAATTGCCCAGATTTTTTTTAAAATAAAAAGTACCGGCTGGCTTGGGTCTATTTAATTGAGTACGGGTATTAAGATCACCAAAATAATGTGCAGATCCAAGTCCTATGCCTACTTCTCCCAAGAGGTAATCCCCTTGTTGCGCTTGTACAGTACCAACTGAAAATGAACAAAGCAGTATTCCAACAAAAGCCCTCCAACAGTTTATCCGCATCATACAACAGAAACGTTTAAAAAAAAGATTTGGTATTGATCAGTTACGCTTATCAAGCCCCCAGGTCAATTTATTATGGAGGGTTTGTAAGAAATTATTCTCACTCAACCGTAACAGGTTGATCGTAAACTGTTCTTTGCGGATGGCTAGTTGAACATCTTTATGTACAATTTCCCGACGCGCATCCAACGAACAAATCACTTGTTCGCCCCGGCTTTCTACCTCAAAGGAAATAACATGGTCGTCAGGAACTACAATAGGACGAACATTTAAATTATGAGGAGCTACAGGGGTAATAACAAAACTCTGAGAATCCGGGAATACAATAGGCCCATTGCAACTCAGGGAATAACCTGTTGAACCCGTTGGAGTAGCAACAATCAAACCATCTGCCCAATAGGTATTTAAAAATTCCCCATTGAGATAGGTATGAATTTTTATCATAGAATTAATATCCCGTTTGAGCAAGGTGAACTCATTCAACGCATAGGGAACTTCACCAAATAATGGAATATTGGCATCGAGATGAATCAGCGTACGATGATCTTCTACATAGGTGCGATTAGCTAGTGAACGAACAGCCAAATCAACTTGCTCTTTACCAATACTGGCTAAAAAACCGAGGCGTCCAAAATTGATCCCCATCACCGCAATTTTTTTATTACGGATCAACGCAATGGTGTCCAGCAAAGTGCCGTCGCCCCCCAAACTGATGATGTGTTCAATATCCTCGGTAAGCTCTGCTGACTGTGTGAATGTTTTGGCTTGCTGGGACAAACGCACCTTATCCTTTATTTGCTCATAAAGTGGCTGATAAATAATCGGCTCAATTTGCTGCTGAAAAAGTGCTTCAAAAAAAAGCTGCAGCGGCAAAAGTTGGGTTCCATCAAAAACCCGGCTATAAATCGCTGCTTTCATGTCAAAAACTGGTGGTGCGGTGCAAAAATAACCCGTTTTGCCCGAAGTTATTAAAGCTATATTCTATACGAATGGTTAAATCATACAATGAGAGTATATCGAATCCAAACCCAGCAGCATGTAAAAACTTGTTTTGCAGAAAATTAAACCCAGGCTCTGGACTATACACATAACCAGCGTTCGAATAAAGTTTTCCAAAAACCTTAATAGGAACCGTACTGAGCGATGCTCGCTTTCGAATAAAACCAGGTAAAGGAATATTAACACGAAATAACTCCCTTGCAAAACTGCTTCGGAGATAACCACCCGCTACACCATCCACCACATTGTATTCAAACCCTCTCATAAAAATTTCTTCATACCCTAAGAAACGTCTATTCACATAGGGTTGTTTAAAGGGAAGCTTTACACCAGCATAGGACTCAAGTGTTACAATATTTTTAAGACCTATCGGCCAAATCTTCATCACTTGCCAATGCAACTGCCATAGGTTAAAGGAGGGTGTAATTCCCAATTTGCTAAAACGAACCCGGGTACCAAATCCCTCACGCGGATAAGGGATATAATCCATTTTCGCGTAGGTGAATTGATAATACAATTCGGGAAATTGATTGCTCGACCCGAGAACACGGAAATAATCTGGATTAGCACGTAATACGGTATCCTCTACTTTTTCACGGAAATAAAAAATACCAAAATTGTGGCGGGCAAATAGTTTTTTTCGATATGTCAACTCCCCACCCACACTTGCAAAAGAGCGAATAAAATCAGGTGTTCTTAAAAAAACCTGTTTGTCTTCAATAGTGTTATAATTGATCTCACGTCCCTTACCGGTACGAGCCACTAATCGAAAACCCCATCTCATTTTTCGATCGAAGTATGGTTTTTCATAACTAATTGATAACTCTCTAGTGTACCCATTGATGAGCCATAATCGAAGTTTATCATTGTGGCCTGTCGTGTTATTGTATAATAATTTTAATCCATAGGTAACCCGTTGCAAGCTGGCTTTCTGATCGATCAGCCACTGATTAATATTACGATCTACTAAATCAAAAAAAGGAAACGGAAATAAATACCAGCGTTCCACTACTTCCACTGTTATTTCCAAACAGTTCCCTTCAAACTTACTGGCGTAGATACGAACTGAATGAAATAATGCTGTATTCATTATTTGCTGTTCGCCCTGCTTGAATAGATCAATTAATAAGGACAAGGAAAATGACATCCCAGCTGTAAAAGGAACTTCTCTTAAAATAATATTGGAGCGGGTTTTTTTATTTCCAACTACCGTAATGGAGGAAATTAGAAAACTACTCCTCGTATTGACTTGTTGGGGAGTAAATTCAGGTATATAACGACGAAACGAGGCAATTGTATCTATTTGAGGCAGTGAATCAACTTGATTGTCTACTTGCTGGGCATGAATAAATGATAACGAAAACGTAAAAATGAAAGCAAGTAAAAGATATAATTTCCATTGACGCATAAAAAAATACCCGAGGCCTTCTGCCGGATACTATCAGATCTTGAGATAATGAATCAAATGATCGTAATTACTTCGTAATTCGTTAGCGTACTGCTCTTCCCCAACAAAAAAACGAACGGTATAATCATAACGTTGAAAAGTGGCAATCACATCTGAAACTTCATACTTATTCAGTCGAATAGTCAATTGAATGATTCCCGTTTGTGTGTTAACAGTAGAATTTAATTGTAATAATTGCGCATCATTGGATTCTACTAATTTAGCTATCTCACTGGCTGTATAATGTTGCGCCTCCTTTTCTAAGACTAATAAAGCACCCCCTTCTTGTAATCCTAAAAACTTTCCTACAGTTGTAGTAAGCTCCTGCGCACTGATGGTAGCCAGTAATTCTTGTTGGTATGTAATAACAGGAACCAAGGAAAGTCCCTGTTCGCCCATAATCTGAAGCGCTGCTAAAAAATGATCAGTAGGCCTCACGCTGGGACGAGGAAGTGGCCACCCTAATTGTTGCAGGGCTATGGTATCATCGTGCACTTCGTACAATGCTTCTCTGCTTACTAATCCCTGATAGATATTCTCTTCCACAACGGGAAGATGAGTGAGTTGTTCATCCT
>SXWI01000016.1 GCA_005791465.1 Bacteroidota bacterium | reverse complement strand
GTGTGAACACGCAGATGAATTGCTTTTTGCTTGGCATATTCTGATTTGCAATGAAGCGTAAGTAATTCCGTTATTTTATTGAATTCCAATTGTGCAGCCGCAGTTTCAGGGAAAAGTCGCATATACATTAGTTGGTGGATCCTGCCTTGGGCTTTTACTTCAATTGTTTATGTGATCCATCGCCTTGGCGTATTCGCTTTGATAATTAGAGCACCTCTACACTTCTCTCCACAAACTTAGTCAGATCAGCACCTTTCAATAGTCCTTGGGAGAGTAAGGCTAGATCACAGGCTTGTTTTGCCAAGGTGGTTTGTGAAGCCTCGTCTGCGGCAAGAATTTTTCCGATCAATCGATGATTGGCATTGATGGCTACCTTGTAGCTGTCAGGCATCGAGCCGTAAAAGCTCATGGGTCCTCCACCCATTTTGCTCATCTCTTTCATTCTACGCATCCATTCCTCCATAGTGATTGTAACAGGCAACGCTTCTGCGGCAAGACTCTCTACTTCTACCTTCATAGCTGTATTATTCAGCGCCTTCTCAAATAATGCTTTGATTTGATTGCTTTGCTCTTCAGTTAGTGAATGTTTTGGAGCTTCCTCTTTTTCTATCAACTTTTGAACAATATCTGCATCTACCCGCTTGAACGTAGTTTTCTCCAATTTCATCTCGAGGTGTTGCATAAAATGATTATCGATAGGGGAGTTCATTAACAATACATCGTATTGCTTTTGTTGTGCACTTTGTATAAAACTATGTTGCTGATCTGCATCTCCGGTGTACAACCAGATTAATTGGCCATTTTTATCGGTTTGAAAATCTTTCACCTTTGTCTTGTACTCCTCTGGTGTAAAAAACTCTTGTTGTGTATTACTTAGTAAAACAAAGTCTTTTGCTTTTTCATAAAACTTCTCATCAGAAAGGGCACCGTATTTTACAAAGAGGCCAATGTCATTCCATTTTGATTCATAGCCCTTACGATCTTTATTGAATAACTCCTGTAGTTTTTCAGCTACTTTACGACTGATGTAGCTATTGATCTTCTTGACATTGCTATCACTTTGTAAGAATGAACGGCTCACATTTAAAGGAATGTCTGGAGAGTCAATTACGCCATGCAACAGCATCAAAAACTCAGGCACTACATCTTTTACTTCGTCGGTGATAAATACCTGGCGACTGAATAATTTGATTTTGTTTTTCTGGATTTCAAAATCATTTTTCAGTTTGGGGAAGTAGAGCACACCAGTTAGGTTGAACGGATAGTCTACATTCAAATGAATCCAGAATAATGGATCTTCTGTGAACGGATATAATTCTTTATAGAAGCTGAGATAATCTTCGTCCTTTAATTCAGAGGGTGCTTTTGTCCAAATGGGTTGAGTTTTATTAATGATGTTTGGAACATCAATGCTTTTGTATTTGGTTTTTCCTTCCTCATCTTTTCCATCCTCTACCGATTCTGATTTAGTGCCAAATTGAATGGGAACGGGTAAAAATTTAGCATACTTGTCCAGGATCTGTTGAATGCGATGGTCCTCCAAGAATTCAGCAGATTCCTCGTTGACGTAAAGAATGATATCGGTTCCTCGAGTTTCTCTTTTACCCGCTGCAATTTCAAAAGCAGTGCTTCCATCACAAGTCCACTTGGCGGGTGCTGCACCCTCCTGGTAAGAAAGGGTTTGAATCTCTACTTTTTCCGACACCATGAAAGCTGAATAGAAACCAAGACCAAAGCGCCCAATAATTTCATTGGCATCTTTGGCTTCTTTGAATTTTTCCATGAATTCGGTAGCCCCGGAGAATGCCACCTGATTGATATATTTTTTAAGCTCTTCAGCAGTCATTCCTAATCCGGCATCTGAGATAGTAATGGTTTTCTTTTTTTTGTTGACCTTGATCTGAACAGTCAGTTCTCCCAGCTCTTTGTTGTACTGGCCCAGGGAACTGAGGCGTTTAATTTTTTGGGTAGCATCGATAGCATTGCTGACCAGCTCCCTTAAAAAAATCTCGTGGTCTGAGTAAAGGAATTTTTTAATGATGGGGAAAATGTTCTCCGTGTTAATCGAAATCGTGCCTTTTTCCTTGATCATGGGACTTGGTTTTGTGTTTCCTCAATTAAAGCAAGAATTGTTCCATCCAGTAGGGTCTTGACAGATTGACATATTATAATTATTACCCATATTCTGTCCTGAGAATAAGTCAGTATTTCCTATATTTGCAGCCCTTCCTGAAAAGGATGGCGGGAGGTAGTTCAGCCCGGTAGAATACCTGGTTTGGGACCAGGGGGTCGCAGGTTCGAATCCTGTCCTCCCGACAAAGCAAGAAGCTGGCACGTAAGTGCTGGCTTTTTTATTGGGTGCGATGCGTGTTTACACGCATGAGCACACAAAAGAAAAGCCATTACGAGCGAAGCGAGTCAGCTTCTTGATTTAGCCCGCCCCTTGATGCCCGAGCGCAGCGAGGGCAATCCTGTCCTCCCGACACAATTGAAAAAGCCTTAGGTTAAAGCCTTAGGCTTTTTTAGCTTTCATCAGAAAGAGACTTATTATTTAATAAGAAACTATAAAGTCAAAAAATCTTACATTTAGAAGCTAAAACCAACTGTATGAAAATAGCCCGCTTGGCTCTATCAACCCTGGTGCTTGGAATTGCACTTTTTTCAACGGGTTGCAAGAAAAAAACTGATGATACAACGGGTGGTGGTGGTACTACCCCCACTACTACAACCTATACCCGCAAAGCTTATGTCGAGGATTTTACAGGAACCTGGTGCGGGTGGTGTCCACTTATGACTTACACCCTGGAGCAAAAACAGCAGCAGCATGGCGCTAAGTTGATTTTTGTGGGCATGCATTATGGTCCTACTGGGGGGCAGTTTGATCCTTATCACTCCAGTGCTTTCTTGCCCTTGATGAACCGTTACGGTATCAATGCATTCCCTACAGGATTGGTAAATCGTCAAACTGTGGTTAGCTCCTCTACCTTAGCCAGCAATATTGATTTTGCAGTGGCGGCTGAGTCCTATGTGGGTATTAAATTAGAAACTACACTAAGTGGCACCGACTGTACATTAAAAACTACCGTGAAATTTGGAAGTGATTTCAGTAAGAAAAATGTAAAGCTGGTTTTGATGTTAGTGGAAGACGCGCTCAAATATAATCAGGTGAATTACCTGGCAGGTAATAGCTCCTACCAGACTCATCCTTATTATTCTGCAGGAAATCCAATGCCAAACTTTACGCATAATGGAGTATTCAGACGTGCCATCACGGCAAGTTTGGAGGGAGATGTTATTCCTGTTGCTAATACTGGTTTAGGTGGCCAGTATGTAAATACTACAACTGTAAACGTTACAGGAATTGCTGCTGGAAAAGGTAAAATTGTTGCTTTGGTTATCAATGATACTGGATCTACCAGCAGCACGCAAGTTCTCAATGCACAGGATGTAATTGTGGGTCAGACTCAGAATTTCTAAAGTAATTCTTTAGAGATTCAGCGTATAGTTTAAACTGAATCCATTATACGAAGGAACAAAGCGGCAAATGCCTCCCACACAGAGGAGGCCTGCTCTTTGTTGACCTGCGCTTAGTTGTATTCGCTGTTTATTTTTAGAGAGTGCGAATCCTACGTTATAATAATGCATTTTGTAGGTTTGATAGTTGGTCATGTCGCTTACAAAGAGGGAGAGTCCATTCGGAAAGCTCCACTCGGTCAACAAACCCGCCCAGTTTCGTTCGTCACTGTTCACCCACATGTGCTCGGCGTTAAGCCGTAGCTGATATTTTTTCTTGATTTTAATGTAATGGTCCGTTACCACCAGGGTAGCACGAACGTCTCCGTAGGGACCACCCTGTAAAATAGTGCGGTTATAAAATAGGTTGATGAATGTTAAGAGAGTCTTATAATCTTTGGTCCATCGCTTGTCAATAATCAGATTGAGGTCCCTGAATAGTTTTGTTTTTCCAAATGCAATGATTCGTTTACTGATAAAGCCCTCGCCGGTGGTAACACGCGTGCTATCCAATGCATGATAATTAGAATAGTTAATATCGATTCGCGTACCATACTTCCCACCAAGCGGTGTGTTCTTTTTGAAGCGAATAAAAAAATCAGCCATGCCTCCAATTTCACCTATGGGTTGAATGGAATGCGGATAAATATTTGCTAATAGGTTGGTATGTTGTCTAGTCAGTGCTGGTGTATAGTTAATGGAGGCTACCGCATCACTTGAATTGAAATTTCCTTTGAAGTCTGCGTTTTCTAAGCGACGAAATTGTAGCTGAACTCCCACTCTATTAGTAGGGTCTTGCCATCCGGTTTTTAAAAATAAAATCAAGCCTTTCTTTTTTATGTAATCATTAGAGAAGTTGGCTTCAATTGATTTATGCACCCATTCTCCTGAAAAGTTGAATGCATTGTATTGTCCATTAAATCGTGCTGCAAAAGCTTCTACCTGTTGCGGAAACTTAGGGTCTGCGCCATAGTAGCGCATAAATCTTTTGACATAGCTGGTTCCAAGTTGTAATAACTGTGTGTTGCCATCTTTTTCTCGATTGATGGGGGACCACTCAAGGTCACCGCCTATTACTTCTCCAGGAGAGCGCTCCATAAAAGTGCGGGGGCGTCCCCAAATTGCTTTTATTTTCAATGACTGAAAAGGGGAGTAGCGAATGCTAAGTCCATCGATATTATTGTCCAACCCCAAACTTCTTTCTTCAAAAGCCCGAAAAACTAAACCATTTCCAAATTGTTCGAAAAAATTACCTACGTGTACGTCAATTTTTTTATTGGTATAACGAATATAGCGTCGTACCAACTTGTTACCCTCATAGCGGGTAGGGAAACCCTGTAAGGCTTGGTTGTAGCCTTCAAATTGGATTCCTGCTCTTAAGCCTTTGTATTGGTAGTTGGCGGTCAGATAGGTATTGGAAGCAAATCTTTTTTCTGGTGCCAGAATATTTCCTCGTTTATTATTGAGGTAGTATTGGTTATTGGTCTCAAGGCTGCCATTTAATTTACTTTCCTTGAAAAAACCTTTTCCTTGCGAAAAGGCTGCTAAATTCATGAATAGCACAAATGAAAAGAGAACTATTCTCATTTTATAATGTTTTGAGGAGGCTCAGTATTTTTTCTTCATTACCAGGTACATAAGCGGTGTAACGTTTGACAATTACTCCGTTTCTGTCTATCACTAATGTGTGAGGGATTAAAGAAATATTTAGTGCTCTTTTGAGATCTTGATTTTCGTCCCAAAAAACCTCAAAACTCCAATCGTGTAATCCTGCTGTTTTTTTGATGCCTGATGCCGTGCGGCTATCGTCAATTGAAATAGCGATGATTCGAGCTGGAGTTTCTTTTTTCCAAGTTTCTGTCAAATCATTGAAAGCATCTAATTCCTGCAAACAAGGTTTGCACCAGGTTGCCCAAAAACTGATCACTAAGGGCACATCACTGTTTTGAAAGACTGCCGTGTTCAATTCTTTCCCCGCAATTGATTTGATTACTACGGCTGGCAGCTTCTCTTGAGCTAGTAGCGTCAATGGGGTAAACAGGAATAAGAACAGCAATACGCGCATACATGGTTGTTTATGCGAATATAGAGGACTACATCTTAACATAAACGTTATTTTAGCAGGCGAATGAGCAAGCTTGTACATAACAAAGTTGTAGTAGATCAATACACTGCCATTGTACTAAGGGTAGGCTGGGCTCTTTTATTACTTTGGTTAACCCGATTTGCTTTTTTCCTTTTCAATCATACCGCTTTTCAATCCCTCCAGCCTTCAGATTGGGGACCAATTTTATGGGGTGGCCTTCGTTTTGACATCGCAGCAGTTTGTTATATAAACTCACTATATGTCCTTTTGCAAGCAGCACCTCTGCAGATACGATATCATCAGCAATTTCAACGGTTTACCCGCGGAATTTTCATTTGCACCAATGGGCTAGCCTTGTTGGTGAACTGTGCCGATATGGTATACTTCCCCTTTACACTTCGTCGTACAACAGCAACCGTAGTTCGGGAATTTGCCAATGAAGAAAATCTGGGTACTATTCTGACAACTTCAGCATGGCATTACTGGTATTTCATACCTGTATTTATTGTACTGTTACTTTTATTGATTATTGGGTATAATCGTATCGCTGTTCGTCCTCCAGCTTCCTTTCGTCCGCTGGCTTTTTACACCGGGTCGGTGGGGATGCTGTTAGTTTTTCCTTTTTTTATGATAGGTGGAATACGTGGAGATTGGCGATACTCGACTCGACCTATTACCATGAGTAATGCAGGGCAGTATGTAAAAAATCCAGGTGATATACCGTTGGTGCTGAATACACCGTTTTGTATAATTCGTACCATCCGGCAGCAGTTTTATAAGGAGGATCAATTCTATTCCAATAGCCAAGTAGAAACAATTTATTCTCCCCTCCTAAAACTGAATACTAAGCAATCCTTCAAGGCTGAAAATGTAGTAATATTAGTATTAGAAAGTTTTGGTCGGGAATCTATTGGGTTTTACAACCGTGAACTAAATAACGGAGCATACAAAGGGTACACCCCATTCTTAGATTCTTTGCTATCGAAAAGTTATGTGATCGAAAACGGGTTTGCTGCGGGAAGAAAGTCTATCGATGCCTTGCCTGCAGTACTGGCTGGTATACCTTCTGGAGAATTACCTTTTGTACTTACCCCTTACGTTTCAAACCGGATACAAAGTCTCCCGCAATTACTAAAGGAAAGGGGATATCATACTTCTTTTTTTCATGGAGCTCCTAACGGTTCCATGGGTTTTAAGGCCTTGGTGAACTTATTAGGTGTTGAACATTACTATGGTAAAGACGAGTATAACAATGACAATGATTTTGATGGAACCTGGGGGATTTGGGATGAACCGTTCTTACGATTTTTTGCCAATCAATTGGATAGTTTTCCAGAACCTTTTCAATCAACCTTGTTTTCGGTATCCTCTCATGAGCCGTTTGAAGTGCCCGCGAAGTATAAAAATGTTTTCCCCAAGGGAGAACATCCCATTCGAGAAGTTACCGGGTATTCCGATTATGCATTAAGAAAGTTCTTCGATCAAATTCGTAAGAAGCCTTGGTTTAAAAGAACCTTATTTGTGATAACGGCTGATCATGCGTCTATCTCTTATCATCCAACTTACCAGACTGCCTGGGGGAATATGGCTATTCCTATTTTTTTTTATCACCCTTCTGATAGTCTACAAGCTTATTTACCTGGGAATGTTCAGCAAACGGATATTATGCCGTCTGTGCTGGGCTATCTTGGGTACAAGGGAACTATCTTCTCTTTTGGTAAAAATGTTTTTGCTGATCGGCCATCAGATTGGGTAGTTAACTATTATGGAGGCTTTCAGTTAATTCAAAACCAGTACTTGTATCAGCGTAGGGAAAATCAGGCAGGGATCCTTTATAACTTTAAAAAAGACCCGCTTTTACGCCACAATATTGCTGATCAGGAAAAGCAACGCGTCTTGGAAATGGACGGCAAACTCAAGGCTTTTGTTCAACAATATCATAATCGACTCATTCGTAATCAACTCCTCCCACCTGCCCGTTAGCGTGTATCTTTGCTCCCCTCATGGCGCGTACGAATAGCAAAAAGTTAAGTCCCAAAAATGACCTGGAATTTATTGAGGTTACGGGTGCACGTGTTCATAACCTGAAGAATCTTGACATATCCATTCCCAAGAACAAGCTAGTGGTGATTACGGGTATCAGTGGTTCAGGAAAATCCTCATTGGCTTTTGATACGATTTATGCGGAAGGTCAGCGTCGCTATTTGGAAACATTTGGCGCTTACGCCCGTCAATTTGTAGGCGATATGGAAAGGCCAGATGTAGATAGAATTACGGGGCTTTCTCCGGTGATAGCCATTGAGCAAAAAACCACCAGCAAAAACCCACGCTCTACAGTAGGGACCGTTACGGAAGTGTATGATTTTTTACGTTTGCTATTTGCAAGAATTGGTAGCGCCTACTCTTATAACACAGGCAAACCCATGGTCAAATGGAGTGAGGATGAAATTGTGCAGGCTATTTTTAAAAATTTTGAAGGGGAAAAGATCTCAGTGTTGGCACCGCTCGTACGAGGAAGAAAAGGTCATTATCGCGAATTATTTGAGGAATATAGAAAAAAGGGGTACTTAAAAGTACGAGTCGATGGTACTACCCGTGATTTGCAAGCTAAGATGCAGGTAGATCGTTATGTAATACATGATATTGAATTAGTGATCGATCGCTTGCAAGTTGAGTCATCGATGCGAGCGCGATTAAGTCAAAGTGTGCAGCAAGGATTGCAACTGGGTAAGGGCTTATTATTTTTAGAGGTGGAGGGCCATGGAATTGTACAATATTCCAAACAATTGATGTGTGAGGATACTGGCATTAGCTACGAGGAGCCTTCTCCCAATTCGTTTTCTTTTAATTCACCCTATGGAGCATGTCCTGCTTGCAAGGGATTGGGGGTTAGTCATCACGTAAATATGAAAACCGTTCTTCCTGACGCTTCTCTCAGTATAAGCGAGGGGGGGATTGTGCCGCTTGGTGAAGAGCGAGATGCATGGGTATTCAGACAGGCGCAAGAGATGGCCAAAAAGCACAAGATTTCATTTAAAACGCCAATTCAGTCGCTACCCAAAAAACAGTTGAATCTTTTATTATACGGGAATGAGGAAGGAGCGCTGGCCACTGCTGATTTTTCTGATCTCCCATTTGATCCCAAAGGTCCTTTTGAAGGAGTTATCAATTTGCTACAACGATGGTTTGCGAATCCTTACAGTGAAAATATCCGGGAATGGACTGAAGATTTTATGGAGGTAAAGCCCTGCACTACTTGTGAGGGAACTCGACTGCGAAAGGAAAGCAACTGGTTTCGGGTAGATCAAAAAAATATTGCTACGCTGAGCGCCATGAATCTTGATAATCTTGCTGCTTGGTTTGATGGCATAGAGCTTCGCTTATCCAAGAAAGAAAATGCTATTGCAAAAGATATTTTAAAAGAGATTCGTGACCGGCTTGATTTTTTATTACAAGTTGGGTTAGGCTATCTATCATTAAACCGTTCCAGTCGTAGTTTAAGTGGCGGTGAATCACAGCGAATTCGTCTCGCTACGCAAATCGGATCCCAACTAAGGGGCATCACCTATATATTGGATGAGCCTTCCATCGGTCTTCATCAAAGAGACAATCATCAGCTTATTGAAGCCTTGAAAAAAATGAGAGATCTCGGAAATACCGTCATTGTGGTGGAACACGATAAAGACATTATGATGGCGGCTGATCATCTCATTGATATTGGTCCGCGCGCCGGATTTCATGGGGGTAAAATTGTTGCAGCGGGAATACCCACTTCTTTTTTGAAATTGAACACCCTCACCGCAGGATATTTAAATGGAAAGTTACAGTTGCCTGTGCCTGCTACGCGTCGTGTTGGCAATGGACAGTCCTTAACGCTTGAAGGTGCCAGTGGGAATAACCTTCAAAAAGTTAATGCAACATTCCCGCTTGGAAAATTGATTGTGGTAACAGGTGTCAGCGGCTCTGGTAAATCCACCCTGATCAATGAAACCTTGTATCCTCTGTTAGCAAAACATTGTTACGATTCGCGTATGCAGCCCTTGTCTTATAAAAAGCTAAGCGGATTGGAGCATATTGATAAAGTAATCGAGATCGATCAGTCTCCAATTGGGCGAACTCCTCGTAGTAATCCTGCTACCTATTGTGGATTCTTCACTGAAATCCGAACCCTGTTTTCAATATTACCCGAAAGCAAGGTAAGAGGGTATGGTGCAGGTCGATTCTCTTTTAATGTACGGTCGGGACGATGTAATACTTGTGAGGGCGGGGGGATGCGTGTGATCGAAATGAGCTTCCTTCCTGATGTATATGTACATTGTTCCAGCTGTAATGGAAAACGTTACAACCGCGAAACCCTTGAAGTGCGTTACAAAGGAAAGTCCATTGCTGATGTACTCGATATGACCGTAGAGGAAGCTATTTCATTTTTTCAAACTATTCCTTACATCTACAGAAAAATTAAAGTACTCGAAGAGGTGGGCTTGGGTTATGTAACGCTCGGTCAAGCAGCTACGACCTTGAGTGGTGGTGAAGCACAGCGTGTAAAACTCTCCACGGAGTTGGCAAAACGAGATACTGGAAAAACGTTTTATATTCTGGACGAACCGACTACGGGTCTTCATTTTGAAGATATTCGCCACTTGATGGATGTACTCAATAAATTAGTAGATCGCGGGAATACCGTGCTGGTTATTGAGCATAATATGGACGTGATCAAAATGGCGGATCACCTCATTGATCTCGGCCCTGAGGGAGGTGATGGAGGCGGATCAATTCTTTTTCAGGGTACGCCAGAGGAAATGGTTAAAAAACCCAATACACATACGGCAAAGTTTTTGAAAATTGAATTGATGGCTGCTCATTAAGCAGTTCGAATCATGTGAATGTGTTCAATCCCGTCCTCTAAATAAATTTCTCCTTCTCGAATGAATCCAAAGGATTGATAAAATTTTTCTAAGTATAGTTGTGCGCCGATCACAATAGCGCCTTTTCCAAATAATTTTTCACAGCAGTTGATGGATTCTTCCATGAGCAGTTTGCCAACTCCGGTTCTACGAACAGTGTCAGCTGTAACCACTCTTCCAATGGAGCAACTTTCATATGCTAAGCCAGCAGGTAGCAAACGGGTATAGGCCACAAGTTGGTTATTTATTTTCCCTAACAAATGCCAGGACTGCTGGTCCTTATTATCCATATCCAAAAAAGCACATTGCTGTTCTACTACAAATACAGCAGAACGTAGTGTAAGCAGTTCGTATAAATCAGGGGGAGTAAGTTCCCCAAATTGGTGAAGAGACCAGCGGACCATACTCATTTTTAGGGGGCAATTCGCTTGAGTGAAGCAATGGTTGCAAGGGGATCCTTAGATTTAAAAACTGTATTACCAGCTACCAACACATCTGCGCCTGCTTCAACAATAGCTGGCGCATTTTCAAGTGTCACCCCTCCATCAATCTCTATGAGTGCAGAAGAGTTGGTTTCTGTGATCATTTTTTTTAACTCACTAATTTTTGGGAGTGTAGCAGGTATAAATTGTTGTCCGCCAAATCCAGGATTCACACTCATCAAGCAAACCAGATCAATTTCCTTTATCACGTTTGCTAGGCTAGCTACCGGTGTATGCGGGTTTAGCGCTATTCCTGCTTTGATGCCAAGCTCTTTAATTTGTTGAACAGTTCTATGGAGATGTATGCAAGCTTCTGCATGAACGGTGATGATGTCTGCGCCTGCTTCTTTGAATGCTGGTAAATAGCGTTCAGGTTTTTCGATCATTAAATGAACATCACAGGTCTTTGAAGTGGCCTTTCTGAAAAACTGAATCAGCATAGGGCCAAAACTAATGTTCGGGACAAAATTTCCATCCATTACATCGAGATGGTACCAATCTGCTTCGCTTTTATTGAGCAGATCGCAATCAGCCTGAAGGTTCAGGAAATTTGCGGAGAGCAGGGAAGGAGCTACAATCGGCATGGCTGCAAGATAGTAATCATTTTTCAAGCTCGAGGATAGCCTCCCTGGCTTCTTGCAAGGTGCTATCCAAGGAGAGGGCTAATTTGTAATGAAGCAAGGCCAGGTCATTTTTTTGTTCAAAGACTGCCACTTTTGCAATCCAGTAATGGCAGGGGGCATAGGAAGGAGCCACGGCTCTTAGTAATTCCAATTCTTTTCGAGCCGCTGCGGATTTTTTTTGTGCCAACAGGAGCGCTGCTTTTTCAATATAAGCTTCCAGAAAAGTATAGTCGGCCACAATGGTTTTATCAAAATTGGCTAATGCGTTGGCTGTGTCCTTGATCTCTGCATAATAGATGCCTAAGTAATAATAGGGGGAAGCATCAGCCTGTTTATCGGGTGCAGTTAACAGGGAATCGCAGAGTTTAATCACCCTCAGATCACCTTGTTCGGCCCACAATAGCGCTTGGTCATATACAGATAGAACCGCTCTAGGTTGAATTGAATCTATTGAATTATCCTTTTGTAGGTTTGAATCCGTTCCAGGTTTCCCCTTGCAACTTGATAAGTACGAAAGCAATAGGCCTACTATAAGAAACCCTGATAGGGGATGTAGAAATCTTTTACAATGCGCTGACACTAGAACCATACCCCAAAGATAACTTTGCATTTCTCAAAATACAGCTATGAACTATTTCAATGCGTCTTCGTCTTTTCGCCCTTTCTTTCTTTTTATTTTTTTGGTTGCATTTGTACAGATCAACTTACAAGGTCAGGATAGCCTTCGTTATGCTGAAGAATCTCATTTTCAAAATATTCGTCAATTGACATTTGGGGGTGACAATGCCGAGGCATACTGGAGTTATGATGGAAAGTCCCTGGTTTTTCAGCGTACCTCATTAAAAGATGGAATTCCCTGCGATCAGATTTTTGTGGGACGTGTTCCCGAAAATCCGAATGCTCCTTTCGAATTTAAACTAGTTAGTACCGGTAAGGGCAGAACCACTTGTGCCTTTTTTACCAAGGATAATCAGCATATCATTTACGCTTCTACCCATTTGGCTAACAGCGATTGTCCTCCTGTACCGGATCGTGCAAAATATGGCAACAAGTATATCTGGCCTTTATACAGAGCTTATGATATTTTCAAAGCTGATCTCAATGGAAAAATTATAAAGCAGTTAACAAACTCTCCCTTCTACGATGCTGAAGCAACTCTTTCGCCCGATGGTAGAAAAATGATTTACACCAGTACCAAGGATGGGGATATAGAGCTTTACATTATGGAGCTTAAGTCTGGAAAAGAAAAAAGGATCACAAATGAGTTGGGATACGATGGTGGAGCTTGGTTTAGTCCGGATGGAAAAAAAATTATTTGGCGTGCTTCACGTCCTAAAACTGAAGCAGCTATCAATGAGTATAAGGAACTCTTAGCACAAGATCTGGTAGCACCTACTAATATGGAAGTTTGGGTAGCTAATGTGGATGGTTCCGACGCCAAGCAGGTCACCAATTTTGGTCAGGCCAACTGGGCCCCCACCTTCATGCCAGACAGCAAGCGCATCATCTTTGCCTCTAATCACGAATACAAGCGTGGATTCCCTTTTAATCTGTATACAATTAACGGTGATGGTTCAAACTTGCAAAAAGTTAGCCGGGACAAGGGATTTGATGCATTTCCTATGTTCAGTTCGGATGGAAAACGAATTGTTTTTGCAAGTAATCGCAATAACGGAGGAACTCGAGATACGAATGTTTTTATCGCCGACTGGGTAGAGTAAGAAAGGCTCCTTACATTTGTTTACCTAAACAAATGCTATATGGAAACCGGACTTTTGCACTTGCACAACGCCCTTCGTTGGGTGGTATTGTTACTACTAATTTGGAGCTTGGTTCAAGCCATTACTAAAAAGGAATCCATCCGTAGCAGCAGCCTCTGGCTCATGATTGCCTCTCATACGATGTTGTTGATTGGACTTTACCAAACTATTGCCGGTCGATATGGTTGGACAAAGTTGAATCTTCCCGAAGGAAGTTCAGTAATGAGTGATTCATTTTATCGGTTCTTCCTGATTGAACATCCTGTGTTAATGATTACTTCAATTGT
The DNA here is from genome assembly GCA_005791465.1 of Bacteroidota bacterium. Lineage (GTDB taxonomy): Bacteria > Bacteroidota > Bacteroidia > Chitinophagales > Chitinophagaceae > JJ008. The sequence goes on along the minus strand of SXWI01000016.1, from coordinate 992 downwards.
CTTAATCACCTTGGCACGCGGAAAAGCAAAGCAGCTCAACTATCGTTCTGTTACCTGGTTGCTTGTAATTGCACTGGTATTAATATTGGCTGGTATCCCTTGGCCGGGCAGAGAACTAGTAGGTAGACCACTTTTCCCTGGTGCATAACCTGAACTCCTATGGCGCATTATCATAAACTCGGACAGATTCCGCATAAGCGACACACACAGTTTCGTAAGCCTGACGGAACCTTATATAGCGAACAGCTTTTTTCCACTGAGGGATTTAGTGATGATTATTCCTTGCTTTACCATTGTCATCCTCCTACGCAGATCATAAAAACTGAACCGCAGCTGGATGTTTCTCCGCAGATTGCTGAAGAAAAAATGTTGAAGCATCGCAGCTTTGAAGGATTCAAGGTAAAACCTGAAGCGGATTTCTTGAAGAGTCGTGTGCCAGTCTTGGTCAATAGTGATTGTCATATTGTGTTGGCTTCTCCCCAGCAGAGCATGACGGATTATTTTTATAAAAATACGGATGCGGACGAACTGATTTTTGTGCATGAGGGATCTGGAAAAGTGCTTACTCAATATGGACAACTGCCATTTTCCTATGGCGATTATATTATTTTACCACGAGGAACCATCTATCAGATTCATTTTGATACGCCTGTGAATCGGCTGTTTATCGTAGAGTCTTTTTCGCCCTTGCGTTTTCCTAAAAGATATATGAGTCGTTTCGGACAGCTCATGGAACATTCCCCATATTGTGAGCGCGATATTCGTCCTCCACAAGACTTACTCACCATTGATCAGCAAGGAGATTTCTTGATTCGTGCTAAGAAAAAAGGAATGCTGTATGGTCTTCATTATGGAACACATCCTTTTGATGTAGTGGGATGGGATGGATGTTGCTATCCCTACATTTTTTCTATTCACGATTTTGAACCCATCACGGGTAGGGTTCATATGCCACCGCCTATTCACCAAACTTTTGAAACTGGCAGTTTTGT
>SXWI01000103.1 GCA_005791465.1 Bacteroidota bacterium | reverse complement strand
GTCCAGTTGTCGAATTGCTTTTAATACCAGCGCTGCTTCCTCTTTTGCTTCAATTTTTTCTTTGGGATGTTTGCAATTGTCGCATTGACCACAGTTCTCTTGAGTATATTCTTCACCAAAATAACTCATCAATACTTTACGCCGACAAACGCCTGTTTCGGCAAATGAAACTGTTTCATGAATCAGTTGTGCTCCCACCTCGCGTTCACTCAATGGTTTATCGCGCATCAGATGTTCCAGTTTTGAAACATCCTTGTGTGAGTAGTATAAAATACAACGACCTTCTAATCCATCGCGTCCGGCTCTTCCAGTTTCCTGGTAATAATTCTCAATACTTTTTGGGATATTATAATGTATTACAAAACGGATATCTGGTTTGTCAATCCCCATACCAAAAGCAATTGTCGCGCAGATTACTTGCATCTCTTCGCCTAAAAATTGATCTTGTCTCTCCGTACGCACTTTACCATCCAGTCCTGCATGATAGGCAACCGCTTTGATACCGTTGGCCATTAGTACATCAGCTAGTTCTTCCGTTGTTTTTCTATTGAGCGTATAAATGATACCGCTCTTGCCTTTCATGCTTTTTATAAAACGAACAATGCTCTCATCGGTTTGCGCCTTCTTTACTTTAGGCAATACCTCGTAATAAAGGTTGGGACGATTGAAGGAGGAAATAAAAATATTGGGATCTCTTAAGTCCAGGTTTTTAATGATATCGCTTTGCACTTTTGGAGTGGCCGTTGCAGTCAATGCCATCACTGGTGCTGCTGCATTGATTTCCGTCATCATCTCTCTTAACCGACGATACTCGGGTCTGAAGTCATGCCCCCACTCTGAAATACAATGGGCTTCATCCACTGCAAAAAAGGAAACAGGCAAGGCAGCAAAAAATTCAAGGTTCTCTTGTTTGGCCAGGGTTTCTGGAGCCACATAAAGCATTTTTGTAGTGCCACTCAGCAGATCATCTTGTACAGCGCGTATTTCTTTTTTGGAAAGGGTCGAATTTAAAAAATGTGCAATCTGATCATGCGTGCTAAATCCGCGCATTAAATCAACCTGATTTTTCATGAGTGCAATCAGCGGAGATACAAAAATGGCAACCCCCTCACTAAGTAGGGCTGGTAATTGATAACACAAACTCTTGCCTCCGCCTGTAGGCATTATTACAAAAGTGTCGTGTCCGGCTAGTTGGCTTTCAATGGCCTTTTCCTGAGTGCCCTTAAATTTCTTAAAACCAAAGTATTGATGTAAGGCCTGGTGAAGATCTTTTTGGGGAGCTGTGCTGGGAGCTTTTTTCTTGCCTGGAGATTTTTTAGCAGGTGTCTTTTTAGTAAGCGTGCTCATGAATTCTTTAGGTAGTCCTTTTATTTGGTAGGGCGCTATTCCCGCCTACTTTTATAAATAATTGATTATTAATATTTTAATTGATTTTTTCGAAAAGTGAATAGCTACGAGTCGGGTAACGAATATACTTAGAATAACACTCCTGTGGAAGAGATGTTTAGTTAAAATTGCTCATTTATAAACAGGGCTGATTTCTACATAAATGGGGCTAATTTTGACTCCCGATTCCGGATAAAACGAAGTAAGTGAAGCAGAATGATCCCCGGCCTATGAAGGAGTTGATTCAGCAAACAGCCCTACGAACCCTCGAGCTGGAGGCTCAATCTATTCATGGGCTTCGTTCCTCTATAAATGATCAGTTTGTCAAAGCTGTTGAGGCAATCTCAAACGCCAAGGGTCGTGTGGTAATGAGTGGAATTGGGAAAAGTGCAGTCATTGCTCAGAAAATAGTTGCCACCTTCAACTCTACCGGTACACCTTCCTTGTTTATGCATGCAGCGGATGCAATTCATGGAGACCTGGGGATGATTCAACAAGATGATGTCGTGATCATTCTTAGTAAGAGTGGTGAGAGTCCTGAAATTCGTGCTTTGGTACAACTGATTCGCAACTTTGGAAATACCATCATAGCAATGGTGGGTAATATTCATTCTTCATTAGCGCAACAAGCTTCTTTGATTTTGGATACAACGGTTGAACAGGAAGCTTGTCCAAATAATCTAGCTCCTACAAGTAGTACTACTGCTCAATTGGTCATGGGCGATGCAATAGCTATTTGTTTAATGGAGTTAAAGGGATTTCGTTCAGAGGATTTTGCAAAGTTTCATCCTGGGGGTGCGTTGGGTAAAAAATTGTATTTGCGTGTGCAGGACCTGGGCGTACAAAATGAAAAGCCGGCAGTAACAATCAGCCAAACCTTACGCGAAGTAATTGTAATCATGACAGCCGGTCGCTTGGGTGTTACGGCAGTGGTGAATGAAGCGGATCAATTAGTAGGCATCATTACGGATGGAGATTTACGCCGCTTGTTAGATCAGGGTAAATCGATCGATGGATTAACAGCAGCGGATGTGATGACTAAAAATCCGGTCACTATTTCCCCAGATGAGTTAGCAGTCTCCGCACTCGATCTGCTTCGAAAAAAGAAGATCACACAAATTGCAATTGCAGAAAACCAGCAGTACCTCGGTATCATTCATATTCATGATCTGTTACGAGAGGGCTTGTTATAAAATATCCTATGAAGAAAAATCAGTATGTGGCCATCATGGCCGGTGGAATTGGAAGCCGGTTTTGGCCCATGAGCAGAACGCGTTATCCCAAACAGTTTCTGGATATTTTAGGAATGGGACGAACCTTGATCCAACAGAGTTATGATCGGTACAGTAAAGTAGTACCTCCCGCTAATGTATATGTAGTTACTTCACATGAATATGTTGACATTGTAAAGGCGCAACTTCCTGAATTGCCTGTTTCGAATATTCTGGCAGAACCTTCTCGAAAAAATACGGCAGCTTGTATTGCTTACATCGCTTTTCATTTACAAGCTAAGGATCCAAGTGCGGTGATGATTGCCGCTCCTGCTGATCATTTAGTAACCGAAACGGAGCAGTTTGTACAAACAGCCCGTAAGGCAATGGATTTTGTAGAGAGCGGTAATGCTTTGGTAACTATTGGTATCAAACCTACCCATCCTAATAC
>SXWI01000015.1 GCA_005791465.1 Bacteroidota bacterium | reverse complement strand
CCTGCCCTATGTTGAAACTCCTGGTTCAGAAATACGCTATTCACAAAACAAAATATTTTTTCCCTTGCTATTGCTATGGCAGATGCCAAGATTCCTCAAGCAAATAAGGGCTGAAAAAAATTGGTTGAAGCAACAAATAACCGAATGGAATTTGGATGCGGTCATCTCAGATAATCGCTATGGTTTAACTAATTCTGGTATTCGGTCCGTATTGATCACACATCAGCTGCTTATTAAAACGGGACAAGGGATTTGGTTAGACCGCTGGATACAACAAATTGGCTATTGGCTGCTCAATAAATTTGATGAAGTTTGGGTGCCTGACTATCAAGGAGTCTGGGCTTTGGCAGGAGAGTTATCGAATCCTAAAAAATTACCCGTCACCCCCATCCGGTATATTGGAATGTTAAATCGCTTCACAGATAAAAGAAATAAAGCAGAAGTTGCCACTGATACACATCTTCTGTTTTTGATCTCAGGTCCTGAACCACAACGGGAAATCTTTGAAACATTGATCGTTCAATCCTTACCAAACTTCACTGGCTCATGCACCCTGGTAAAAGGAAAGCCCGAAAGCGCATCGTTAGATAATTTTTCTTCCTCAGAAAAATTAGCATTGCTGTATGGTAAAGCCGATGTCAAAATTTTTGAACATCTGGAGAGTGTTGCATTACAACTAGAAATTGAAAATGCATCACTGATCATTTGTCGAAGCGGATATACCTCTTTGATGGAACTATTACCCCAACATAAAAAATTAGTACTAGTCCCTACTCCGGGACAACCCGAGCAGGAGTATTTAGCACAGTATTGTCAGCAAAATGGATGGGCGCCCTATTTAACACAGGAATGCTTTTCAATTGAAAAAGCCAACCAACTAGCAGCTGCGTTTTCCTATCAACAGTATACACCCTCCACCCTTTTACTACAACCAATACTTGAAGAGTGGGTTAATTCTCTGTCAGGAAAAAACAGTTAGTAATTTGCACCCCATGTCAGAAACCCGAAAAGCGCATATTGCTGTATTACTCACTAACCTTTTCTTTGCAGCCAACCTAAGTCTTGTAAAACATATTTCGCCATCCCTGGTCGGTGCCTTTGGTGTCAATTTTTTTCGAGTGGGAATTGCATTGGTACTATTCTGGATCTTATGGGCTTTCTCAGGCAGAAGTGCCGGTATTGATAAAAAAGATATTCCCCGTTTTGTGGCCTGTGCATTAACAGGTGTGGCCATCAATCAAATGCTATTTATCAAAGGGCTCACCCTCACCTCTACCATTCATGCAGCCTTGCTGATGCTAAGCACCCCCATGTTAATCACGTTATTTGCGCTGCTGTGGTTGCGAGAATCTTTTACTTTTTCAAAAGGGATTGGGTTGGGCCTAGGAGTAGCAGGCGCTTTGCTATTAATACTTTCAAAAGATGCCAGCGGTATTTCATCGATCACCGGAGACATACTGATACTGATCAACGCTATTTCTTATGCCATCTATTTTATATTGGCTAAACCCCTGATGACGCGTTATCCACCCTTACATGTAATTCGCTGGGTATTCACATTTGGATTTCTGCTGATCCTTCCGTTCAGCTGGTCTGATGTACAACGTATCAATTGGGAACAGGCACTTTTCTCACAGATAATGGCCCTTGCGGCGCTGGTGTTCTTTGGAACGTTTCTCACCTATTCATTTACTACCTATGGATTAAAACATTTGGGAGCAGGAATCACAGGCAGTTATATCTACACACAACCTGTATTTGCAGCTATCATTGCTGCGCTCTTTTTACAAGAACAATTCAGTATAGAAAAGGTAGTCGCAGCATCACTGATTTTTAGTGGCGTATACCTGGTGAGCAGAAAAAAATAATCGTGTAGAATTAATAGCCTCGTACGTTCTTCCCCTCCATATAATTCATGAAGGCCTTATTGACAACGCGGTTACCACCTGGCGTTGGATAATTTCCTGTAAAATACCAATCCCCCAAATTGTTCGGACAAGAAGCATGCAAGTCCTCAATTCGTTGGAAAATAACTTCCACTGGAATATTCAACTCAGGGGGCGTGATTAATGCAGCAATTTTACCCGTAATTTGTTCGGTAGTGAATTGTTTATAGAGTTGACGAACCACATTCTCTTCCTGCAATTTTCCTTCTTTTTCCAGCGTACGACAACGCTCCAGTAAATCCTGCAGAAAATCTGCCCGTCCCGCCTCTTTCAATAATGACACCGCTGCATTAAAAGCAATAAAGTCACCCATCTTACTCATATCGATTCCATAGCAATCCGGATAACGGATTTGAGGACAAGAGGAAACCACAATAATCTTTTTGGGACGAAGACGACCCAACATACGGATGATACTTTCCTTTAGCGTAGTACCCCTTACGATTGAATCATCGATCACTACCAAAGTATCCTCACCCGGACGGACCGTACCATAAGTAATATCATAGACGTGTTGCACCATTTCATTACGACTTACATCCTCAGTAATGAACGTGCGCATTTTCACATCTTTGATTGCGATCTTTTCAATCCGAATAGTCCGATTGATCATTTCTCGCAACTTCTCCTCATCAAAATCTTTTCCCCAACTTAAGATTCGTTCTACTTTAATGCGGTTGAGATACTGCTCCATTCCTTTGAGCATTCCATAAAAAGCCGTTTCAGCCGTGTTGGGTATAAAGGAGAAAATAGTATTTCGTAAATCGTATTGAATCGCTTCCAAAACCGGTTCACTAAGCCTAAAGCCCAGCTGATTCCTTTCACGATAAATCTTTTCGTCACTGCCTCGTGAAAAATAAATTCTTTCAAAACTACAGGCTTTGCGTTCTTTAGGCGCAACCAATTGTTCCACCACCGCACGGCCATCTTCATACACAATCAACCCCTGTCCGGGCATTAATTCCTGCACTTGATTCTCTGGAACATTAAATGAAGTACGAATAGCAGCTCGCTCCGAAGCGGCCACCACTACCTCATCATTGATATAGTAATAAGAAGGGCGAATCCCATGAGGATCGCGAAACACAAAAGCAATTCCATTTCCCGTTATACCTCCCACATTAAAACCACCATCTAACAGGGGAATTGTTTTTTGCAAAACTGATTTGATATCTAATTGATCCGGAGCTTTTTCATCAGCCTCATTAAGAAATTTATAAATCAACTCAAGTAAGGCAGCCAGATCACTGGAACGCACCTCCTCGTTTGGTTCCTGTCCGATATGCGCATATAATTCCTCCGCATTGATAATATTAAAATTACCAGCCAAAGCCAAATTTCTAGCGGGCACAATATGCCGATTGATAAAGGGATGACAATACTCTAATTTATTTTTCCCCTGCGTTCCATAGCGAAGATGACCGAGCAAGATCTCTCCCATGAAATCAATATGCCCTTTTAGTAGTCCGGGATGATTACGAACGCCCGGATTATACTTTTCAAATTCATTAATCTGTTCCCCGATTCGATGAAAAATATCAGCAATTGCCTGAGGGGCATTACTGCGTATACGATTCATGAAAGGATATCCCGGCTCAGTATTAAGTTTAACAGCGACCACACCTGCACCATCCTGTCCGCGGTTATGCTGCTTTTCCATAAGCAGATATAACTTGTTCAATCCCCAAAGGGACGTGCCATACTGTTGCTGATAAAAAGAAAAAGATTTGCGCAGACGGATAAAGGCCAGTCCGCATTCATGTTTGATTGAGTCACTCATAGAGGATCAATTATCAGCTGAGAATTTTTTCAGCTGGGGGCACTCTTCGGCCGTACCCGGATCAATCTTTACGTAATAAGTTTCCAATTTATTCTGGATCCATTTCTCCATCACTTTAGCCTTTTTCTCTTCCAGTGCAAACTGTGCAATCTTGCTATAATCATCTTGGAAATTCATCCGGTGAGGGGTTGAACGGGATTTAAGATGAACAATACGAACACCCTTTTTGCCTTGCTCATTCTCATAAGCAACAGGCATAGAATAATCTCCGGGCTTAAGCTTAGCCAGCAAGCTGACCATATCCTTATCCAACTGATCAATCGTAACAAAAGTAGAGCCATCACGATTAGTCAGATAAGGACCCGTATACTTTGCAGACTCTTCGTCACTATATTTTGCAGCCCCTTCATTAAAAGTTAGCGTACCAGCAATAATTTTAGAACGAACGGTGTCCAATTTGCGTTTAGCCTGATCCAATTCATCAGAAGTTACCGGTGGAATACGTAGGATATGACGAACGATAGCATCATCCCCGTTACGCTGCACCATCTGAATAATATGAAATCCAAATTTTGATTTGACAGGCGGAGAAATTTCTCCCTCTTTCAATCTGAATGATGTAGAAATAAATACAGGATCCCAGGTTTTCTCATTTCGATTTAATTGATATTGACCACCACGGTCTTTACTTCCTGGATCCTCTGAAACACGTTTTGCTAATTGTTCAAAGTTGGTCAGTTTGAGTTCGATCTGGCGTCGATAATTGTTCATCTCACCAATAATATATTGCTCCAGATCACGGGAGGCTTTTGGATAAAGTATTATTTGACCAATCTCTAACTCAGACTCATAAAATGGAAGACTGTCTTTTGGAATTTTGTCAAACCAGGCTTTTACCTCTACAGGTGTGATACGCACATTCTCTACAATCTTACGTTGCATCGATGCAGCCAGCTTTTGTTCACGAACAGATTCACGTGCATCATCCTTGATTTGATAAATAGTTTTTCCTGCTATCTCCTCAACGGCCTCCTGACTACCAAACTGATTGATGTAAGAACGAATACGATTATCCAGATCAGCTTCCACATCCTCTTCCGTTACAGGCAATGAATCTTTCTCCGCCTGTAGCATCATTACTTTGGATACAACCGCCTGCTCCATGATCATACACTCGGCATTCGGCGGTAAATTTTCACCCCGGCGTGCCATATCAGCCACGGAGTTCCTGACATCTGATTGTAGAATGATTCGATCTCCTACTACGGCAGCTATTTTATCAGCTACCACTTTCTTAGGTTGTGCGCACAGGGCACCAGCAAGCAGGATAAACGAAGAAAGAAAAAAGGTTCTTATTGCACTATACATAGTTACCAAAAGTAAGCGGCCTTTACAGCACTCTGAAAAAGCAGCTTGAGTTTAACAAAAAGTTAGAGCGTTCGCTTTACTTCCTCCAATTCGTACGCCTCAACCACATCCCCCACTTTGATATCCGTAAAGTTTTTGATAGTCAAACCGCACTCCATACCGGATACTACTTCCTTAGCATCGTCCTTGAAACGCTTCAAAGAAGCCAATTCAGCAATCACACCTTCTGCAGTTGGATACACAACAATACCATCACGAATCAAACGAATCTTGGAATCACGCTTGATTTTACCATCACGGACAAAACATCCGGCAACAGTAGCTTTATCAAACTTGAATACCTCACGAATTTCCACGTTGGCCACGATCTTCTCCTGTGTTTTCGGCTCCAACATTCCCTCCATGGCACTCTTAACTTCCTCAATAGCATTATAGATAATAGAGTACATCTTGATTTCAATACCCGCATTCTCTGCCAACTTAGAAGCCTGTAATGAAGGACGAACGTTAAAGGCAATTACAATCGCATCGGAAGCTTCAGCCAACACAATATCACTTTCATTGATTTGACCAACACCTTTGTGAATCACCTTCACTATAATTTCCTCTGTAGAAAGTTTCTGCAAAGAGTCACTCAAGGCCTCTACAGAACCATCCACGTCACCTTTGATAATTACATTCAGTTCTTTAAAGCTTCCTAATGCAAGACGACGTCCAATCTCATCAAGGGTAATATGCTTCTTGGTACGAATTCCTTGTTCACGTAAAATTTGTGCACGACGGTTAGCAATTTCCTTAGCCTCTGCTTCGTCCTCGTAAACTTTGAATTTTTCACCCGCTTGCGGAGCACCATTCAAACCTAATATTAAAGCAGGAGCGGAAGGACCGGCCTCTTTCTCCTTTTTATTACGTTCATTGAACATAGCCTTGACCCTACCATAATACTGTCCACTCACAACCAGATCGCCAGGGTGCAGGGTTCCGTTCTCAACCAATAAGGTAGCTACGAATCCACGTCCCTTATCCAATGAGGCTTCAATGATAGTACCCATCGCTCCACGATCAGGATTCGCTTTGAGATCCAACATCTCGGCTTCGAGTAATATCTTCTCCAACAACTTGTCAATATTCAATCCTTTTTTGGCAGAAAGCTCTTGACTCTGGAATTTACCACCCCACTCCTCCACCAAAATATTCATCTGGGATAACTGCTCATATATTTTTTGCGGATTAGCCCCATCTTTATCAATCTTATTGACTGCAAAAATCATGGGCACACCCGCAGCTTGTGCGTGGCTGATGGCCTCACGAGTTTGAGGCATGATCGCATCATCCGCTGCTACTACAATTACAGCTATATCAGTAACCTTAGCACCACGGGCACGCATGGCCGTAAATGCTTCGTGACCTGGTGTATCCAGGAATGTAATTTCTTTTCCACCGGCTACTTCCACACGATAAGCACCAATGTGCTGTGTGATACCACCTGCCTCACCCGCCACTACGTTGGCACTACGGATATAGTCAAGCAAAGAAGTTTTACCATGGTCTACGTGACCCATGATAGTAACAATGGGAGAACGATGCTTCAAGTCTTCTTCTTCATCCTCATCATCGCCATCTTCTTCCATTTCCATCTGCTTTTCCATATCAATGAACTCTACCACAAATCCAAATTCGCTTGCAACCAGCTCAATTACTTCCGCATCCAAACGCTGATTGATGGATACCATGATCCCCAAGCTCATACACTTGCTGATTACTTCTGCAAAGTTTACATCCATCAAACTCGCCAACTCACTCACACTGATAAACTCTGTTAATTGCAACTTGTTATCTGCTACTTCTTCGCCCATGGCCTCCGCCATTTCCTCTCTTTTAGCACGACGAAGCTTTGCTTTTACACCTTTTCCTTTTCCGGTACCGCCAGCTAGTTTAGCTTGCGTTTCCTGAATCTTCCGCTGAATTTCTTTTTCGTCAATCAGTTTGTCCTCTCGACGAGCTGCTGGTCGTTGTGGCGGACGTTGATTGCCTGCACGTCCTCTGTTAAATCCACCACCACCGCTAGGTCTATTATCATCTTTATTGATAAATACTTCACGATGTGTTCCATCTTTCTTGGTAATAGGGATACGCTTGCGAGGTCTTTTTTCTTCCCGCACAGGACGCGTGTCATTATTAACAGGTAAGTCAATTTTCCCAAGAATTTTTGGACCTGATAACTTTTCAACCTCGATATTTTCAATTGTAGGAGGCGCATCTTCCACAGGCTTAACCGGCTCCACAGCCGCAGGCGCTGCTTCAGCTTTTTCTGGCGCTTCTTCCTCTTTTTTCTTCTTCGCAGATTTTTTAACTACTTGCTGAGACTCTTCTTGTTTTGCCTTTGCTCCTTTTTTAGGACGAACCGAGGAATCAATAGCATCTAGATCAATCTTTTTTAAAACCTTAGGGCCTTCCATCGTGGGCGCTTCCGCTTTTACGACCACCTCTTCCACTTTCTCTTCTTTCGCTGGTTCGGGAGCGGGTGCAGGAGTTACAGCTGCAGGTTCTTCTTTTTTCTTCGTAGCCTTTCCCGACTTAAATGAAATTTCTTCCTCTTCTTTTTTCTTACGTACTTCTCCCTGCGCCGTTTTGGGAAGTTCCAGCTGGTCGCTCTTCATTTTAGCGGCCTTGTCGCTCTGGAATTCCTGCTGGAGCGAACGGTACATATCCTCCGATAATTTAGAGGTTGGCTTTAGATCGTCCTTGGCAAAACCTTTCCCTACCAAAAACTCAATAAGGGTGTCTTGTCCAATGTTGAACTCTTTGGCCGCCGCCAGTAAACGAGGAAGTTTTAATTCTGCCATTCAGTTGTTTTAAAAAAACGATTTATTCATTTTCAAACTCGGTCTGAAGTACCCGACGAACTTCGTCAATGGTCTCTTTCTCCAGATCCGTACGACGCTCTAACTCATCTGCAGACAACTTGAGCACACTGCGAGCCGTATCACAACCCACACGCTTCAATTCGTCAATCACCCACTCATCAATCTCATCTGTAAATTCTTCCAGATCGATATCGAACTCTTCTTCTTCTTCGCCCAGGTTATCTCTGTACACATCCAATTCGTAACCTGTCAACTCAGTCGCCAATTTAATATTGACACCACGACGTCCAATAGCCAACGACACCTGATCAGGTGCTAGGTAAACATTCGCATGTTTATTTTCGGTATCCAACTCCATACTGGTAATTCGAGCAGGAGTTAAGGAGCGCTGGATGAGCAATTGAATATTAGTAGTGAAGTTAATCACATCAATATTTTCGTTTTTTAATTCGCGTACGATACCATGAATACGGCTACCTTTCATTCCCACGCAAGCACCCACTGGATCAATACGATCATCGTAGGACTCTACTGCTACTTTGGCACGTTCTCCTGGATCGCGAACAATTTTTTTAATGACAATCAAACCATCGAAAATTTCAGGTACTTCAATTTCCAGCAACTTCGCTAAAAATTCCGGAGCAGTACGTGAAAGAATAATGACGGGATTGTTATTTTTTACATCTACCCTTCTGATCACAGCACGGATAGATTCTCCTTTTTTGAAATAATCTTGTGGGATTTGTTCACTTTTGGGAAGGATCAACTCATTGCCTTCTTCATCCAACAGTAAAATTTCTTTTTTCCAAACCTGGTATACTTCCGCGCTAACGATGTCCCCAACACGGTCTCCGTATTTTTTTGCTAATGCATTTTTCTTGATGTCACCAATACGGCTAGCTAAGGTTTGTTTAGCAGCAAGAATGGCACGACGACCAAAATCAAGAAGATCAATCTCCTGGTACAATTCCTCGCCTACTTCAAAGTCAGGCTCGATTTTTACAGCATCGGAATATGCGATTTGGGCTAAGGGGTCTTCCACTTCACCATCTTCAACAATCATCCGGCGACGGATAATTTCCAAATCACCTTTTTCTGCGTTTACGATTACGTCAAAGTTTTCGTCACTTCCGAATTTTTTGCGCAACAATGTTTTGAAAACGTCTTCTACCACCTTCATCATGGTCGGACGATCGATATTTTCCGCATCTTTAAAATCCTGGAACGCATCGATTAGATTAATACTGGCCATACTGCAAATTTTTGAACCGTTTCGTTTTTAAAATTTGATTTGAACTTTTGTTGTTTTTATAGATGATAGAGGAATTGTCAGCAAGCTGACAACTGCCTTTTTTCCCTTTCCTTTAGTTACCTCCAGCTCCAACTCCGTTTCATGCACCGCCTTCAAATCCCCCTCCTCTTTTATACCATCCTCCAGAACCAATTCTACAGGCCGGCCTACATTTTTAACATATTGCCGGTGAAGCTTCAAGGGTTCATCCAACCCCGGTGAAGACAGTTCCAGTGAAAAATCCCCATCTGGAAATAGAGCCTCTTCCTCCAATTGGCGATAGAATTTTCGGTTGTAGGAAACCAACTTATCTACGCTAACTCCTTGATCACCATCGATATACACTTTGATATTATTAGTGGGTTTAATACGAATCTCCACCAAAAAAAGGTCTTTTTCCGCTTCAATCAGGCGGTTAACCTTCTCTGTCAAAGTACTTATCAGGGCGCTTTTCTCCATATGGGTAAAAAGAAGAAGGGAACGAATTCGTTCCCTTCCATCATCTTCAAGTTGCAAATTTAAGCAATCCACCCGTTTTGACCAAAAAACAATAGGGGAACCGCCTTCCTATCTTTGCCTCTCCATGAAATACATTCTTTACTTCTTTTTGGCCTATTTTGCTTTTCAGTTCATTTTCAGGCTGGTAGTACCCCTTTTTCTTGCCGGTAGAACCCTTCGGAAGGGCTTCCGCCAGATGAAAGAACAGATGGAGCAACAGGTTCGGCAACAAGGAGGGTTTTCAAATGCTCCAGCGGAGCAACCGTCCGGTTCTTCCTTTACCAGTTCCAAAAGTGGCAACACTACAAAGTCCCGAAAAGAGGACTACCTGGATTTTGAGGAAATTAAAGAAGAGTAAAACTAGCTTTTTGCGTGGCCTGGCTATTCCCTCCAATATAGAGATGGAACGTTCCCGGCTCTGCGACCAACTCCAGGTTATCATTGTAAAAAGAAAGATCACGTGCGTCAAGCGTAAAAGTGATCTCACGAGATTCTCCAGGCTTTAGAAGAACTTTTTCAAAAGCTTTTAATTCACGCACAGGTCTTACAATAGATGCCACCACGTCCTGCATATAAAGTTGTACCACTTCCTCACCCGCATACTTCCCTGTATTGGTAACAGTAATTTTTGCTTGCAACTTTTGATCCTTTGAAAGCGTATTAGTATTTAATTGCACAGCACCATACTGGAAACTAGTATAACTAAGTCCATAACCAAAAACATAACGTGGGCTATTGGGTAGATCCGTGTAGGCAGTTACGTAGGTATTGTCAGTATCTGATTTAAATGGACGACCTGTGCTGAGATAATTATAATAAATAGGAATTTGGCCTTCGTTACGAGGAAATGTAATGGGCAGTTTGCCAGAGGGGTTATAATCTCCAAACAGCACATCCGCAATAGCATTTCCTGCCTGGGTACCCAACCACCAGGTGTATACAATGGCAGGCACATTGTCTGCAATCCAATTAAAAACTAAAGGACGACCCGCACTGATCAAAACAACAACTGGTTTACCAGTTGCAACCATCTCTTTAACTAACTGCTCTTGCACGCCCGGCAATTGCAATTGACTTCTGCTCTTAGCTTCACCAGACATCGTAGCTGATTCTCCTACGCTTACTATTATTAGATCGGCAGCGGTAGCAGTTTGTCGAGCGGAAGCAAAACCTGTTGTATCTGCCCCTGAAATATCACAACCCTTTGCATAAGTCAGTGAAGTAGCACCCGCCAATTTATTGGTTACTCCTTGCCAGAGTGATACCACTCTTGAAGAATCATCCGGCCAACTATAACTCCAAAATCCATTATTATCTCCTATTGCTTTTACTAAGGGGCCAACTAATGCAATCTTTTTATTGTCGCCCTTATTCAATGGCAACAGCGGCTTATTGACTGCAGGCACAACTTCATTTTTTAACAACACAATACTCTTACGAGCCATCTCCCGTGCTACTTGTAAATGAGTAGTATTGTTCCAAACCGCCTGTTCTCTTTTCTCATCAGAAAAACGATAGGGATCATCGAATAGACCCAATTCAAATTTTTTATAGAGCACCCGTTTGACCGCATCATTAATGAGAGCGGTGTCAACCTTTTTTTCCTTTATCAACTGGGATAAATGTGCGCTATACGCCCTGCTTTCCATATCTATATCGGAGCCCGCGCGCATAGCAATTAATGCTGCATCTTTTAAATCCGTTGCATAACCATGGTTTACCATTTCTCCAATACTTCCCCAATCACTAACCACAATTCCCTTGAAAGTCCAATCGCCTTTTAACAGTTTGCGCTGTAAAAAAGAACTCCCGGTGGCAGGCACTCCATTGAGATCATTAAATGAATTCATAAAAGAAGATACCCCAGCTTCCTTAGCAGCCTTAAATGGAGGAAGATAAACTTCATAGAGTTTTCTAAGACTCATGTCCACCGTATTGTAATCACGGCCGCCTTCCGCAGCACCGTAAGCAGCAAAATGTTTAGCACAAGCCATTACTGCATCAATGCTTCCAATTCCTTTTCCTTGAAATCCCTTTACGCGAGCAGCAGCAATACGACTACCGAGATAACTATCTTCACCCGCTCCTTCCATCACACGCCCCCAACGAGGATCACGTGCAATATCAACCATCGGTGCAAAGGTCCAGTGAATACCGGAAGCTGCTGCTTCAATAGCGGCAACTCTTGCGGTTTGCTCCATAGCAGCAATATCCCAACTAGCTGCTTCTGCCAAGGGAATTGGGAAAATAGTACGATAGCCATGAATCACATCCTGTGCAAACAACAAGGGAATCCGCAAACGAGATTGCATAGCAATTTCTTGTAATGAACGCGTGCGAGCTGCACCAGTTACATTCAAATAAGAACCAACCTTACCCTGACGCACACGATCCTGCTTGTCCCCATCTTTTGTGATGGGACCTGTGGCTACAAAATCACTACTCAGCTGGTGGAGCTGTCCAACTTTTTCCTCCAAAGTCATCAACCTTAGAACAGAATCAACTCTTTTATCCAATTCTGAGGATTGTGCAAAAATTATATAAGGAGATACTGTCAGTACCAACAGCAACAGACGAAAAAAAATCATACTATAGATTTATTGATACACACGCACATAATCAATTAATAGTTGCTGCGGAAAAATAGAATCATCAATCCCATACTTTCCTCCCCAGCCTCCGCCAACAGCAATGTTGAGAATCAGATGAAAGCGCTGATCATATGGCCAAGTCGCAGACCCTTTCCCCTCATTCTCGAAATAATTAATACGCTGATTATCTACAAAAAAGGAAATAGATTTTTCATTCCATTCAATAGCATAAGTATGGAAGGCAGTTGAAAGCGAACTAACTGATATCCCTTTTACCTTTTGCGTTCCACGCATTCCATTGTATGCCTCTGTATGCACGGTACCAAAAACTGAATCAGGATGATACCCTACAAACTCCATGATATCAATCTCTCCACTTTTGGGCCATATACCATATTGGTTATCGGTTGGCAACATCCAAATAGCAGGCCATATTCCTGTGCCCTTAGGCAATTGCGCACGAACTTCAATTCGTCCATACTTCCAATCCCCTTTGTTCTTACTAACTAAACGTGTTGACGTATAGGCGGCATCTTCCCATTTTTCATGATGTGCCTCAAGTACCAGATAACCATTTTGTACTCTTGCATTTTTCTCTCTATTCCAAGTATAAAATTGTGCTTCTTGGTTTCCCCATCCACAATTCACCGGACAACCTCTGCCTTTATCATAACTCCAACGAGTAGAATCAGGTAATCCTTTATAAGAGAATTCGTCGGACCATACCAGCTTACGTTTAGTATTAGGACCTTGCGCAAAGGAAGGTACTACTCCCAGTAAAAGCAACAAATAGCACCCCAACCATATATTCTTCCTAAGCATGATCGTATCAATTATAGACTCTTACATAATCAATTTCCATAGCACTACTCGTGAAAGCAGGATCGATTGCTCCACCAAAATTTCCTCCCATGGCTATATTAAGCAACAAAAAGAAAGGCTGATTAAAGGGCAGTGTTGCTGAATTAGCAAAAGTGAAAAAGACTGCATCATCAATCAAAAACTTGATATACTGATCTGTCCATTCGACACTATACACTTTGAAAGAAGTAGATACATTTGAACTGAGTACAGTACCACCAATACCCCCACCCCCTGAATTTCCTGTGTAATGTACCGTACCATGAATTCGGTTCGGATCATTCCCTCGATGCTCCATGATATCAATTTCGCCACAAGCCGGCCAACCCACTGTTCCAAAATTATTTCCAAGCATCCAGATAGCAGGCCAGGTACCCGCACCTATCGGTAATTTGGCACGTACATCTACACGGCCGTATTTGAATGAAAATTTATTACGAGATATTAATCTTGCTGAAGTAAACGGACTCCCAGAAAAACTTTCCCTAATGGCTGAAATTTTCAATGTGCCATTAGAAATACTGGCATTCTCTAGCCGATTAGTATAATACTGTAACTCGGCGTTCCCCCAACCACCAGCACCAATATCGTATCCCCATTTAGCAGGGTCGGGTGCACCGGGTGAATCAAACTCATCAGCCCAAATCAAAGAACGAGCTACAGCAACCGTAATGGTTCTTCTGAGTGATGCAGTTTGCCCGCTTGCACTTTTTGCAATAACATTTATATCATAAGAACCCGATGCAGTATATCGATAAGTCAAATTTCCATCTGAGACGGAACGAAACACCCCATTGCCCAGATCAAAATCGTAAGAAACTGCATTGGTAGCCGTAGCTTTAAATTGAACAGTACCGCTATTGTCCGTACTAACCGTTACTGTTAATGCCAAATTAGTCGGCGGCCCTGCTGGCAGTGGTGTGTTATCCTTACCACACGAAGCAGCCATTAACAGAAGCGAGCAACAAACAAACAAAAGCGAACGCAACACAAATCAAGGCTTAGGTTTCAACTTTTGGTACCAGGAATTATTATCAGCACCAATATTACGCAAATGTATAGCAGTAGGCGTAATCGAAAGTATCTCATACGTTACACCACCAGTACCAAAATTGATAATACCATTGCCAGGCACTGTAAATTGAATTTGAGTAGAAACAGATGCACTTGAACCAGAAGTAGCATTCATAAATATCAATTGCTTATTTCCACCTGTAGACATCGGATAGCATCCATCGCCACCACTGAAACCGTAGAATCCAGTGGACGCTCCAATGGAGAAAGAAGCACCTTTGTTATCAACATTCATAAACACACGGCCGTTTGCATCTTTTGAAAAAGTTATCTCGTCATCATAGGCACAAGCTTCACGTGTGTTAGGCACTGCAGCATACCAGATTGGAGAAAACTCATTATTGGGTCCTACACCAAAATGTCCAGGAGCATCTTTGTCAGTCACCCAGACTTTCGAGCCGGAACCAGTTAGAGCAGAAACAATTTCAGTAGGAATTTGAAATGCAACGAATACTGTAACACGCTTGCTGATTGTAGAGAGAGAACCTCCTGTACCTACTGCATTCACAGTGATAGTATAGGCGTTGGTGCCCGGATTATTGTATTTATAAGTGAGCGTACCTGATGGCACTACTTGTTTAACGCCATCACCAAAATCAATTTGATAAGTAAGTGCGCCTGTTGCCGCAGCTGTGATGGTGACACGACCAGTACCATTACCATTAGGGTTACTGGCATCAACACCCACTACAGCAGTTGTTAATGTCAGGCCTGATGGATTAACCAGGTCGCCAAAACTATATTCCTGTTTTTTACACGCAGTTAGTGTTACACTAAACACTAAAAAGAGTGCGATTAATTTGTTTAAAGGTTGCATGGCAAGAAAATTTTAAAATTAATTGAGGCGAATATCATCAAAGTAATAAGTGAAATTGGGTGAACCGTCTCCCATAACACCTAAATCAAAAATGATTACCACACGATCATACGGGTTAGCGGTATTTATACCAGTAAAATCAAAGCTGAGCTCTTGCCAGGCATTTCCGTTGGGAATGACTACCTCGCGCTCAAAGTTTTGACCGGGGTTCGCTGAATTTTCAACTTTCAATAACACCTTGGCACCTGCACGAGGAGAATAAACTTTCATGCGCAGTGCACGAGACAAGGCAAAGTTGATGGGTCCATCAAGTGTTAAGAAACTACCTCCCCAAACCTGTCCTGCATTCTTTACCATTTTTGCAACCTTAGCACTAGTATTGATACCTGCTACAGATGGATTAGCTGCCACAGTTACATTACCTCCATCAAAATCAAACCACCCGTAAGTGATAGGATATTCAAAGTTTAAAGGCAATTGAACTGGGAAGGTGTTAGTAAGACGAATATCATCAAAATAGAATGTATAGTTCGAGGAACCATCGCCCATACTACCCAATTCAAAAATCAACACAATACGATCATAGGTATTAGAAGCATTGATACCTGAATAATCAAATACCAAATCCTCCCAAGCATTGGCAATGCTGGTGGTTACTTCCTTTTCATAATTCTGTCCAGAGTTTGCAGAATTTTCAACTTTCAACAACACTTTGGCGCCCACGCGAGGAGAATAAACCTTCATGCGAAATACCTTGTTAGTTGAAAAATTCATTGGAGAACTCAGGGTCAGGAAGCTACCACCCCAAACCTGACCAGCATTCTTAACCATTTTACCAACACTGGCGCTGGTATTAATTCCTCCAGAAACAGGATTTGCAACAATGGTAGCGGTACCACCGTCAAAATTAAACCAAGGATAAGTTGAAGCTCCTGCTTCAAAGTCTAGAGGGAGTTCAAGTGGCAAGGTATTAACCAAACGAATATCATCAAATAACCACGTGAAGTTTGCAGAACCATTTCCCATAGTGCCATTATCAAAAATCAGAACAATTCGGTTATAGCTATTTGCCACATTGATGGCTCTGTAATCAATAACCAGATCTTCCCATGCATTTGCGCGTGTAGTCAAAACTTCCTTTTCAAAATTCTGACCAGGGTTTGCTGAGTTCTCGACTTTAAAGAGCACTTTAGCACCCACACGAGGAGAATACACTTTCATTCGGAAAATCTTGTTTGCAGAAAAATCAATATTACTGCTCAATGTTAGGAAACTTCCACCCCAAGGCTGTCCTGCATTCTTTACCATTTTGGCCACCTTAGCACTGGTATTAATTCCATTGGACTGTGAGTTAGCAACAACAGTAACATTTCCTCCATCAAAATTGAACCAATTATAATTGATAGTTGGAGATTCAAATGTCAGGGGAAGTAAAATTGGATCTACAATGGTAATTGGAACTATGCGTTGTGTAGTAGCCGCTCCACCACTGAACGCAATCACTTTTACCTGGTAAGTTCCAGTGGCTGCATACACATTACTCACTGTTTGTCCTTCTAAGAAAGTAACAGGAGTTTCTGTAGGGCTTACGCCAAAATAAACTTTAAAATTGGTTTCATAAAGTGCCGTTGCACTCACATTTACCTTGTAGTTGTTGGCAGGATCAACGGTAACACTTACCTCAAGATTTTCAGGAGCACGGAAAGTAACTGTAAGCTGTTTTGTTACTTCTGTTTTTTTGCCACTGACAGAATAGCCAATAATTTTTACTGGATATACTCCCTCTGGGTACACATGCGTTGTGTTTTTTCCTGCAACCACTTTTGCAGGTGTATTATTGCCATGTCCGTAATAAACATCATACGTAACTGCTCCCACTCCATTTGGCGTGATGGTTACTAATCCGGTATTGTCCTGTGTTATTTCAAACATGGCCGACAACTCCGATGGTGCTTCACCGCGATCTACAAAAGAAGTATCTGTAAATTCTGTTTTGGTACAGGCGACCAATAGCAGGGCGCTCATTAACCAACTTACAAGAATGTTTATCTTTTTCATAATTAACTTTTTTATTGTCTATTAGTAACCTGCATTTTGAGTTAGGTTGGAGATCAATGCTTCCTGTTGAGGAATAGGAAATACTTCGTGCTTGTTAGCTGAAAATCTAGCGATTTTGGCAGCCGCTTGCCCAGTTCTAACCAAGTCAAAGAAACGATCACCCTCCATAGCTAACTCTAAACGGCGTTCTGTCAATATCGCCTGGTACAAGGTTGCACCTGTGGCAGTAATATTATGAAGGTTATCACGGAAGGCACGCTGACGAACTAAATTCAAATAAGTCTGCGCTTTAGTATCATTCGGCGTTGTGGCTTTATTAAATGCTTCCGCAGCCATTAATAAAACATCAGCATAACGAATGATGCGGAAGTTATTCAAATAGTTCAATTCGATCTGACCAGAAGTCTGTCCTTTTCTTGGCAGATATTTCTGATTATACAAACCAGTATTCTTGTAAGGAGCAACTTGATAAGTAATACCAAAAGAAGGGTTGGCATTTTTATACGCCTCGATATCTAAAACTGTAACCGCTTTGCGTTGATCGCCAGCAGCGTAGGCATTCGCTAAATCCTGTGAAGGAAGATTAGTACTCCAACCGGCAGCATAAGGCATTGCCGCAGAACCATTCAACCCTCTGATACCACACTGTTGGATAGC
Organism: Bacteroidota bacterium; assembly: GCA_005791465.1. GTDB lineage: Bacteria > Bacteroidota > Bacteroidia > Chitinophagales > Chitinophagaceae > JJ008. Next base: position 11,571 of record SXWI01000015.1, on the reverse strand, counting down.
GTAGTTACCTTGACCACGAGTTACAGCACCCCAGTTGTAATAGGGGGAGGTATTGGTATACTGAATTTCAAATACAGATTCGGGTCCATTTTCTCCAGACTCGAGGAACATGGCACCAAAATCATCAACTAAACGAAACGCATTAGAAGTAATGATGCTTTCTAAAATAGGAGCGGCAGCATCATATTTTTTCTGGTAGAGAAGAACTTTACCAAGTAGTGCCTGTGCTGCGTACTTTGTAATGCGACCTTTCTGAACCTGAATGGCGGGCAATGCTGTGATGGCAGCATTGAGGTCTCTTTCAATCTGTGCATATACATCAGCCTTAGGGCTACGCTGTAATGTAGCGGACTCACTCAAGGAGAGACGCTTCTCTGTGAAAAGAGGAACATCTCCAAAGAATTTCACCAAGTGGAAATAGTAGTAAGCACGCAGGAAATAAACTTCACCGTACAAGGCATCCTTACCAGCAAATGTAACTGCGTTGCCAGCTGGATTTTTCTCCTTATACTGATGCAGATAATTGGCGCGGTTAATTCCCTCGTAAGCAGCTTGCCACAACTCGGTTAATGTTACATTAACTGGAGTATGAGTCATATCATCGATTTGCTGAAGAGAAAGTACGTCAGAAGCGTTCTCTCCACCACTTACGGCATTATCAGAGGCAATATCACCTACCGGTACAGCCTGGTTCAGCCATTGGAGTGGAGTGTAAGCACTCACGGCCATAGTACGGTAATCGGATTCAGAACGGAGATAATCCAATTCAGTAATTCTGAAATCCTCACGGGGATTGTAATCAACCCATTTGGTGCAAGAAGAAAACAATAGCACCACCCCCATTAGGAAGCTAAGCGGTTTTAATGTAGTTGGTTTCATATTCGCAGTCATTTAAGTTGATTAAAGTTTAATATCAAGTCCAAACGTGAACGTACGAGGCTGAGGATAAGAACCTCTGTCTACCCCGGTATCAAGAATTCCACCCGCTATTTCAGGATCAAATCCAGTATACTTTGTGAACACAAATGCGTTGCGCACTTGTCCGTAAATACGGAAAGAAGAGAACCAGGCATTTTTAGAGCGAGCTGGAATGGTGTATCCCATTTGAATATTCTTAATCTTGATGAATGAACCATCCTCTACAAATCGATCAGACACACGAATATTACTGTTTGCATCCACAAAAGAATAGCGTGGGTTACGCGCATCGTTAGTAGTTCCCTCACCAGTCCAGCGGGCCAACACACTGCGATCTTTATTAGTATAGTTGGCATTACGCTCATAGGCGCGGTATACTTCATTACCAACAGAGGCATAAGTGAAGGCAGTGAAGTCAAATTTTCCCCATTCCATAGAAAGGTTCCAACCCATTGTGAAATCTGGGAACGGATCACCAATCTGTGTCATATCCTGTGCATTGATCAACCCGTCTTTATTCAGGTCAACAAAGCGAATATCACCAGGAACAGCACCAGGCTGTGAAGCGGATCCAGCAATCTCAGCTTGATTCTGGAAGAGTCCGTTTGTCTTGTATCCGAAGAAATAACCAGGAGTGAACCCTTTTTCAAATACAGTTACACTTTGAGATTGTCCATTAAAGTAATAACCACCCATAATACGAGCAGTACCATCACTGTTGGTAGCCGTCACCTCATTTTTAGCTGTGGTGAAAGTGACCGCGTTGATCAACTTAACTTTCTTCGCAATGGTTTGATTATAAGTCAACGTTAAGTCGATACCCGTACTTCTTGTAGCACCAATATTAGAAGTTGGAATCGGTACAGTTCCCAAATAAAGCGAAGCCGAAGGAGTAAAGAGCAAACCATCCACCTCTTTCTGGAAATAATCAGCGGAAAGACTTAGTGCTCCTTTAAAAATGCTCAAATCAAAACCAGCATTTAGTTGTGTTTGTTTTTCCCAGCGAAGCGCATCATTGGCGGCAGAACCTACTGTGCTACCCGCATAGAATACGTTGTTGAAATTATACCCATTACTATTAGCAGTAGGACCATAGCTAGGACCACCGTTTACGATACCTACAAATTGAGGATCCACATTCTCATTTCCTGTAGTACCGTAGCTGGTACGAATCTTTAAATAGTTAATGAATTTAGAGTTGAAGAAGTTTTCATTGCTCACTACCCAACCCGCAGAACCTGAGATAAAATTGGCAAACTTGTTCTTCACACCAAATGCGTACGATCCGTCACGACGGATAGTTCCAGACAAAAGATATTTATTGTCGAAGTCATAATTCAAACGACCGAAGTAGGAAAGATTACGACGGAAGTACTGATAATAATACCCGCTCAATGCGTTAGTGTTGGCCGCAGTATTATTTCCGGTAGCTGCAGTAAAATCAGCAAACTCCCATGAGTTAAAAGGAACATCCTGACGAGTAGCACCTGCTGCATTCCCTGAAACTCTTGCCACAGCAAATCCAGCCACTGTTTCAAAATTATGTTGAGTTCCTACCTTGAAATTATAGTTGGCAAATGACTCCCATGTATAATTAAAGTTGCTCACTTTCTCATGCGCTACACTGTTAAAGCGGCCCGCTACAGCAGAACCATCAGCATTCATAGAATTATCTATGTTGTTGGGCCCGTAAAATACAAGCGGCGTAAAACTCTTTGCATTACCATCGTACTTGGTATAACCAAATCTTGAAGTAACCCGAAGATTGTTTAACAGCTGATACTGTAGTTCAAATTTTCCGTACAGCTTAGAGCCCATATTCTTGTTGTAGGTGTTCTCCAACTTGGTTAGCGGATTAAAAACCTCAGACAACAATAAGTTACTGAACCCATATTGACCAGGGGTGCCAGCAACAGTATTATTTACAGCAACTGTCGGATCAAAGTTTAATGCACTTCCCAAAATACTGTTGAATGAATTCTCCTGAACTCCACGTCCCTCTAATAATACACCCGTTGTATTTAACAGGAATTTCAATTTTGAAGAAAGATCGAACGTAAGGTTTGCAGTGAAATTTCCACGACTGAATCTGGATTTTTCATTGCCACCCACAATTCCACCTTGGCTGGTGTACCCCGCAGATAAAAAATATCCCATACGGTCAGATCCGCCGCGGGCAGAAAGTGTGTGAGACTGAAGCGGTGCCAACTTAAACACCTCATTTTGCCAATTGGTACCCACTCCGATTTGAGAAAGGTCATTGAAAACAACAGGCCCACCGGCTACTGTGCTTCCTTCATTAATCATGGCAGCATACTCAGTTGCATTGAGTACACCAACTGTATTGATAACATCCTGCATACCATAACTGGCATTTACGGTGATATCAGTTTTGGATGACTTACGCCCTGAACGGGTTGTCACCACAATAACACCATTTCCACCACGTACTCCATAGATAGCAGCCGTGGCCGCATCTTTTAATACGTTGATTGATTCAATATCAGTGGGTGCTATAGAATTAAGATCAGTAAGGGTTTGTGGAACTCCATCTATAATTACTACCGGATCAGTTCCAGAAAAAGAAGGAATACCACGAATCAAAACTGTTGGCTTGGCACCAGGAGTACCTGGCTGTATCACATTAACCCCAGAAGCACGTCCTTGCAGTGCCTCTTCCATACGGGTAGGGCGCAGTTTTTCAATATCAGACCCCTTTACAGTAGCAATGGCTCCTGATACTTTTGTTAGACGCTGGGTACCATAACCCACTACTACAACATCTGCCAAGGTTGTTTCGGCAGATTCTTCCATTGCAATGGATAGATCCGTAGTTGAACCCGTCAAAGCGTATTCAACAGGATTCATTCCAACATAGGAAATAGTTAATACAGCACCGGCAGATCCAGTAATAGTGAATCTACCTCGAGCGTCAGTGACTGTTTTCTGGGAAGTCCCCTTCAGGGTTACTGTAGCGCCGGCAACTGATTCACCGGTAGCTTTGTTGAAAATTCGTCCGGAAATTGGTTTGTTTTGAGCCCAAAGATTGATGCTTAATAATAGGCATACAAACAGGGAGGCCCACCAAGTTAGTTTTGGTTTCATACGACAAGCATTAGGTTTTAAATAGCCTAGATGTAGACATACAAATAACTCAATTAGTTGATTCATTTAAAAATATTTTACCCCATCATTACTACATCAAATTTTATAATACACTGATTATCAATAAACTTAAAATATCTCACTACTACATCAAATGTTTTTTATATATTCAATCAACCAATTTTGAAATGAGATACCTCCTAACCACCCTATTTATCTCAATTACTGCTTTGTCTAAGGCTCAAAACACAATTGGTCTACCAGAGATAAACAATTTTCAGAAAATTAAATATAAAGCAGGACTCCAAAACTGGGACTTTCGGCAAGATCAGCGAGGGGTAATGTATATAGCCAATAACGAGGGAATGCTAAGCTATGAAGGTAGTAGCTGGACCCTTCACCCCCTTCCCAATAAGACAATTGCAAGATCGCTGGAAATTGTCTCCGAAGACACAATTTATGTTGGTGGGCAGGGGGAATTGGGGTTTTTTAGCCCGGATCGATCAGGTACGCTGATTTACACCTCGCTTTTGGAAAAAATTCCAATCAAAGACCGCTCTTTTGGAGATGTATGGGATATAGTAGCACATAAATCGGGCATCTTTTTTAGGTGTAGTAATAAAATATTTGAACTAAGAAACTCAATCATAAAACTATACACGCCCTCAAGCGAGTGGGCATTTCTAGGAGCTGCCCAAAACAAGCTATTTGCCCAAGACTTTGAAGAAGGACTCTTGACATTTGAAAAAGGACAGTGGGTGCCCCTAGATTCAAACGCAATACTTTCAAAAACTGATCCCATCACGGGAATTATTACTACAGGGAAGGACAGCTTTTTGATAACAACACTGAAAAATGGAATTTATGAACTGAGCAATAATCAAGTTCGTCCTCAAGCTTCTCCCAGCAAAACATTCTTTATTCAAAATAGGATCTACGCAGCCACACTGCTCAACGGCAGTACAATTGCGCTAGCCACCAGCAATGACGGAGTTTATATTATAGATAAAACCGGATCAATTATTCAACATTTTTCAAAAAAAGAAGGACTTCAACAAACCAATGTCTTAAGTATTTTTTGCGATCAGCAGCAAAACCTATGGCTAGGTCTTGATAATGGAATTGATTTTATTGCTTACAACAGTGCCATTAAACAAATATCACCTAGCCAAGAAGGTGGTCCAGGATATGGAATTGCACTACTTAATAACCAATTATTTGTTGGCACCTCGACCGGACTCTATCAAGCCCCATTAAAAGTTGCAAGCGACCTAAGCTATGTGTTAAGCAACTTTAAAAAAATTGAAAGTAGTGAAGGACAAATCTGGAATCTCACCGTAATCGATAATCGGCTATTTGCAGGACATCACGAAGGTGGATTTGTGGTGGCAAATGGAAAGGCAAACTATTTTAATCGGATTGCAGGCAATTGGAATTTTGTACCCTTTGCCGTAAACGGAAAGTCGAAATTAGCGGTAGGAAACTACCAAGGCATAGCATTTATTGAACAAACGGGAAATTCATTTACATCCAAAACAGCTATCCCAAACTTTGAAGAATCTTCTCGCTATATGGTGGCTGACAATCGAGGAAACTTGTGGGTGTCGCATCCCTATCATGGCGTTTACAGAGTTAGTAATAAGGAAACGGAACCAACTATAATTAAGTATGAAAAAGAAAAAGGAATTCCCACTCCGCTCAACAATCATATTTTCAAGCTTGGCCAAGAAATAGTATTAGCAACTGAAAAAGGAATTCTTCAATACAATCAGCAAACTGATAATTTTATCCCGCACCGGTTATTTAGTTCAACAATCGGATCAAAAGGTGTTCGCTATATCAAAGAAGACAAAGAAGGTAATTATTGGTTTGTGCAAGACAAATCGGTAGGAGTAATCAATATTAAAGCACAAACCATTACCTACTTACCAGAATTATCTAATAAAATACTAAGTGGATTTGAAAACGTTTTCCCCATTAATAATGAGAATATTTTTATTAGTGCAGAGCGTGGCATCTTCCATGTGAATTATAAAAAATACCTGGAGAACAAGCGTGACTTAAAAGTACAAATCAGAAAAGTAAATATTACAGGGCAGAACGATAGTCTACTCTTCGGTGGTTTTGGTTCATTGGCAGCCAAGAATTCATATACCGAAAAGCTAATCATACCCAACAAATGGAAAACAATTCGTTTTGGGTTTTCAGCCATACTGTATGGACAAGAGTCAAAATTGGAATACTCCTATCGCCTCAAAGGATTTGATAAAAATTGGTCAGCATGGAGCACACGTGCAGACAAGGAGTACTCTAATCTGCTAGAAGGACGTTACACATTCGAGGTAAAGGCGCGAAACAATTTAGGAAGCGAATCAAGTGTTACCACATTTGAATTTACTGTGCTACCCCCCTGGTTTAGGACGTCATGGGCGTATGCCATTTATATTTTTCTTTTTGCTGGTTTACTTTTACTGATGTATCAATTTCAAAAAATAAAATTCAGCAAACAGCAAAAAAGAATGGAGGAAGAAAATAAAAGACTACTTTATATAAGTGAATTAGAATTAAATAAAACACAAAGTGAGGTGGTGGCCTTGCAAAATGAAAAACTAGAGTCTGAAATAAATTTCAAGAACTCGGAATTAGCTTCCTCCACTATGCACTTGGTAAAAAAAGGAGAACTGCTTTCAAAAATCAAAGAGGAGCTTGCACATGTACTAAAGCATATTCAAGATAAAACGGCTATACAGGAAATAAAAAAAGTAATCAAATCAGTATCTGATGATGATAAAATCGATCAGGAATGGGAAACTTTTGCTAAACACTTTGACAAAGTACATAGCGACTTTGTAGTGCTACTGAAAAAAACATATCCGTCGCTAACTGCCAACGAGGTAAAATTGTGTATTTATCTACGGATGAACCTCAGTAGCAAAGAAATTGCCCAACTAATGAATATTTCAGTACGAGGCGTCGAAATAAGCAGGTACAGACTTCGTAAAAAAATCGGGATACCCTCTGAGGTCAATTTATTCGATCATCTAATGCAAATTGATAGCAATAAAAATGAGGTTAACGAGCAGGGAGCTTCAGCAAATACTCCGGTTCATTTGTAGTGATAAAATCAAACCCCTGGCGAATACACCACTCTAATTGTGAAGGCTCGTTAACCGTCCACACATTAAGAATAAGTCCCAAGACCTTTGCTTCAGTAATCCACTGTGGGTTTTGTTGGTAGACCTTATAATTATAGTCTAAACCTTTAATTCCGGCAGCTTGTAAAATAGCAGGTGATTTTTCGCCATTAAGATAATGTGATACAACAGTTGAATCCATCTCAATTAACTTGGTAAGAATTGCATAATCAAAACTGATATACTCCACCCACGCATTGGCTTTACTTTTCTTGACTTGCTCCCATACCCGTTGTGCTAATAATTGTCCGCGCGCTTTACCAGCCGGTGAAGGTTTTATTTCTAGCACCAACCGTGTCGATTTATTATCCTGAAGTCCTGCTCTCAAATAGGCCTCTAAGGTGGGTATCTCCTCTCCATTGGAAAGCCGATGAGAACGCAGCTGAGCATATGATGTGCTTTCAATATCCATACCACCATGATGCGGATCGTGATTGACAACCAATACTTCATCAGCCGTCATACGTACATCAAACTCCGATCCCGTGCAACCCAACCGAATTGCCTCCCTTAGTGAAGCAATAGAGTTTTCCGGAAATCCATTTTTCTTAAATGCGCCACGATGCGCAATAACAGTATTAGATGCAAAATTCATGGAAAAAGATTTTAATCGAGTGACCGCACAGCTTGCCAATGAAAAAAGTATCATTGCAACTGAGAGTAAATTAATGAGTCGCATAATTATTAAAATGAAATTTCACTCAAACGAATACTATACTGTGCTCTACTGTTATTGGCAGCATCAATTAATTGAAAGTCGATCACAGGATCTTTTTCCCAACGAATTGTAATGAGCCCAAAATTGTTATCCATAATAGGGCCTTCGATTCGATTTTTATTTGGAGTAGCAAAACTCCAAGTTGAGGTAATGCCACTTGATGTAAAATCATACAAAGGATAAAGATCAGGAACCTGCAACTTAGATAGTTCTCCATAATGCACATCGCCTGTCAAAAAAAGTACACCTCCAGCACGGGTATTTTTGATCAACTCAATCAAGCGCTGCTGTTCATGTGGGTAATTGGCCCATGCTTCATACCCATTATACTCAATGCCAAACTGAGTGCCACTACTAACAAGACGAATATCAGCAGGCTGTTTCAGAATTTCTCCAAGCCATTTCCACTGTTCTTCACCCAATAAGGTACTATCATTATTTTCATAAATACTGTAATCTAAAGAATAAAAATAGCGATCTCGAGGAGTTGGCGCTGCACTATCAAACAACCGAACATCATCACGAAATGTGCGGCTATCCAATAAAATCAATTGAATCGTTCTTCCCTCCTTTTTTATATACTCCACATGATAGATTCCCTCATGCTTTCTGCGTTGGCTGGTATCAGGTTCATCAAAAAAAGAAAGAAAAATTTCTTTGGACTCCTTTTTAAACGGGTAATGACGTCCCGCATCGTTACGGCCAAAGTCATGGTCATCCCAAATTGCAAAAAAACGAGTCATCTTTTTCAGCTGCTGAAAGGAGGGCTGAGCAGCCCAGCGCTGGTATTTTGCCCGTAACGTATCCATGTTATCAGTATCCCCATAGATATTATCGCCTAAAAAAATAAAATAATCCGGCTCATATTCAGCTGCCACTCCTAATAAAGGCTGCGGTGTGTCTTGATTAGCACAAGAGCCAATACCAATGGTGGTTACGGATGAAGATTGAGGAGCCCGACAAGCAATGAAACAAAAAATGATTAGAATACTGAAGGCCTTGATTGAATTCTGCATACTCTAAATTAAGCGTCTGTCATCTTTTAATTACTTTTGCTCTCCCGGACCCTTAGCTCAGACGGTTAGAGCATCTGACTCATAATCAGAGGGTCGTTGGTTCGATCCCAACAGGGTCCACAAATCAGTTTAAAATCAATGCATAATGTATTGATTTACAATTAATTATTAATAATGAAAAAAGTCTATCTTTTTCTCCTTTTATCCCTCACCGTATTAAATGGTCTTGTAGCACAAGAAAATGGGACGAACACAAGTAAAAAGAAAATTGATCTATCCAATCGACCAAACGACCACTTAGTAATTCAATTTGGGCATACCACCTGGTCTGGAGTTCCGGATACCATTGCCATGGGAAAGTTCTCCAAGAGCTTTAACGTGTACTTCATGTTTGATTTCCCTTTCAAGAGTAATCCAAAGATGAGTCTTGGTGTAGGTATAGGTGTGGGTAGTGATCATATGCGTTTCTCAAAAGTTAATGTAGGAATCAAAGAATTGGGTAGTACCCTGCGCTTTACCAATGTGCGTGACACCAATCATTACAAGAAAACAAAATTAGCAACCAGTTATGCAGAGGTCCCCCTTGAGCTGCGATTTAGTGCAAATCCGGAAACAGGAAAAGGAATAAAAGTTGGGTTAGGTGTTCGCGTGGGTGCGCTAATCAATGCGCATACTCGAAATGTTGATTGGGAAAATAGAAATGGAAATCTCTTAAATGAGTTTAGCGTCAAAGAATCAAGCACTAAATACTTTAATAAAACTCGATTTACAGGAACCTTTCGTGTTGGCTACGGAAACGTTTCACTATTTAGTAGCTATCAGCTCAACCCTACACTTCGAGATGGACAAGGCCCCACTGTACGCCCCTTTACACTTGGCCTCACGTTGAGTGGTCTTTGAGAATCGGATATGATTGATAAGCGGAATAAGATTGAAAAAGAAGAACGGGCCATTTTAGTTGGCGTTATTCAAAAAGATCAGACAGAGACTCAAGTCACCGAATATTTAGCAGAGCTAGCCTTCTTAGCTAGCACCGCTGGTGCCGTTACAGTGAAGACTTTTACGCAAAAGCTTCCCCATCCAGACAGCAAAACATTTATTGGGAAGGGTAAGCTCGAAGAAATTGCAAACTATGTAAAAGGAAAAGACATCCGCGTTGTAATATTTGATGACGAACTCAGTGGAGCACAGATCAATAACATCGAAAAAGCGCTGCAAGTAAAAACGATTGATCGTAGTGACTTGATTTTAGACATATTTGCACGCCGTGCTAAAACCGCGCAAGCAAAAGCGCAAGTAGAATTAGCGCAATACCAATATATATTACCTCGACTACGAGGAATGTGGAAACACCTGGAACGTCTAGGCGGCGGTATTGGTACCAGAGGCCCAGGAGAAACAGAGATCGAAACAGACCGTCGGATTGTCCGAGATAAAATTTCGTTATTACGCAAAAGACTGGCAGAAATCGATAAACAAGCCTTTACTCAACGAAAGGAAAGAGGAGAGTTTATCCGAGTTGCCTTAGTGGGTTATACAAATGTTGGTAAATCCACTCTGATGAATTTGCTAAGCAAGCGAGATGTTTTTGCAGAGAATAAGTTATTTGCCACGCTGGATACAACTACCAGTAAAGTAGTATTTGAAAACACGCCATTTCTATTAAGCGATACGGTAGGATTTATACGCAAACTCCCCCACCATTTGGTTGAGAGTTTCAAAAGCACACTAGACGAAGTAAAAGAAAGTGATATTTTATTGCATGTGGTCGATGTTTCTCATCCTAACTACGAAGATCAAATGAAAGTAGTGAACACCACACTGGCAGAATTAGGTTGCGCTGATAAACCCACGGTCACTATTTTCAATAAGATGGATATGTACGAAAAACAAACCTTTGATGAATGGTTGGAGGAAGATGTAAAACACACTATTTTGAAAGACTTAAAAAAACGTTGGGAAAACGAAACGCTGGGAGCCTGCATATTTATATCAGCCACGGAGAAGAGAGAAATTGATACATTACGTACTAATCTATTACAGCAAGTTCGAAAATTATACAGTCAGCGCTACCCTTACAAAACAGCTTATTACTCCCATGCCGATTACACCGAAGGAACTTGAATGGCACTTACTAACAGAAGATCCCAACAGCTTACCCTGGGAAAATCAACCCATTTTATCATTTACCATTACCGAGCGTTCGATTTGCCTTGCACAATTCGAGGGAAAATTTTTTGCTTTTCAGGCCCTTTGCCCACACGCAGGCGCCCCTCTGAAAGATGGGTATATTGACGCAAAAGGAAATATTGTTTGCCCTCTTCACCACTATAAATTTTGCTTAGCCAATGGCAGAAATTGTACGGGGCAAGGATATGATATGCGTGCATACCCCTTGGAAATTAGACCGGATGGGCTCTATATCGGCCTCCGAAAATGAGGCTAATTATTCCGATTTTCCTTATTTTTGCTCCCCGCCGGAAAGATCTTCATCTTAATGGCGGCGTTTCAACAGAAACACTCCTCCTTAGCTCAGTTGGTTAGAGCATCTGACTGTTAATCAGAGGGTCGTTGGTTCAAGTCCAACAGGGGGAGCTGATAATCAAGCAGTTATGAGTTT
>SXWI01000102.1 GCA_005791465.1 Bacteroidota bacterium | reverse complement strand
GTTATTGCTTTGATCGTTTGGGTATTGCTAGTTGGCAGCGTTACGCCAGCTATGTTTTCTAACCCTGCAAAAGTTGTCCCAACTAATGCTACTCCCACCTACGGAAATTGATACCGACGTCTCAAATAACAAACCTTTGTCCAGCCTGTGCCTCTACCGCTTGGAAGCAAGTATTTGATGTGGTTGATCACTCTATCTCAAAAGAGCAATTCCGTTTATTTGAGTGCGACAATTGCACGTTACGAATTACACTCAATGCACCTGGGATCGACGCTATTGACCGCTATTATCTGTCAGCGGAATATATTTCACACTCTAACACCCGTAAAGGGGTTGTAAATTTTTTATATCAAGAAGTAAGAAAAATTACGCTCTCTCAGAAGAATAGGTTGATACGTTCTTTTTATGGGCAAGGACATGGGAGCTTGCTTGATTATGGAAGCGGGGCAGGGGCTTTTGTTGCTTACATGCAAAAAAAAGACTGGAAGGTTGTTGGAGTCGAGCCAGCAGCGAATGCCCGCCAGATTGCTAAAGATCAATTTGGAATTGAACTGATGAGCCTTCCTATTTTTAATGCACTGGAGGCTGCCCAATTTGATGTAATTACTTTATGGCATGTGCTAGAACATGTCCATGCACTCAACAATACTGTACAACAATTAAGAGTATTATTGAAGCCTGATGGTAGGATTTATATTGCCGTTCCCAATTATACTTCTATGGATGCTGCTTATTTTGGTCCTTGTTGGGCGGCTTACGATGTTCCCAGACATCTTTATCATTTTTCACCTCCGGCCATGCGCCAATTGATGAGTAGGAATCAATTGAAAGTGTACTCAATCAAGCCAATGTGGTTTGATTCTTTTTATGTGTCCATGTTAAGTACAAAATACCAGGCTGGGAAAGTTAATTACTTTAATAGCGTATGGCAGGGAATTAGGTCTACGATTCGAACCATACAGGATCCAGAGAGGGCTAGTTCGCTGATCTACGAAATAGGTTACTGACCTAATTCAATTTCGTAGAGTAGGGGCCACCATTTTCCAGTAACATAAAATTTTTTTGTGGCAGTATTGTAAGCAATCCCATTGGGTACTTCTGCACCACTATATAATTGTCGTGCTTGCTCCCACAAGGTTGATAGATCCAATTTTGCTACTACCACGCCCATAGTGGGATCGATCTTTAAAATATAAGGGGTGGTATATTGATTTGCGTATAGATATCCCTCTGCAAATTCCAACTCGTTTAGGTTATAAGTTGGGCTGCCGTTTTCAGTCACCAATTGACTTTTTAATAACTGCATTCCATTGGGCTTATAAAAGAAAATCTCGCCACTTCCATTGGTGACTATCAAATCCTGACCATTATTGGTGAGGCCCCAACCTTCCTTATCAATAGTAAATTCATTGATTTTTTTAAAATCTAGCGTGTATTGAAAAACCTTATTCTCCCGCCAGGTTAACTGGTAAATAGTATCTCGAAGAATTGTAATACCCTCCCCAAAATAACTTTCATCCAATTTGATCGATTGAAGGCTTTTGCCATCTTTTATATTGGTCAGGATTAGCTTAGAACTTCCATATTGTCCTGTTCCCTCATATAAACCGCCATCATAGTATTGAAGTCCTTGTGTATAGGAGGACGTATCATGAGGGTGAGAGGCTAGTACGGAAAAATTAAGTGGATGTACAGTGTTGGTTTCCGGCTGCTGCTCCTCTGAAGTCTTCGGCTGGCAGCTTTGGGTAACAAGAATTAGCATGAAGACTCCCCAAAAATTGAATATTCTTTTCATTATTTTAAAAAATTAGAAGCTGTATGCAGCATTTTGCTACAACTCTCTGTCTCAGAAATGTTGGGTTTACAGGTCGCAACCTCAATCATGCTTATGTAAAGGGCACCCGCTTTCGGGAGCCCTTCTTTTTTATGTGCTCTTACAGGTGAATAGCCTCTCCGTAAGCAACTTCGATCGCATCCTTTACGCTTTCGCTGATGGTTGGATGAGGATGAATCGAGTTCAGCACCTCGTCGTAAGTGGTTTCAAGTTTTCTTGCTGTTACAGTTTGGGCGATGATCTCCGTAACGTTATATCCAATCATGTGAGTACCCAGCCACTCTCCATATTTGGCATCAAAAATCACCTTCACAAAACCCTCTGTATGGCCAGCTGCTGAGGCCTTACCACTGGCACTGAGCGGGAATTTGCCAACTTTAATTTCATAGCCTGCCTCTATGGCTTGTTTCTCTGTGTATCCAACTGAAGCGATCTCTGGAACGCAATACGTGCATCCAGGGACGTTGTTGTAATCGATAGGCTCAGGCTGATGATTATACTTCTTTTCCTGGTAAGCGATGGCTTCTGCACAAATGATCCCCTCCTTACTAGCTACGTGAGCAAGGGCCTGCCCAGGAGCGCAGTCACCAATAGCATAGATACCTGAAATATTGGTCTGGCCGTATTTATCTACAATTACTTTCCCTTTTTCAGTTTTTACACCGGTTTCTTCTAAGCCAATTCCTTCAATATTCGCTGCTACTCCCACAGCGCTTAATAAAACATCAGCTTCTAGAACCTTATCACCAGCAGCTGACTTGATTGTTGCTTTAACACCAGTACCGGTTGTGTCTACTGCAGTTACTTCACTGCTGGTCATTATTTCAATACCATTCTTCTTATATTGCTTTTCTAGTTCTTTTGAGATATCCTCATCTTCTACAGGTACTATTCTTGGTAGAAATTCTACGATTGTGACTTTAGTTCCCATGCTATTGTAGAAATAGGCGAACTCCACTCCAATCGCCCCGCTTCCCACTATAATCATCGATTTTGGCATAGAGGGCAACACCATTGCTTCACGATAGCCCAATATTTTCTTACCATCTATTGGCATTGTGGGTAATTGACGGCTTCGGCCCCCTGTTGCGATAATAATATACTTGGCCTCCACTATTTGTTTTTTGCCATCCTTGTCAGTAACCTCTAGTTTTCCTTTTCCTGCGATCTTACCAACACCCATGATCACATCGATCTTATTTTTTTTCATTAGGAACTGCACCCCTTTGCTCATTTTGTCCGCAACCCCACGACTTCTACGGATCACCGCATCGAATTGAGGTTGTCCAGTTGCTTCAATTCCAAAATCTTTGGCATGTTTGATGTACTCATTAACCTGTGCACTTTTTAAAAGGGCTTTAGTAGGAATACAACCCCAGTTTAGACAAACACCACCAAGACTTTCCTTTTCCACAATCGCTGTTTTTAATCCCAATTGTGAGGCCCTGATTGCAGCCACATAACCGCCAGGTCCGCTTCCCAGTACTATTACATCGTATGCCATAATTTTGTTTTTTTGGGTGTTAACTGTCAGCCGATTAGGGTGCCGAACAGGCTGCGAAGTTACCTTAAAAGCAAATTCAATCAAAAGCGGGATGTACCCCCAGGCAGCCCGGGGTATAAAAAAAGGGCTTTCTGTCTTTTAAATCACTGATTTCCCTTAACTTTGCCATCCCAAATTTGTGTTATATGGCAAGAGTATGTCAGGTCACCGGAAAGACGCCAGTAGGCGGTCATAAAGTGTCCCATTCTAATATTAAGACCAAGCGTCGTTTTCTGCCTAATCTGCAGCGTAAGCGTTTTTATCTGGCTGAAGAAGACAAATGGATTACACTC
>SXWI01000101.1 GCA_005791465.1 Bacteroidota bacterium | reverse complement strand
GCTTGTTCATCTAGCAAAGAAAAGAACTTAACCGTAATTTTGCCCACAAATTGAACGCCCTACCCCATTATGGATATTCTTCGCAATCAAACAACAGAATTCAGTAACCGACATATCGGTTCTATTAGTCAAACACAGGAAATGCTTACTGTGATCGGCGAAAAAGACATCTCCTCACTAATCAACAAGACCGTACCCGCAAATATTCGGATGGAACGTGAGCTGAAGATTCCCAACGCAATGACTGAATTTGCCTACTTGCAGCATATTCGTGCGATAGGACAACAGAACCAAGTTTGGAAAACCTATATCGGTCAAGGGTATTACAATACCATCACTCCTTCCGTAATTCTTCGTAATATTTTTGAAAATCCAGGATGGTATACACAGTACACACCATACCAAGCAGAAATTGCACAAGGGCGCTTAGAAAGCTTACTGAATTTTCAAACATTGGTCAGTGATTTAACTGGACTTCCCATTGCAAACGCTTCTTTACTAGACGAGGCCACTGCAGCTGCAGAGGCCATGACCATGTTCTTTAATACACTAAACAAACAAGACCACATTGAAAGGCCACGCTTTTTTGTTGACCGGGAAGTATATCCCCAAACAAAAGATTTATTACGAACTCGTGCCTTACCGATACAGATTGAATTAGTGGAAGGAGATTATAAATCCGCTTCACTAGATGAAACCTATTTTGGCGCTATACTTCAATACCCCAACGATAAAGGCGCAGTAGTTGACTACCGTCAATTCATTCAAACTGCGCATGAGAAAGGCGCCTTTGTGGTGATGGCTACTGATTTGCTTGCCTTAACACTACTAACACCTCCCGGTGAACTGGGAGCCGATGCGGCGATTGGTTCTGCGCAACGTTTAGGAGTACCACTTGGATTTGGTGGACCGCATGCTGCTTTTTTTGCAACACGCGATGATTTTAAAAGAAACATTCCAGGGCGAATCATTGGAGTTAGCATTGATGCAAAAGGAAAAAGGGCCCTGCGGATGGCATTACAAACCAGAGAGCAACATATCAAGCGAGAAAAAGCTACCTCAAATATTTGTACCGCACAGGCACTTTTAGCTAATATGGCCGCGATGTATGCCGTATTTCATGGACCCGATGGATTAAAAAATATTGCCAGTCGCATTACAACGCTTACAAATTTAGTGGCGGATGCATTGAAAGAACGAGGTTATCAACTGGTATCGGAATTTTATTTTGATACAATTACAGTTCAAACAGACCGTGTTGCAACTATTCGCAAAAAAGCAGAAATGCAGCGAATCAATCTTCGCTATATAGGAAACAATCTGATTACCCTTTCCCTTGATGAGACCACTAACCTGGAAGATCTGTATGCGTTGATTAATTGTTTTGAAGATGATAAGAAACCCGTCAGTTTCTCATTGGATAAAACGCAAACAATTTGCAACTGGCCCAAGGAATTAACAAGAAATAGCTCCTACTTAACACAAGCCGTATTTAATTCTTGTAGAAGTGAGAGCCAGATGATGCGCTATATCAAACAACTGGAGAACAAAGACCTTTCCTTGAATACTTCGATGATTTCTTTGGGAAGTTGTACAATGAAATTGAACGCTGCTTCAGAAATGATACCACTAAGCTGGCCCGAATGGAACAGCTTACACCCTTTTATTCCCAGTGAACAAGCAAAGGGTTATCATACCATCATGGATGAATTGAGCCAATATCTCTGCGATGTTACAGCCTTCGATGCTTGCAGCTTACAGCCCAACAGCGGTGCACAAGGAGAATATGCTGGGTTATTAACCATTCGTGCTTATCATGCAGCACAGGGTAATCCTCACCGAGACGTAATGTTGATTCCAATTTCTGCACACGGTACCAATCCCGCTTCCGCTGTGATGGCAGGAATGAAAGTAGTGGTAGTAAAAGCATTGGATAACGGTTATATCGACTTGGAAGATCTACGTCAGAAAGCGGAGGCCAATAGTCAACAATTAGCGGGAATCATGATCACTTATCCCAGCACGTATGGAGTGTATGAGGAAACAGTAAAAGAAATAACCAGCGTTGTACACCAACATGGCGGACAGGTTTACATGGATGGTGCTAATATGAATGCGCAGGTAGGTCTTACCGCTCCAGGATTAATTGGTGCAGATGTATGCCACTTGAACCTGCATAAAACATTTGCTATTCCGCATGGTGGCGGTGGTCCTGGCATGGGTCCCATTTGTGTAAAAGAGCATCTAAGACCATTCTTACCCGGACACATCACACAAGGAACCGCTGATGCCGTTTCTGCAGCACCTTATGGTTCTGCTATGATCCTTTTGATCTCTTATGCCTATATCAGAATGTTGGGGGCAGCGGGTTTGAAAGGAGCAACTGAATATGCGATATTGAATGCAAACTATATGCGTGCTAGACTAACTGGGCATTATGATATTCTTTATACAAACCAGAGCGGCCAATGCGCGCATGAATTTATCGTTGACTTAAGACCTTTTAAAAAATCTGCTGAAATCGAGGCTGAGGATGTAGCAAAACGTTTAATGGATTACGGCTTTCACGCTCCCACCATGAGCTTCCCAGTGGCAGGTACAATTATGATCGAACCCACGGAGAGCGAGGACAAAGCTGAACTGGACCGATTCTGTGATGCCATGATTGCTATCCGAGAAGAAATTAAGGCAATTGAAGAAGGAAAGGTTGACAAGAAAGATAATTTGCTAAAAAATGCCCCACACACACAGGCCACGGTGATGGCAGATCAATGGCCACATGCTTACTCTCGATCAGAAGCCGCGTTTCCACTTTATTATGTTACGCATAATAAGTTTTGGCCATCTGTTTCACGGGTTAATAATACGCATGGAGATCGTAATTTAATTTGCACTTGCGAACCTATGGAAAGTTATATGCAGGAAAAAGCCTAAGCGTTTTTAAATCTTCTTTCCACTATCTCCCAATTAATAAGAGACCAGCACGCAGCAATGTAGTCTGGTCTTTTATTTTGATACTTTAGATAGTAAGCATGCTCCCAAACATCCAATCCCAATAACGGAATGCCTTTTAATTCACTAAGATCCATCAAAGGATTATCCTGATTAGGTGTAGAGCCAACTTTTAATTTTCCATCCGCAGTTTTGATCAACCAAGCCCACCCGCTACCAAAACGATTTTTAGCAGCGTCATTGAATTGTGCCTGAAAATTCTCGAATGAACCAAAATGAGTTCTTATGGCTTCGAGCATTTCCCCAGTTGGAGCATTAGGATTCCTGCTATTGAATGGAGTCAATGAACGCCAGAAGAACTCGTGATTATAATGTCCTCCTGCGTTATTACGCATCTTTACCGAGAACATTGAAATCCTGCCGAGAAGTTCACTTAATTTGACCTGGGTCATATCAACCTTTTCAGCCATACATGCATCACCAAGATTCTTGGCGTAACCAGCCGCATGCTTTGTATAATGAATTTCCATGGTAAGCGCATCAATCACTGGCTCTAAACTATTGTAACTATAAGAAAGAGGCAGTTGTGTAAATCCAATTTCTTCCGGACCCATGACTGACATTTGTGGTGGAGTTGTCAAAAAAGATTCAGCTAATGCAGGAGTAACTGCACTCCAAGCGCTAAAAAGACCTGCTGCTTTAATAAAAGTTCTTCTGGATTTCATTTAACAGGATTTTGCAACAAGTTACTGCATAAATTTGGAGATGCATATGACCTTATACAGAGAAGCTACAGCAACCATAAAATTGATTGTATTTTTTTCTCTTACAACTTTTCTTCAACAAGTAAATGCGCAGCAAACGGGAAGGATGGATACAGATCGTCCGGATCAAACTGAATCTGTATCAATTACAAAAAAAGATTACCTACAAGCAGAGATTGGATTTAACAAAGAAAAATACGGAACGGGATTTACCTGGGTCCACCCAACCGCCTTATGGAAGCTGGGATTAAATTCTCGTTTTGAACTCAGGTTAATCACAGAAGCCAATACCTTGAAGTCAGGACCAACCAAAATCAGCGGACTTGTCCCCACTCAAATTGGCGGGAAAATTGCGCTTTGGAAAGAAAAGGGCATAATTCCACAGACCTCCCTCATTTTTCATACTGGCATCCCCGCTTTGGGATCAACCACATTTAAAACTCCTTTCCTTTCCCCAAACTTTCGATTCACCCTACAACACACCATTACGGACCGTATTGCACTGGGTTATAATCTTGGTGCAGAATGGGACGGCAATGGTGGTTCACCTGATTGGATATATACGCTTGCCCCAGGAATCAATTTGGGCGAACGCTGGTATGCTTATGCAGAAATTTTTGGCAGTATACGATCCCTAGAAAAACCATTGCATGGAATTGATGGAGGAATTGCCTATTACTTCAATGAAAATTGCAAAATTGATTTTTCGGGGGGAAAAGGGCTAAATGAGGAATCAGTCGTCTACTACGTGGCAGTAGGATTTTCTTTTCGAATCAAGGTATTGAATCGCTAATTCTTTCTTTTAAATGCTCCCAGAAAACTGGTCTCCAAACTAAGCAGCCAGCTTCGTTGCATCATTCGCTTCATATCGCCGTCTAATTGAAAGCGATAACCAACATTCAACTTTGTTTTGCTAGCAAAAATGAGTTGAATAGCGGGTGCCAGGTCTACGTAATAAAGCGAGCGGTCTAATGCTTTTTGAGTTAATAACTCCAAATAGAAATTAAGATTAGTCTGCTTGTAACTGTTATAAGTTTTGGGGAATACTAAATAGCCAGCTGATAAATTAAATTGAGCAGAGGTAAAGGGATGTAACACACCATGTCTGACTTTATCCCATCGGTAATAGTGAAAAACCTGTGTTTGACTAAGCGTCCCAGAAAGGGCAAATTTATTCCAGAGCTGCGTAAGAATTAACCCGGCCTCCAAACCAGAGCGATCCCCTCCCAAATTAATTTCATCATAATGAAAAGGAGCGTTGGTGCGGGCAGCTTCAAGATAGCCAGCCATGCGAAAATGACGATGAATGGCATCCTTTGAGAGGAATCGATATTTTGCATACAACTGAAAAGATTCCACTTTAGCCTGTGTAGAATACATTGAAGAAACAGTACCCCCCAACCGAATCGTTAAGTTTTTATTTAGGCCAACAAATACTTGTGGAGTACTGCGAAATGAAAACTGATTCAGTAAGGCAGTTTTTTGTACCAGATGATTCTTTAACTTAATACTAAGTGAGCGGGCTGGCAAGGTAGAAGCGGGTTCGTTGAACACATATAGTTCCTGGCTTAAAAGCGGAGTAATACTCAGAAGGCCATGAAAAAAAAATAATAGGTAACGTGACATGTTTACAATTTCAATAATTTATCAATTCCCGACTCTAATGCAGCCCCCATTAAATTTCTTGCTACCACATTACCCTCCTGATCAATCAAAAAAGTAGCAGGTATAGAATTAACATCCCAGGCAGCCGCCACCGGAGAGTTCCAAGCTTTTGTATCAATCAGCTGAGTCCAATTCAGTTTATCTTTCTTCACAGCACTAAGCCAATCAGCTTGTTTCTCATCCAGCGAAATACTCAGAAAGACAATATTCTTGTTTTTATAGTTTGGATAAATTTTTACAAGATGCTTATTCGCAATCCGACAAGGCCCACACCAGGAAGCCCAAAAGTCTAGTAACACTACTTTTCCCCTGAACTGGCTGAGTGAGATACTATCCCCATTTTGTGTGGGAAGTTTAAAATCAGAAGCAGGCTCCTGCCGAAATGCTTGTGCAACTAAAGAAAGATTGAATGAAATACACAAAAGCATTAAAAGACTGTAACGCATAAGTAAGTTTATTTTACGAGTATCAACTGAATGATATTATTCTCCAATTTGAAATACGCACCATAGTCATTTTTTAATTTCTTAAAACTCTTATCAGTTAAATACCCCTTCCCTACTACCTTACACGTAAACGCCTTTGATAAAGCGGGTGTCTTTGAGGATATAAATTGAAAAGACTGTTCCCCCCAAACAAAGGGAACTCCTTTTTCAACGGGGTCCTGATTCCAAGAGCCGGTCAATTGCAATTCCCCCACAAAAAATCCTGCATCCTCTACAGCTGCTTTCAATTTTGCTGGACTAACAGCGCCATTATCTCGAAAGGTTAGGGTAAATGAGGAAGACTTGAT
>SXWI01000100.1 GCA_005791465.1 Bacteroidota bacterium | reverse complement strand
TAAAAATTAATACCAGGCAGTATGCAAAACGACAGCTGACTTGGTTTAGAAAACAGGATACTATCGAGTGGTTTGAGCCGGAACAAACTCAGGGAATTCGTTCTTATGTAAAAAAAGTAATCGGCTAAGCTTGTAATTCTCTTTTATAGAGTTGAATAGTATTCTCCAAGCCCCATAGCAGAGCATCACAGATCAATGCATGTCCTATACTCACTTCTTTAAGCCAGGGAATTTGTTGATGGAAATAACGTAGGTTGGTATGGTCGAGATCATGACCTGCATTGAGTGCAAGCCCAATTTCATTGGCAATCGTTGCAGCTTTTAGGTAGGGGGCAATCGCTTTTTCTTTTTCACCTGTCTGATAAAGGGTTGCATACTGCTCGGTATATAGTTCTACTCGATCGGTTCCTGTTTCTTTAGCGGCTCGGATCATCTCTTCAACCGGGTCTACAAATAAGCTAACACGAATACCATGATTTTTGAAAACGCTCACCATTTCTTTAAGATATTCCTGATGAGTAACTGTATCCCAACCATGATCACTGGTTAGTTGCCCGGTTGTATCGGGTACTAAGGTTACTTGGGTGGGTTGAGTTTCTAATATCAGGTCAATAAATTTTTGCTCACGGCAATTGCCTTCAATATTAAATTCAGTGGTAATTAGTTTTTTTAGGGATTGTACATCACTATAGCGGATATGTCGTTCGTCGGGACGGGGATGAACCGTTATGCCATCTGCTCCAAATTGCTGTACCAGTTGTGTGATACGGGCAAGGTCAGGATTATTTCCTCCCCGTGCGTTACGAAGCGTAGCAAATTTGTTGATATTGACAGAGAGTTTTGTCACTTGACAAAGATACTATCCTAGAGTTCTTTCCAGGTATGATCGGCCAACAGTTGCGCTGCTGCTATGAATTTCTTAAAGGGTCCGGCGGCACCCCATTCTTTGGGAGAGACCAGTGATACTAAATAGCTATCATCATTTTTTTGGTAGAGATAGTATACTTGACCAATGTTGGGTTTGAAAGTAAGTTTCGCTTCATAGATCATCAGCGAAAGTTCTTTTCGCTTTTGAATTTCCTGTGCTTGTAAGGCCAGTAATTCAATTTGCTGCCGGATCTGGTCAAGCTGCATATTGGTTTGCTCTTCCATTGCGGTGAGCGCCTTATGCTTGATCATTCCTTCCTCGGTGGGTCTGATCACTGCACCTGAAACGGAGGCGGCGTAGGGGAGAACACTCATTTGCTTATGATAGTACTCCATGTTTGTATAAGCCTGCCCATTTTCCAGTTCGCCCTGTTGCGTAACTCGTAAATACCCGTTTGGCATGATCTCATGCACTACATGTAAAATAGTTTGGCCACCTCTGTAAAAGTGAATTTCAAAGGTTATTCCGTCCGGAAATAGGGCCTGTACCTTATCGGCACCTTCTGATTCTGGCAGGGGATGCAAATCCCCATCTGCTAGGATGGTATAATTAGAGGCAAAGGCCTGATTTTCGAGGCTTAACCAATTATGGAATATGCGAAGTTCTTTTTTCCCCTCAACCGCCTCTATTTTATAAATCCCGCTTTTAGGACGGTCGCCTTTCTCGTAAGCCCCTTTTTCAGGGAAAAGTTGCCAGGAAGCAAGGAAATTATAAGCCTGTACCATGTGAGTATTACAAAAATAGGGTCGAAAAGTTGGCCGTCTTATCTTTAAGTTTCAATCTTTTCCATGAAAACCTTCAGCGGGCAATTTTACCCCAGTTATTTTTCTCCCCCCAGTGAGGCTACGCTTCTTTTATCGGATCGGATCCTGAGTATTGGTTTTCATGATAAAGACGGAAATCCTGCTACCCAAGACTGGTCCATCAAAGAGGTACAAGGTGATTTTTTATTCGCTGAGCAGCGTAGTCGATTTATACAAGTGCATACACAGGCAGAGTTTCGAGTAGCTGGTCGGGAGGCTTTTGAATATTGGGAGGAAATTAAAGCAGAATCAGCAAGGTCTTGGTTTTGCAAAAAAAAGACAGGCAATCTGCGTCGTACGGTGGCCTTGCTAAGTGCAATGCTATTGGCCGGATCGCTTGTTTATTTTTTTATGGTGCCTTGGCTGGCAGAACAAATGGCAACCGTGGTTTCTAAAAAAACTGAGCGTCAGCTAGGAGATAGTGTATTTGAAGCGATGCAAAGCACACAAACGGAAGACACCATGGCTACCCGTGTTCTTAATGATTTTTTTAATGCCTTGGCCATTGAAACCGATTATTCTATTCGTATTACTGTAGTGAAAGATGAAACGGTGAATGCATTTGCATTGCCGGGCGGACAGTTGGTTGTCTATACAGGACTACTAGACAATATGGAAGCCTACCCTGAGCTGGCAGCCTTACTGAGTCACGAGTTTGTCCATGTAGAAAAAAGACACGCTACTCGTTCTATTTTCAGATCGATGGGCTCTGATCTCTTTATTACGTTGCTATTTGGAAAAAGTAGCGGACTGGCTACCTTGGTGATAGGGCAGGCCAATCAATTAAGGACCTTGAGTTATTCCAGATCTTTGGAAAAAGAGGCTGATTTGGAAGGTTACCGGTTAATGCGGGAACGGGGAATCGATCCTGCGGGGTATGATCAGCTATTCAGGCATCTTAAAGATTCTTCTCCAAGCACAGAAATTCCTGAGATGATTAGCAGCCATCCTGATACGGATAACCGCATGCGATATATCAGGGAGGAATCCCGTGGACAAGTGGTCAAGGAAGATCTCCGGCTTCGTAGTATTTTTGCACAACTAAAAAACAAGTAATATGATTTTAACAACCACTGCTTCTATTGAAGGAAGACCCGTGCAGGAATACCTGGGTGTGATCAATGCACAGAGTATTATTGGCGCCAATATGTTCAAAGATATTTTTGCTGGTCTGCGTGACTTGATTGGTGGACGAAGCAAAACTTATGAGCGTGTAATTGAAGAAGCTAAAGAAGATGCCATGCGTGAACTTACACAGAAAGCGCAATCGGTGGGAGCTAATGCCGTAGTGGGTATTGATTTGGATTTTGAAACGGTGGGTGCCAGCGGTAGTATGTTGATGGTGATTGCTACAGGAACTGCGGTTCGTATTTAATTACTTTCCATGATAGAGTCTGGCATTAAAAGGTATTTGCTTTTTGCGCTTTGCCATGTATTGGTGTTTGCAGCTGCTGCGCAGGATTGTAACGTAATTCGGGAAACCGATCTTTTTACAAAAGAAACTCGATTAAGTTCAGGTTTCATTGACCTTTCAGGTGCTTCCGTTACCATCGACGCCGATAAGAAAGAAGTAGACATTCTCTTTTCTTTCAAGAACAATCGTTGCTTTGATGATGGTTGTACGGCAACGATATATTTTGCTGGAACTAAGTCCAAGTTGTTATTGCGTAATGCAGGTACGATGAACTGCGAGGGTCTTTATCATTTTATTTTTCGAAACGCAGTCACTGTCAATTATCAGTTAAAAAAATTAGCTACGGCCAAGGTTAGTCATATTGTATTTACTGACCGCGATCAAAAGATGGTCCCTGTTAATTTGGACGAACCGATGCAGTTAAAATTTATGCAGGCTGTTGATTGTGTGACCAAAGAGGCAGTCAAATTGCTCCAATAAAAAAAACCTCCAATAACGGAGGTTTTTTTATCAGTATTATAATTTTATTAATAACGGTAATGTTCTGGCTTGAAAGGTCCAACCTTACTGATACCAAGGTATTCAGCCTGTGGGGTTGTCAGTTCATCTAATATCACTCCAATTTTAGAGAGATGTAGACGAGCCACTTTCTCATCTAAGTGTTTAGGAAGAACGTAAACTTTATTATCGTAATTCTTATTGTTGGTCCATAATTCAATCTGAGCCAATGTTTGGTTGGTGAATGAATTACTCATTACAAAGGAAGGGTGACCTGTAGCACAACCCAGATTAACCAGACGACCCTCTGCCAAAATGATGATGTCATTGCCGTCCACATTGTATATATCAACCTGCGGCTTGATCGTGTCTTTAGTATGACCATAATTAGTGTTCAACCAGGCGATATCAATTTCAATATCAAAGTGTCCGATGTTACAAACAATGGCTTTGTCCTTCATGCGCTTGAAGTGTTCGCCCGTAATCAAATCGCGGCAACCAGAAGCAGTAACAACAATATCAGCTTCTTTTACCGCATCAATCATCTTTTTCACTTCAAAACCATCCATAGCCGCTTGCAACGCACAGATAGGGTCAATCTCTGTAACAATCACACGGCATCCGGCTCCTGCTAAAGAAGCAGCAGATCCTTTACCCACATCACCATAACCACCTACCACGGCAACTTTACCAGCTAACATTACATCAGTAGCACGGCGGATTGCATCTACGAGTGATTCTTTACAGCCGTATTTGTTATCGAATTTAGATTTAGTAACAGAGTCGTTTACATTGATCGCAGGCATTGGAAGTGTTTCTTTTGCTACGCGCTCATACAAGCGATGCACACCGGTTGTTGTTTCTTCAGAAATTCCTTTTACATATTGAACTAACTCAGGGTATTTATCAAGCACCATGTTGGTTAAGTCACCACCATCATCCAGAATCATATTCAAAGGACTGTCTTTACCACCAAAGAAAAGTGTTTGTTCGATACACCAATCTGCTTCTTCAATGGTTTGTCCTTTCCAGGCAAAAACACCAATACCGGCAGCGGCAATTGCAGCAGCGGCATGGTCTTGTGTAGAGAATATATTACAAGAACTCCACTTTACTTCAGCACCCAATGCAGCTAATGTTTCAATTAATACCGCTGTTTGGATAGTCATGTGCAGACAGCCTGCTACACGTGCACCTTTTAAAGGTTGTGAAGGACCGTACTCGGTGCGAATAGCCATTAGTCCTGGCATTTCTGCCTCTGCTAAACGAATTTCTTTGCGGCCCCATTCAGCCAGGGAGATATCGGCTACTTTATAAGGTAAACTGAAATCAATGGATTTGGTCATTGTTGACATACGACTTGGTTTTAAGATGGCGCAAAGCTACAGTATAAATCAATAAAGCCCTACTTATCAAAGGGCTATTTGCATAATATAATCGTTCATATAAAAGCCATTGCCAATCTCTATATCAGCAGTTTCACGTATGATGAAACCCATTTGCTGATAAAAGCCAACCGCTTTATTGTATCGATTTACTTGTAATTCAAGGGTATGTGCTCCTAATTCTTTGATACGTTGTAAAAGCTCACTAAGAAAAATACGGCCGGCCCCCTTACCCTGAACATGGGGTAATACATATAATTTGTGCAACTTAAAGTGACTAGCTTGAAGTGATTGATAAGAAGCATAGCCTATTGGAGTTTGTGCTTGATAAAGCAATAGAAAAGTAGCACCCTCTTTCATTTGTTGCGCCAGTGACGCGGGGCTGTACATCCATTCTAACATGTAGGCTAATTGTTCTTCCGTTAAAATAGAGGAATAGGTTTGAGGCCAAACCTGCATGCATAATTCTCGGATTAATTCAATGTCAGCAAGGGATGCTGTTTGTACTACATAAGAAGTGTGCTGATTGCTCATTCATTCTTTTTGAGAATTCTGTTCAACAACCCTTTTTTCTTATCTCCTTTTTCAGATGAGGCTGGAGGGTTACGAGGAAGATCTGTCTCTTTCTTGGGAAGTGTATCTTTTTTAGGTGTTGGGATGGACTTTGAATCCTCTTCACGAACTGGCATAGATTCGGGACCAATGTAAGGGGCAGTCTCTAGTTTATAATCATCCTCTGAACCTACACCCACATCTTGTCCCTCGGCACCTGGCATTAATTCAAGATCATTTAAAAGAATATCTGCACTGTTCATGGAATTACCCATTTCTGCAGGAACCACAAATCGGGCTTCTTTTTCTAATCCGGTACGGCTATCTGCTAATGCTTTTCCGAAGAAGTATTCGCAAATTGGTCGCGCCATTCTGGATGCTTCTCCTTCGTTTTTGATAAACTGATCGTCAAATCCAACCCAGGCGCCCACCAGAATTTGAGGGGTGAATCCAAGAAACCATGCATCTGCATTTTCATTGGTGGTTCCGGTTTTTCCTCCCATCTCTGCAGCGCCCACACGGCTACGCATACCTGCAGCGGTTCCCACATCAACGGCGCCTTGCATCATGCGAGCCATAGTGTAGGAACTGGCTTCGCTAATCACTTCTTTTCTATTGGCACTAAAGTCGAATCGCTTGATCACATTACCATTTCTATCCTCGATGCGGCTAATGGCAAATGGCTTGGTTGAAAACCCTCTGCCTGAAAAAATGGTATAAGCCCACATCATCTCAAATAAAGAAAGATCACAGGACCCTAAGGCAACAGAGGGGTAGGGCCCGATGGGGGTGGGGATATTTAAACGACCCATAAATTCGGCAAATTGTCGAGGACCCACTTGTTTCATAATGTACGCGGTTGCGCAGTTTTTTGAAAAAGCAAGGGCAGCGGCCATCGATCCCGGCCCCCCTTTACATTCTTTGCTGGCGGGTACCCATCCATTTCCTTCGAAAAATTGTGGCTCATTAGGAAGTTGTGTCTCAGGAGTAAATCCTCTCTCTTCTACCGCTTGTGTATATAACAAAGGTTTGATGGTAGAACCCACTTGTCTCTTTGTTTTAATATTGACGTGATCGTACTTGTAAGTTTTAAAATTGATTCCACCTACCCAAGCACGAATTTCTCCGGTTACTGGATCCATGGCCATAAAGGAAGCCTGTTCCATTTGTCTGTGATACTTGATAGAATCCAAAGGAGTCATCATGGTGTCTGTTTCACGACGCGTATTCCAGGCAAATACTTTCATGCGCACTGGTTCTTTGAAGCTGGCCCGAATTTCTTTTTCACTCCATCCGTCCTCTTCCAAATTGCGCCAACGGTCCGATTCTTTCATAGCTCTCTCCAATATGGATTCTTTACCATTCCAAATTTTTCCTGACTTTATGGAGTTACGGTTATTTACATTTTTTTGGAGTTGAGACATATGTAAGGCCAGTGCCTCTTCTGCGTATTGTTGCAATTGCACATTGACGGTGGTGTATATTTTTAACCCATCATTGTAAATACTATAAGGCTCGCCCTCCGGATTGGTCAGTCCCTTGAGTGCTTCCTTGATCTCTTCTTTTAGTATTTCTCTGAAATAAGGAGCATACCCGGTGTTCTCATCCATTTTTTTATAGTTCAACTGGATGGGTAAAGCTTTCAAGCGAGTGGCCTCTTCACTGGTGATCTTGTTGTTTACCTCCATCTGTCCAATCACCACATTTCTGCGATCCAGGGCTGCTTTAGGATTCCGTACTGGATTATAGATGCTGTTTCCCTTAAGCATACCAATGAGTAAGGCTGCTTCTTCTACGTTAAGACGGTCCGGTTCTTTTTGGAAGAACGTGCGAGAAGCATTTCTGATTCCATAAATATTATTACCAAACGGTACGGCATTTAAGTAAAGCGTTATGATTTCTTCTTTTGTAAAATTCTTTTCCAACTTGACCGCAATGATCCACTCTTTGAGTTTCTCAATTACTCGCCAGGCTTTGTTTCGGCTTCCTTGTGCCAGCAAAGCCTTTGCCAATTGCTGTGTGATAGTGCTGCCTCCTCCTTCTGAACCCAAGGCAACTACCGCACGAAGTGTCGATTTGAAATCGATACCACTGTGCGAGTAAAATCGTTCATCCTCTGTGGCAATTAAGGCATCAATTGCATGACGGGATAGATCACGGTATTTTACATTACTTCTATTGCCGCGTTCAGTATAATATTTCCCCATCAGCGTTCCGTCGATCGCATACACTTCAGAAGCTTGCAGGATGGAGGGGTTCTGTAATTCATAAAGTGATGGCATTTTCCCAAACAGTCCAAGATTAGCCAATAAAATCAGGAGCAAAAATGCTACCAGGCTCCAGCCAAAAAATTTCCAGAAAAAACGAACAGGGGGTTTCATGCTGCTAAGTTAGGGTCTCTTGCTGTTAAGGAAACGTTGATACGCGTCCAAGTCTTTACGCTGTCGTAGTTCATTCAAATTGATAGCCGAGATGGGTAGCCATTTATGTTTTCCAACAGGTAGCCAGGGTACAATTTCGCTGGAAGTTTTTGTATTAACCTGGTTTAGATAACCTGAGGCCTCTTGGAAATTTCCAAATGAACCTATCACAATAATCCTATATCTGCTATCCAAATTGATCAATTCTTTTTGGAAACTTCGATTGTTAAACGTAGAGCGGTTGTAATTATCGATTGATCGCATGGCTTCTGCTGCCAG
>SXWI01000099.1 GCA_005791465.1 Bacteroidota bacterium | reverse complement strand
TATACAGAGGATTCAATTAATTGTTGTGTGGGCTTGGGTGCAAATCCTGATCGAGATGGCTACGTTACATTGGACGCATGTATCATGGACCATAATCATAATTGTGGAGCAGTTGCATTTTTAGAACGTATTAAACATCCTATTAGCGTAGCGCGAAGAATTATGGAAAAGACACCTCATGTTATGTTGGTGGGAGAGGGGGCGCAACAATTTGCGTTATCCGAGGGCTTTTCTTTAGAATCTGGACAATTATCTTCTTCTGCTCAGGCAGCCTATAGCAATTGGCTTCAGCAGTCTCAGTATAAAACACCTTCTATTAATCGGGAAAATAAAACAGGTCATGGGCCTTTTGCGCCTCACCGTCTTCAAAATGGTGATTGGAATCATGATACCATTGGTATGATTGCGTTAGATCAGCAAGGTAATCTGAGTGGAAGTTGTACTACCTCAGGTGCAGGATTTAAGATGCGTGGTCGCGTGGGTGATTCCCCAATAATTGGAGCTGGACTCTTTGTCGATAATAAAGTAGGGGCTTGTGTAGCAACGGGCCAGGGTGAAGATGTTATACGTGTTGCAGGCGCATCTACCGTTGTAGAATTGATGAGGCAAGGTCAATCACCCCAACAAGCATGCGCCGCGGTGATACAGCGGATTATTAAAATCAAGAAGGAAAAATCAAAAGACATACAAGTAGCCTTTCTTGCCATATCAAACCAAGGAGAAGTTGGCGCCTTTGCCATTCATCCTGGTTTCTCTTTTGCTTACAGAGATTTCCAACGAAATGAACTCATCAAAGCGAATAGTTGGTTTAAAGCAAATTAATTTATGCTAATTGAAATTGCAACCACTGATTTTGAAACAACCCGGCTTGCTGTGGTGGGCGGTGCTGATCGGATAGAATTGTGCGCAGGTTTATCAGAGGGAGGTATTACGCCGAGTGCGGGGTTATTAGAGCTATGTCGTCAAGAATTTGAATTACCGATCTATCCGATCATTCGACCAAGATCGGGTGATTTTCTTTACAGCGAACAGGAATTTGAGATTATGCGAAAGGATATTATGCTTTGCCGATCGCTTGGATATGATGGAGTAGTTTTTGGTTTATTGAACCCAGACGGGACTATTGATCGTAACAGAACAGCTCAGCTGATTGAATTGGCTTACCCTATGGAAGTTACTTTTCATCGGGCATTTGATCGCTGTGCTGATCCTTTTGAAGCCTTGGCGCAGCTCATTGATTTGGGTTGCGAAAGAATTTTAACTTCTGGACAAATGCCAACCGCTCCAGAAGGAATGAAATTAATTGCTTCCTTGCAAGAGCAAGCTGCTGGTCGAATAGTAATAATGCCCGGAAGTGGAGTTCGCCCTGATTCGATTGTAGAATTAGCAAGGCAAACTCGATGTGTGGAGTTTCACACATCGTTACGTTCAGGCAGAGAATCAGCAATGACGTTCAAACATCCTTCATTCATGAATAGCAATGATAGCTACCAAAATCCTGGGATAGAGCCGGGTTCAATTGCAGCGATGAAGCAGCAGTTGAGTACGCTCGTTGTATAAGTTGACTTAGAATTTTATTTTTTTCAAATAAGTGGCGCCCGTAGCTGCCGCATTCATGGGTGATCCACCTGGATAAAACTCTTGCTCCATGAATAGGTATTGGAGTCCCAATTTTTTTGCTTGAGGAAGCAATTGTCTAAAGTCTATACTACCAGTACCTAAGTCTACTGATTCAAAATTATCCTTATTGATTGGGCTTTGACTTCGATCCTTGATATGACTTAATTCAAAACGACCCGGATATTTTTTAAGCCATTCTAGGGGATTTTCTCCTGCTGTCACTACCCAGTATATATCCATTTCAAAACAAACCAGATTGGGATCTGTTTCTTGCATCAAAATATCTTGGGGATAAACGCCATTTATTTTTTTAAATGAATAATCGTGATTATGGTAAGCAAATCTCACTCCATTTACCGCGCATTGTTTCCCCTTTTCATTAAACACTGCTGCAATTTTTTTGTAATCATCTATGCTCTTTTGAGGTCCAATCCAAGGACAAATCAAGTATTTCATTCCAATAGAAGCTGCGTCCTCAACCTTTTGTTCAAATTTTTCATAGATTTCACAATGGGTTGAGATTAGTTTCATTCCGAGGTCACCAGTAAATTGTTTGAATTCCGAGGGCTTCATATTCCAGTAAATACCCTGTGGGCCTTCATAGCTTTCTATTTGCGTGTATCCAAAACTGGCTAATTCCTTGATGATCTCTTTTGCTTTACCAGGGATAATGTCCCGCAAAGTATACAGCTGTATGCCAATTTTTTTTGCAGTTGGTTCTTCAGAAATTATGGAGGACCATCCTGAATTTATCCCCAGCAGTGATGTGCCTGTAACTAGACTTACTGTCTTTAAAAACTCTCTTCTCTTTTGCATGCTATATTAATTATTCCGCCCAAGCTTTTTCTCCTTTTGCGTATGGTGCATTTCCATCAAATCTGCCAGGTACTGGAATATGTCGAAGCGTTTGAGTCATGCCTGTTTCAGAGGAGAAAAAGCCCCATAATGTTAATTGTTTCATCATTGTATAGTAATGTGGAGGCGTCTTTTTTTCTTTATTCTCATCACGTTTTGTGTTGTACTCTTTTGCTTCACGCTCCAGTTTTTGTAAAAGAGTGAGTTTCTGTGTGGCCTCCAAGTCTACAAAAGGTTGATTGTATTCTTTTTTACATCTTTCATTCAAAGTAGTTATCCCTTTGATAAAGGCGTCTTGTTCTTCTTTGGTATAGCAATCTTCAATCATGATTTTCATGAATGCTCCAGTTTGAGCAGCTTTTGCACCTGGTGTATCCGTGGTAGGGATAATGGTTTCTGCAACTTCATCCAATAGCGAAATGGTGGCTGGCGTAAAAGCTGAAACAGGTCCAGCTGCTGATTTGCACCCTGTTAGAAAAAACTCACCACCGACAACCGCAACTCCTGTAAGGAGGGCAATCGATTTGATTAATTCTCTTCTTTCCATAGCAATTGATTTTAGAGGTTCCCTTTTTTAAGTTCTTCTACGGCAAAATTGGCAGCCCGTGCAGTCATGGCCATATAGGTTAATGAAGGGTTAACACAAGAGGCGCTAGTCATACAGGCTCCATCCGTGACAAAAACATTCTTGCAATCCCATACTTGATTATTTCCATTCAATACTGAGGATTTAGCGTCTCTTCCCATACGAGCCGTTCCCATCTCATGAATTCCCATTCCCACCTCGTAACCATAGTCGTAGGTATAGGCATTTTTTAAACCAGCAGCTTCCAGCATTTCTTTGGCATCGTTCATCATGTCCTCTCTCATTTTCTTTTCATTCTCTTTTATTTCAACGTCCATATCTAATACGGGTAGGCCCCATTTATCTTTTACAGTTTTATTCAAACTGATTTTATTCTCGTGATAAGGGAGCATTTCTCCAAATCCCATAATGCCCATATGCCAGTTATCGCTGGGTACGCTCAAGGCCTCTTTTAATTCAGCACCAATGGTAAATTCAGCTACCTGCACGCCTCGGCCTCTTCCTGCTCCTCCTTGGTATCCAAAACCTCTAACATAAGAGCGTTTATCATCATACACATTTCTGAAGCGTGGCACATAAACTCCAGTGGGTCTTCGGCCAAATTGATAACGATCTCCGTATCCTTCAGCTGTAGCACCTGCTCCGCATCTAAAATGATGATCCATTACATTATGTCCTAATTCTCCACTGCTGCTTCCTAATCCATCAGGCCATATATCGGTTGCGCTATTCATCAATATCCAGGTTGAGTTGAACGAAGAAGCACATAGGAAAATAATTTTAGCTTGATATTGTACGGTTTTGTTATCAGTAGCATCTAATATCTCAACTCCTTTTGCTTTTTGGGTATTCTTGTCATAGAGGACCTGTGTTACTATTGAAAAAGGACGAAGTGTAAGCTTACCTGTTTTCATAGCAGCGGGAAGGGTAGAGGATTGTGTGCTAAAATAACCTCCAAAGGGACAACCTCTCCAACAGCGATTTCTATATTGACAATTGGTCCTGCCTTCATGAGGCACCGTGATATTGGCACTTCTGCCAATTATTAAATGCCTTTGTCCTCTGTAATATTTCTTTAATTTCTCAGCAACATCTTTTTCTACACAGTTCAAGTCCATGGGGGGCATGAATTCCCCGTCAGGGAGTACATCAAGTCCCTCTTTACTACCTTGAATTCCTGCAAATTTTTCAACGTGACTATACCAGGGCGCTAATTCATCGTAGCGTATAGGCCAGTCAACGCCGTGTCCATCTGCAAGATTGGCTTCAAAATCCCATTTATTAAAACGGTAACTCTGCCTTCCCCACATTAGCGAGCGTCCACCTACATGATATCCTCTAAACCAGGAGAATGGTTTTGTTTCTGTGTAAGGGCACTCTTTGTCCTTTACCCAAAGGTCAAGCACTGTTTCATTTAATGGATAATCTCTTTTTAAAACAGGGTAATCTTCCAGCATTTGCTGGGTAGGCCGGATTCCTCGATGCGGAAACTCCCATGATTCTTTAGTGGCGTTGACATAGTCCTTTATATGCTCAATATCTCTTCCTCGTTCGAGTAAAAGAACATTGAGTCCTTTCTCTGTAAGTTCTTTGGCTGCCCATCCTCCGCTGATACCGGAACCAACTACAATTGCATCATACTGTTTGGTTGACATAGAGATATTTTTTATATCGTACAAATTTGAATAGCTTTTTTTAGTGCGCTGATTTTGTCTTCTTTGGTTTTGCCACTAGGGATGAACTCTTGCGCAACAAAACCTGTATAACCTGTAGCCACAATGGCTTGCATAATTGCCGGGTAATATAATTCCTGTGATTCATCGATTTCATGGCGGCCCGGTACCCCTGCTGTGTGATAATGGCCAAAGTAGGAATGGTTATCTTGAATCGTACGAATGATATCTCCCTCGCTAATTTGCATGTGGTAGATATCATATAATAATTTAAAATTAGCTGACCCTAATTGTTTGCACAACTCTACTCCCCATGCTGAGTTGTCGGCCATGTAGTCTTTGTGATCAATTTTGCTATTGAATAGCTCCATTTGTATTGTAATGCCATACTTTTCTGCAACTGGTAATATTTGTCGGAGTCCTTTTACGCAATTTTGAAGTCCTGTTTGATTATCCATGCCATTTCTATTTCCGGAAAAACAAATCAGGTTCTTGTATCCAGCTTGAGCAATAAGTGGAATTGCTTCTAAGTAATCTTTGATGAGCCAAGTGTGGTTTGAAGGGTCGTTCCACCCCTGTGTAAGGCTTATCTTTCCTGCCGTGTAGCACATGGAGCAGTTTACTTGATATTCTTTTAATATTGTAAAGTCTTTAGGAGCCACTAGGTCAATAGTGTTTATCCCTAATCCCTTAACCAGCTCACATAACTCAGCCAGTGTAAGGAATCCATAAGTCCAACTACATACGGAATGATTGACGCTGCCCTTTTTGGATTTCTGAATTTTTGAAATATCACTTGCATTGATCTGGTTAAGCGGAAGCGAGGCTGCTAGTGCCAGTTGTCCTGCTTTTTTCAGTAGTGTTCTTCTGGAAGTTGTTAGCTTATTCATTCTTTGCTTTTATGCGAGGAGGGGTCTTTAAAAAATAAAAGGAATAATATTAAAATTATTGCTGCGATAATTGCCGGCACCAACCAAACAGCACTCCAATCATGTCCATTGGCTGTTTTATATTGATCCGCTATCAATCCGGCAAGCCAAAAACCGACAAGCATTCCAGCTCCATAGGTTGCAAGCGTTATCATCCCCTGCGCAGAAGATCTGATTTTTTCGCCAGCTCGTTGGTCGGTATAAATCTGTCCGGTTACAAAAAAGAAGTCGTAGCAAATGCCATGTAAAATAATTCCAGCATATAAAAGACCAACTCCATTGCCCGCATCTCCAAAACCAAAACAGAGATATCGAATTACCCAGGCAGCCATTCCAATCAAGAGCATTTTTTTCACCCCTAGCCTTGAAAAAAAGAAAGGCATCAGAAAAAGAAATATCGTTTCGCTCATTTGACCCATAGTCATTTTTGAGGCGGCGTTCTTTACCCCTACCTCATTAAGGAAGAGATTTGTTTCCTGGTAGTAAAAAGCAAGTGGAATACAAATAAGGAGAGAGGCCATAAAAAAAATCAGGTAGTTTCTATCTTTTAATAGTCCTATTGCATCGGCACCAACGATTTCGCCAAAAGTGGTTTTTGTTCCTGCTTTGGGGGGAGGTGTGTTGGGAAGCATAAAACTGTACACTCCTAAAACCAGAGAAACAAGCGCAGCTATTTTAAATGTTTGATCCAGCGAATCGGTTGTTTCTAAGGCAAGCCAGCCAATTAGTAATCCTGAAGCGATCCAGCCAATAGTCCCCCATACCCTAATTGCCGAAAATTCCTTTTCGGGACTAGCCATCTGTTTGAAAGCAATTGCATTTACCAACGCGAGCGTAGGCATATAAATGATCATGTACGTTAACAGGTAGGGATAAAATGTATTAAAATTGGCTTGGGAGGATAAATAGTAAAGAAGAAAACCGCCCGTCAAGTGTAGAATGCCAAGGATTCTTTGGGCAGCAAAATATTTGTCTGCAATTAATCCGATAATGAAGGGTGCTACAATAGCCCCCAGAGATTGTGTTCCATAGGCTAATCCTATTTCAACACCTCCAGCACCAAGCTGGGTACTTAAAAAAGTTCCCATAGTTACAAACCAAATTCCCCAAACAAAAAAATTGAGGAACATCATCAGCGCAAGCTGAATTCTTGTAGATGTTTTCATAGCAAGCAATTGAAAATAAATATAGTATTTTTATTACTTCAATCTACGAGCTATGAATCGAAAACTCCGTATCGCCATGATTGGGGGTGGGCAAGGGGCTTTTATCGGAGCCATTCATCGAATTGCCTTTTCAATGGATGGCCACTATCAGCTAGTAGCAGGTGCTTTTAGCGCTGATCCTGTTGTATCGAAGAAAACGGGAGAAGAATTATTATTGGATCCAAGTCGAGTATATCCTACATATCAAGCCCTGATTCAAGGGGAGTCGAAACTTCCAGTTCAATTGCGTGCGGAAGTAATCAGTATTGTTACACCAAACCATGTTCATTTTGATCCAGCTATGATGGCTTTAGAGGCAGGGTTTCATGTGGTTCTAGAAAAGCCTATGACTTTTTCTTTGGAGGAGGCTCGTTTGTTACATGAGAAAGTAAAATCAAGCCATCAATCTCTCATGCTTTGCCATACTTACACGGGCTACCCAATGGTAAAACAGGCTCGTCAGCTTATTGAAGCGGGAGCGATTGGTGAAATTCGTAAGGTATTCGTGGAGTATCCGCAAGGTTGGTTACATACTTATCTCGAGGGAAGCAAGCAAAAACAGGCAGATTGGAGAACTGATCCTACACGTAGCGGATTAGGAGGTGCCATTGGGGATATTGGTACCCACGCTTTTAATTTAGCTGAGTATGTAACTGGTCTTCAAGTTAGTCGACTTTGTGCCTCTGTAAATACTGTGGTAACGGGTCGTAAATTGGATGACGATGGGGCTGCACTTCTACAATTTAGCAATGGAGCATCTGGTGTTTTAATGGCAACTCAAATTGCTGCGGGTGCAGAGAATAATATTTCTATTCGGGTTTATGGTGACAAAGGTGGTTTGTCTTGGAAACAGGAGGATAATAATTCATTGAGACTTGAATGGCCAGGTCGTCCTGCAGAATGTTGGCGTGCAGGAGCAAGCTATTTGAGCTCAAACGCCACTCACAACACACGCACTCCTGCGGGTCATCCAGAAGGATATCTAGAGGCATTCGCGAATTTGTACCGGAACTTTGCGCTCACTATTTTGGCCAAAGAAAATGGAGCGACACCAGCTCCAGCATGGATCGACTTCCCTGGTACTGTGGAGGGTTTGCGAGGAATGGCATTTGTTGAAACAATGATTCGCTCCAATAAGACGCAGGGCTGGATTGATTTTATCCAATAAATATTTATTATGACAACCATCAAAGGGCCTGGTATTTTTCTTGCGCAGTTCATGGGAGATGTTGCTCCCTATAATGATCTGCGTTCGATCTGTCAATGGGTAAAATCATTGGGGTATCAGGCTGTTCAGATCCCTACTTGGGATTCTCGATGTATTGATTTAAAGAAGGCGGCTACCAGCAAAACTTATGCTGACGAGGTCAAAGGCATAGTAGAGGAGTGTGGTTTATCTATTTCAGAACTTTCGACTCATTTACAAGGGCAGTTGGTGGCTGTTCATCCAGCATATGATACATTGTTTGATGGGTTTGCCCCAGCAGCAATTAAAGGAGATCCTACAGCCAGAACAAACTGGGCTATTGAGCAAGTGAAGTTTGGCGCTAAGGCTTCTCAGCACATGGGACTTACGGCACATCCAACTTTTAGTGGTTCTTTACTTTGGCATACTTTTCATCCATGGCCACAACGCCCAGCCGGATTGGTGGAGGAGGGTTTTAAGGAGTTAGCGCGCAGATGGTTGCCAATTTTAAATTATTTTGATGAATGCGGCGTTGATGTGTGTTATGAAGTGCATCCTGGAGAGGATATTTTTGATGGACTTACCTATGAAATGTTCTTGGATGCTGTACAACAACATCCCAGGGCTTGTTTGCTTTATGATCCCTCTCACTTTGTTTTGCAACAGTTAGACTATTTAGCCTATATCGATTATTATCACGAACGAATAAGAGCTTTTCATGTAAAGGACGCAGAATTTAATCCAACAGGAAAGCAAGGTACATTCGGTGGATATCAGTCTTGGGCAAATCGAGCGGGGCGATATCGATCACCAGGCGATGGTCAGGTTGATTTCAAGTCAATCTTTAGCAAACTTGCGCAGTATGATTATCAGGGTTGGGCCGTCATGGAATGGGAATGTTGTATTAAGCATCCTGTACAAGGCGCTGCGGAGGGAGCTGCATTCATTGACAGCCATATCATTCGAGTAACAGAGAGAGCTTTTGACGATTTTGCATCCAGCGGAACTAATATTGCCGCTAACAGAAAATTACTAGGGTTGGATTAAATCATAATTTTAGCATTAAAATAGTAAGAACTATGCTTTTCCGTTTCATTTCGTTTTTTATTTTACTAGTTGGCTTCATAGCTTGTCAGTCTTCTGCTGACAAAACTAACGTTGATACTACTTCATCCACTATTACAGCTACTAGTACAACGGAGTCTAAAAAAGATCCTGTTTATACAAAGGGGCTTGCCTTAGTTGGTAAAAGCGATTGTTTGACCTGTCATAAAATCGATGATAAATTAATTGGGCCATCCTACAAAGAGATTGCCAATAAATATGCTGGCGCACCCAATGATGCCATTACGGCCCTTGCTCGTACAATTATTAAAGGGGGTTCTGGGAATTGGGGCAATGTTCCCATGACACCGCATCCTGGAATTTCGCAGGAAGATGCGGAGACAATGGTTCGGTACATCTTAACCTTAAATTAGTATTCATGCTAAGATTATTTTTATTTGTATTAATGGCGTGTTCTGTTACGACTTTAAAAGCACAAATAAAGCCAAATACTTTATCGCGTAACGAAAAAAGAGAAGGCTGGACACTTTTGTTCGATGGAAAATCTGCAAGCGGATGGCATAAGTATGGTGGAAAACCAGTGGGCGCTGCTTGGAAAGTCGAAGACGGCATGCTATTTCTTGATCCTACACAAAAAAAAGATTGGCAGGTGTTGGACGGTGGAGATATTGTGACAGATAGAACTTTTTCTAATTTTCATTTGAAGTTGGAGTGGAAAATTTCACAAAATGGGAACAGTGGGATTATGTTCTACATTCATGAGGATACCACTAAATATATTTGGCCTTGGATGTCTGCTCCTGAAATGCAGGTATTAGATAATCAGGGGCATGCTGATAGTAAAATAATCAAACATCGTGCTGGAGATTTATATGATTTGATTTCCTGTAAAGAGGAAACGGTTCGTCCTTTTGGAGAGTGGAACCAGGTAGAGATCCGTTGTGTAAATGGACAACTTGATTTCTGGCTTAATGGAGTAAATGTGGTGTCTACCAAGTTATGGGGCGAAGACTGGAAAAAATTAATT
The DNA here is from genome assembly GCA_005791465.1 of Bacteroidota bacterium. Lineage (GTDB taxonomy): Bacteria > Bacteroidota > Bacteroidia > Chitinophagales > Chitinophagaceae > JJ008. Next base: position 3,957 of record SXWI01000099.1, on the reverse strand, counting down.
GCTGGCAGCAAGTTTGCAAAAATGAATGGCTTTGGTACTTATCAGCAGGGGAAACTTGGATTACAAGATCATGGTGACAAGGTATGGTTTCGAAATATTAAAGTAAGGGAACTTTAATATTGTCTATTCTACCGTAGCGATCTTCAACACATTTGTGGGTAGATGTTGTTGTACGGGAGTGCTTCCTGTACTTACTACCACATCTCCTTTTTTTAGGAAATGTCTGAGTTTTAAAATGTCGATCTGATCTTGGAATATTTCGTCAAGGCTCTCCTCTTCGTCATAGAAAAAAGCTCGTACGCCCCAGGAGAGACTCAATTGATTAACCAGCTCTCTCTTTTTTGTAAATACGTATACAGGTGCTTTGGGGCGGTAACTGCTCAACATAAATCCTGTATATCCGCTTTGCGTCATACCAATGATTGCTTCAGCGTTAACATCTTCAGCTAATTTGCAGGCATTGTAACAAATGGCGTCACTTAGTAAAGACGGGGAGTGTGCTTGTGGTCTGAGCATCTCATCACGATTGTAGTAATAAGCCTTTGCCTCAACCTCCAGAATAATTCGAGTCATTGTCTCAATTACAAGGGTAGGGTGATTGCCTACTGCCGTTTCGCCACTTAACATGAGAGCATCAGCGCCTTCTAGCACCGCATTGGCCACATCGGTAATTTCGCTACGATTAGGTTTGACACGATCAATCATGCTTTCCATCATCTGGGTGGCTACAATCACCGGTTTAGCGCGGTGTATACATTTTTTGATAATATCTTTTTGAATTAAGGGAACTTCTTCAATCGGAAGTTCAACTCCTAAATCTCCTCGCGCAATCATAATCCCGTCACTTTCTAATATGATCTCACGTAAATTTTTTATAGCCTTTGGCATTTCAATCTTGGCAATCACTTTAGCAGTGTGCTTGTGTTTGGCTATAATATCCTTTAGTTGCTTGATGCAGGCGGGGGTGCGAACAAAAGAAAGCGCAATCCAGTCAACTTGATGCTGAAAAATAAAGGAGAGATCCTCTATATCTTTTGGGGTAAGCGCAGGTAAAGAGATGTTTGTGTCTGGAAGATTCACTCCTTTTTTTGGTAAAAGTGTTCCTCCTAGTAAAACTTTTACACGAACATCATGAGAGGGGAGAATATCAATAACTTCTACTTCTATTTTTCCATCATCAATCAGAATTTTCTCTCCCTTTTTTACATCATTATGAAGGTTGTCGTAAGAAACAAAAATTCGATCTTTTGTTCCTACGATTTTCTCATTAGTAAATAGGAAGCTTTCTCCTTTTATTAGTTCAATAGATCCATCTGCTAATTCTCCAACTCGAAGTTTTGGGCCTTGCAAATCCGCTAATATTGAAATATTGTATGGCTGACTTTTGTTGATTTGTTGAATAAACTCAATGATAGTAGCTTTTTCTTCATGTTTGCCGTGTGAAAAATTTAATCGGAAAACATTGACTCCAGCCTTTACTAATTCTAGCAGTTTCTCGTAGGTATCGCAAGAAGGACCGACTGTGGCAACAATTTTTGTTCGTTTGGTAGCATGTTGTCTACCTGCTTCATTATCGTATTCCTGATGTAGGTATTTCTCAATATTCTTTTTCATAAATATGCTCTTTAACTGGCTAAGATCTTTACTATATCTAGCCACTCGTCACTAATTTTTCCTTTTGTTTTCACGGCTTGTTCCAAAGGAATATAATTCATCTTATTATACTGGATTCCAACAAACACATTATGACGGCCCTGTAGCAAACTCTCTACTGCATGATATCCCATACGGCTTGCTATGATGCGATCAAGGCAGCTGGGAGATCCGCCTCGTTGAATATGACCTAAAATACAAACTCTAATTTCTGCTTTAGGAAGGTTTTCCTTTAATACCTTACTAACCTGATCCGCTCCGCCAAAATCATCACCCTCCGCTACAACAATAAGGTTGACCATCTTTTTTCGACGCTCTTTTTCTTTGAGTGATTTTATGATAGCGTTGATGTCAGTCTTTCGCTCAGGAATGAGGATATTTTCTGCTCCAGTAGCAATTCCGCTATGTAGGGCAATGTACCCCGCATCACGCCCCATTACTTCAATCACAAAAACACGGTCATGTGCATCCATAGTGTCTCTGATTTTATCAATGGCTTCCACGGCTGTATTTACTGCCGTGTCAAAACCAATTGTAAAATCAGTCCCTGAGATGTCTTTGTCGATGGTTCCGGCAAGGCCAATACAAGGGATATTAAATTCGCTACTAAACTTCACCGCTCCTCTAAATGATCCGTCACCGCCTATTATAACCAATCCATCAATTCCTCTTTTCTTAAGATTGTCATACGCTTTTTGCCTTCCTTCTTTTTCCATGAATTCTAAGCAGCGTGCAGTTTTTAAAATCGTGCCACCTCGTTGAATGATATTAGCAACAGAGCGTCCATTCATTTTGAAGATATCATCTTCGATCAATCCCTGATAACCCCGCATGATTCCATATACTTCCAGTCCATAATAGAGACCTGTTCTAACTACGGCACGGACCGCTGCATTCATTCCTGGAGAATCGCCCCCAGAGGTTAGTACACCGATTTTCGTAACTTTTGATGACATACTTTATAAAAAAATTAAGATGCTAAGGTACGTGTTTTCTTTAGCTTTACCCTATGAAAATACTGGTGACAGGCGCAAATGGATTTTTAGGGTACTACCTCTGCAAACAACTGCTATTGCAAGGTTACAAGGTCTTAGCTACGGGAAGAGGGGAGTGTCGTTTGCCTTTTACATCTTCTCCGAGTTTCAATTACATTTCCATGGACTTAGCTGATATCGATCAAACCAGAACAGTTGTTAGTCAACTTAATTTTGATTTTATTTTTCATGCAGCCGCGATTGGCAAACCCGACGATTGTGAGTTAGATAAAACAAGGGCTACCGCTGTTAATGCTGAGGGAACCGGTATGCTATTGGAGTTAATTGCAAACACCAAGACACCCGTTTGTTATATTTCCACTGATTTTGTTTTTGATGGTAAGGAAGGTAATTATGCAGAGGATGGTTTAGTCAATCCAATTAATCATTATGGTGTAACAAAAGCGCAAGCTGAATTACTAGTCCGTGCTTATCCTGGTGATTGGTCTATTGTGAGAACCGTATTGGTCTATGGTCGACCTATGACTGGGCGTTCAAATCTACTTTCGATAGTCCAGGAAAAGTTAACACAGGGGCAAACTTATAGTGTGGTGGATGATCAAATTCGAACTCCTACGTATGTAGAGGATTTAGTAGCTGGGTTACTTTTACTTTTAGAAAAAAGAGCCTTGGGCGTTTATAATTTGTGTGGGGAGGAGATTTTAACACCATTTGAAATGGCCGTCAAAACTGCAAAATATCTGGGCTTGAATCATGAACTTTTGATACGGACTAGTTCTGCCTCATTACAACAGTTGGCGCAAAGACCTTTAGTTACAGGTTTGAAAATTGATAAAGCGAAAGAAGAACTTGGTTTTATGCCGCGCTCATTTGAACAGGGCCTGATGGATACTTTTAGACCTCATTAATTCATCATAAGAATATTGACGCTACGCTGCAAAATATTAAATGCAATTTCAGCCATTAAATTTTCTTTATCAAGGGTGGGATTTACTTCGGTGATTTCGAAGCAACATATTTTTCTATTCTGCATAAACTTGCTCACTAAGTCTTCTGCTTCACGCTCCCGAAGTCCATTTCCAACAGGCGTGCCCGTTCCTTTAGAAATAGAAGCATCTAAACAATCTACGTCAAAGGATAAGTAGATGTCTGTGCAATCGGATAAGTAACGCAGGATAGATCGTACAATATTCTCAGCGCCCTTGCTTCTAATTTCTTTAGCAGAGATCTTCTTTATTCCTAGACGGTCTAATAGGTTTTTCTCTTCTTTCTCGAAATCGCGGAGCGATATAAAAACGATATCATCAGG
>SXWI01000098.1 GCA_005791465.1 Bacteroidota bacterium | reverse complement strand
CCTCCGCCGTGACAGGGCGGCATTCTAACCAACTGAACTACCGATCCGTTTCCCAAATTTGGGAGGTCAAAGATAGCGTTGGGCTTTTTCTGCTCCAAATCATTTTTAAACTATATGTGGCCTTTATATACCCTGCCCTGGAGGAGGCTAATTCCCGCATAATCTGTAATTTCGACACTTACGTTTAAGGCCATGCCAGCAAACAAAAACAGACAATTTATCGACTTTGAAAAGCCCCTCAAGGAGCTGATCGAGGAAATCATCGATTTGGAGCAAAAATCTGCCAAGGGTAAGGTGGATTATACTGAGGTCATTGAGAAATTAAATGAACAGGTTCTTGATAAAAGAAGTGAATTAACCAAGCATTTAACTAGTTGGCAGCGGGTTCAATTAAGCCGTCATCCAGACAGGCCCTATACCCTTAAGTATATTGAAAAGATGACCAGTAATTTTGTTGAAATGTATGGTGATCGGAATGTAAAAGACGATAAGGCTATGGTGGGAGGGTTTGCTTCATTAGATGGAGAAACCGTCATGTTCATTGGACAGCAGAAAGGTATTAATACTAAAACTAGACAACTTCGGAATTTTGGAATGGCAAATCCTGAAGGATACCGAAAGGCATTGCGATTGATGAAGTTGGCAGAGAAGTTCAATAAACCTATTGTTACGTTAATCGATACACCTGGCGCTTTTCCGGGCTTGGAGGCAGAGGAAAGAGGACAAGGAGAAGCAATTGCACGCAATATTTACGAAATGATTCGGCTTAAGGTTCCTGTGATCTGTGTGATAATTGGAGAGGGAGCTAGTGGGGGTGCTTTAGGCATTGGCGTTGGTGACAATGTTTACATGATGGAAAATACTTGGTACACAGTAATTAGCCCAGAAAGCTGTTCTTCCATTTTATGGAGAAGTTGGGATAAAAAAGAAATTGCTGCTGAGCAACTTCGGTTAACGGCCGACCGAATGCTGGAGTTTGGTTTAATTGATGGGATTATACCGGAGCCACCCGGAGGAGCACATTGGGATTACGATCAGGCGGCTCAACAACTAAAAGAATTTATTATTCCTGTGCTGCGCTCCCTGCGAGACATTCCTGCTGAAAAAAGAGTGCAGGATCGCATTGAGAAATTTGGAAGAATGGGATTTTGGGAAGAATAGTTTTTCATTTTACGATTTTCAATCATGAATCTTCAAAAGACTTTTAGTGGAACCGGAATTGCCATAGTAACGCCTTTCACGGAAGATGGCGCTATTGACTGGAAAGCTTTTCAAGGCTGCCTCGATTTTTGGATCAGTGGCGGGGTAGAGTATTTGGTAGTATTGGGCACTACTGGTGAAAGTGCAACGATTCATGGGGAAGAAAAGCAAGCCGTTTTTTCATTTGTACAGGAGTACACAGCGGGTCGCATACCGCTTGTTGCAGGAATTGGAGGTAACGACACGCAGGAAGTAGTTCATGCTTTAACGCATTTTGATCTGACAGGTTACTCCGCTATTCTTTCTGTGAGTCCTTATTACAATAAACCCAATCAAGAGGGAATATTTCAGCATTACAAGCTCATTGATCAGCATACGCCACTTCCTATTATCATGTACAATGTACCTGGAAGAACCGGTCAGTCGATAACGGCAGCAACACAACTTCGTGTAGCCAAAGAGTGTAAGTCGGTATTTGCAACCAAAGAGGCCAGTGGTAACATGGACTTGATGATGCAGCTTCTTAGAGATAAGCCTGCAGATTTCATGGTCATTAGCGGAGATGACCCCATTACATTACCCTTAATCGCAGCTGGTGCAGCTGGTGTAATCTCTGTAGTGGCCAATGCATTCCCAAAGGAATTTTCTGAAATGGTGCGTTATTGCTTGTCAGGTAATTTTGAGAAAGCACGCCCCTTGCACAATAAGTATCTCGAAATTACCGGTGCGCTTTTTACCGAAGGAAGCCCCGCTGGTATTAAGGCAGTTCTTGCTGAGATGGGCCATTGTAAAAATACTTTCAGGATGCCAGTTTGGCCAGTGAGCGCATCCCATCATGAGAAACTTAAATTATTGCTAAATCAGGTACGTAACCCCCTGTAATGCATTTTCGCTGGCAGCAAAAGTTTTTCTAGCTTCATCCTCAAATCCTTGTATAGTTTCATATTGGCTACTAAAATGTCCCAGTAGCAAACGATTTGCTCCTGCCTTTTTTGCGAATTCTGCAGCTTGTTTTGCTGTAGCATGATAACGAAGTTCAGCTTTCTCATGCTGGTCATGCAAATAGGTAGACTCGTGATAAAGTAGATCTACTTCCCCAATATGCTGAAGTATGCGCTCATCATAGCGCGTATCTGCGCAATAGGCATAAGTGCGGGGTTTATTTCGTTGGGAAGCTAATTTACGGGGCAACGTTTTTTCCTGAAATAAAAACCCATAACACTCAATACGGTGATCGGTGGGAAAGAAAGAAACTTTTATTTCCTCAGTTTCTACCAGTATGCCTTGGGATTCTATAGCATGAATCTGTAATTGAAATGGTAATCGTGTGGAGGCCACTTTTAATTGCAACTCTATAATATCTTTCAAAGCAGAGGGGCCGTACACATGTAAATCCTGTTGTCTGTCAAGTAGCCCAAAGCTGTTGATGAGTCCAATGAGTCCAAAGTAATGGTCTCCGTGAAGATGGGAGATAAAAATATGCGAAATGCGACTATATCTTATTTTATAGCGCATGAGCTGCATCTGGGTTCCTTCACCGCAGTCAATTAGAAATTGATTTCCATTCAGTGAAACCAGCTGACTGGTAGGGAACCGCTCATAGGCAGGTACTGCTGAATTGTTTCCAAGTATGGTAACCGAGAACATAAGTTCAAATTATTAATGATCAAGCATCCGGATCCTTCAACAATTCTCGCTCGATCTCCTCCATTTGCAAGATATCCCATGCTTCGCTTTCTGTCGGGGTGATATTCATCATATCGTAAACTCCAGCCTCTTTAATTGCTGCCTCTACGACAGGCTGCAAGCTACAATAGACAAAAGAGTGGTCCTGTGCATAAAATTCTTTTTGGATGGATGCTAAAAGCTGAATACCGTCTTTTTCAATTTCTTGTATAGCGGACATTACAACAACCAGGTGTGTAAAACTCTCTGCAGTTGAACTGTCAGCCTCATGCCCTTTTTTTAGGATTTCCGAGAATTCGACTGCCATCCTAGCAGTTAAATGGGGCTCAATTATGGTAATAACTTTAAATCGTTCTTTGGTATCAATTTTGATTCTCATAAGTTAGTATCCGGGAGCGGTTTATTAACAGGGGTTTATAACTGCCTCATTACCCTTCCCGAAATTATTCGTTAATATTGTAACAACAGTAATATTCTGTAAAATGGATAACAATTTTTCCGCTCAGGTCAAAGAAATTATCTCCTTCAGTCGGGAGGAAGCGCTGCGTTTGGGCAACGATTTCATTGGTACTGAGCACTTACTCTTAGGGGTGATTCGGGAGGGTGAAAATACGGCTGTGAGAATCCTCAAGAGCTTTAATGTGGATCTGTATGAACTCAGAAAGGAAATTGAATTAGCAGTAAAAGATAAAACGGGAAAGAATGTTGCAAATATCAATTCTTTGCCTTTAACCAAGCAAGCTGAAAAAGTTATTCGTGTTACAGTACTTGAAGCAAAAGCGCTAAAAAGCAACACCGTTGAAACAGAGCATTTGATGCTTTCTATTTTAAAGAACAAAGAAAACATTGCCACGCAAATTCTCAATCAGTTTGATGTGGATTATGATTTATTCCGCCAAGAACTTGGTATTGTAAAATCAAATGAACCAAAAGCTGAGTTTCCAGAAGAGAATGATGAGGAATTTGAGGAAGAAAAAAAATCAGGATCATTAAAATCTGTTCCTAAGTCCGCAGGAACTGCTAAGAGTAAAACTCCTGTGCTAGATAATTTTGGCCGAGATATCACACGGATGGCAGAGATGGGGACCTTGGATCCCATAGTGGGAAGAGAAAAAGAAATTGAGAGAGTGTCTCAAATACTTTCTCGTCGTAAGAAGAATAATCCCATTTTGATTGGTGAGCCAGGGGTTGGTAAAACAGCTATTGTGGAAGGGCTTGCGCTTCGCATTGTGCAACGGAAAGTATCACGAGTGCTTTTTGACAAGCGAGTTATTTCGCTTGACTTAGCTGCTTTAGTAGCCGGAACCAAATATCGCGGACAATTCGAGGAGCGGATGAAGGCAATCATGAACGAGCTCGAAAAAAATCGCGATGTGATTCTTTTTATTGATGAGTTACATACGATTGTAGGTGCTGGCGGTGCTAGTGGGTCACTTGATGCTAGCAATATCTTTAAACCTGCATTAGCGCGGGGAGAACTGCAGTGTATAGGCGCTTCTACGCTTGATGAATATCGTATGCATATTGAGAAGGACGGGGCGCTTGACCGTCGTTTTCAGAAAGTGATCATTGATCCACCTAGTGTGGATGACACCATCCAGATTTTGGATAATATTAAAAACAAATACGAGGATTATCACAATGTCAATTACGATCAGCAAGCGATTGATGCTTGTGTAAAACTCAGCGATCGTTATATCACTGATCGTTTGTTGCCAGATAAAGCAATTGATGTGATGGATGAGGTTGGTGCAAGAGTACACTTGAAAAATATCAATGTTCCTCCCACTATCACTGAGCTCGAGCAGAAAATTGAGGAAGTCAAAGTAGAAAAGAATAAAGTAGTCAAGAGTCAGAAGTTTGAAGAAGCTGCCTCCCTCCGCGATACTGAAAAAAAGCTACAGGAGGAATTAGAACGTGCTAAGGTAGAATGGGAAGAAGAGAGTAAACACCGCAAGTTCCCAATTGGAGAGGAGGATATCGCTGAGGTTATTAGTATGATGACTGGTATTCCTGTTAAGCGCATGGTGCAGGCAGAGACGGAGAAGTTGCGTCGTATGGCGAATGACATGAGTGGCATGGTAATTGGTCAGGATGAAGCCATTCAAAAAGTAGTGAAAGCAATCCAGCGAAACAGAGTGGGACTTAAGGATCCTAAAAAGCCTATTGGAACGTTTATTTTCTTGGGCCCTACTGGAGTGGGTAAAACTGAATTGGCCCGCGCACTGGCTCGTTATTTATTTGATTCAGAGGATTCCTTGATTCGAATTGATATGAGCGAGTACATGGAGAAGTTTACGGTTAGCCGATTGATAGGAGCGCCTCCAGGATATGTTGGATATGAAGAAGGAGGACAGTTGACAGAACGAGTTCGTCGTAAACCGTATAGTGTAATCTTGTTGGATGAAATTGAAAAAGCACACCCTGATATTTACAATATTTTATTGCAGGTATTAGATGATGGACAGTTGACGGATGGATTAGGAAGAAAAGTTGACTTTAAGAATACGCTGATTATTATGACTTCTAATATCGGTGTAAGGCAATTGAAGGATTTTGGAACGGGTGTTGGTTTTACCACAAGTGCCAAAATGGAGTCAGAGGATGAAGCGAATAAGGCAGTTATTGAGAAAGCACTTAAAAAAACATTTTCTCCTGAATTCTTGAATCGAATAGACGATGTGATTATTTTCAATAGCCTCACCCGTGAGAATATCTTTAATATTATCGATATCCTAATGAAGGGAGTCATGAAGCGGTTGACCAACCTTGGTTTCAGTTTAGAGCT